>NZ_JBEOPM010000002.1:0-354736 GCF_040310165.1 Shewanella sp. AC91-MNA-CIBAN-0169
CGCGTGTAGCTCAGCTGGATAGAGTACCTGGCTACGAACCAGGCGGTCGGAGGTTCGACTCCTCCCACGCGCACCATAATAAAAAGGCCCTGCATCAATGCAGGGCTTTTTTTTTGGTTAATTTTCATTGTCTTTCTCATCTTACTGCAACCGCTTTATCTCATAAAATTTGATTTTCACATCTTTATTCACTTATTACTCATGTCATGTTTAATCATCTATTTCATCAATTTGTTAAACCAATAAAGTGTGAGTGATTTTTATCATTGAATTATGAATTTGTTAATTTCAAAGTGAATATAGTGATTTTATTGGTGATTCATCAGATTATTATCATTTTTTTGTATTTTATTGATTTTGTTTAATTGGCTCTCTCAATTTTGGTAAGACCAATTTACAAAAAGATAGCATTGTTGGTGTAAATTGTTTATATTTTGTGACAGGATTTTAGGTTTACAAACTCAGTTTGCGGTTTTTACCATGAAATACACCTTCATTGAATAAGCGTTGAGTTTGAATATTTATGCTTCTTGAGTAGTCAAGTTATGTCTGTAGTAGTTAAGGATGTTGTTGTCTTGGTGCACGTTTTGTGACATTGCACCGTGATAGCACATTGAGGGACGGTACAGAATAGTCAACGTATTGGTTTGATGTTTAACAGATAAAGTGAGGACACATGACATCGATATCTGAGCAGTTATCCGATGCGCTAGGCATTATGGTAATGGGCATGGGTTTAGTATTTATTTTTTTGAGTATCTTAATCATCGGTATTGGCATTGTTGCCAAGCTTTTTCCGGCCCCAGTAGAGGTTCCTACGCTAGCAACGGTAAGTGCTAATGTGCCTAAACATACCGTCTTAGACCCTAAGCTGGTTGCCGCTATTACCTCTGCGATACATCAATACCGCGCGAAATAAATTTGGAGTCATTATGAGCAAGCCATTAGCATTAACCGATGTCGTCCTGCGTGACGCACATCAATCATTATTGGCAACACGTTTACGTATTGACGATATGTTACCTATAGCACCGTTATTAGATAAAGTAGGCTTCTGGTCACTTGAGTCTTGGGGCGGCGCAACTTTTGATTCATGCATTCGTTATTTAGGCGAAGATCCATGGGATCGTATTCGCGAATTGAAAAAATCCATGCCTAATACCCCGCAACAAATGTTGCTTCGAGGCCAAAATTTATTAGGTTATCGACATTATGCCGATGATGTCGTTACGCGTTTTGTAGAAAGAGCTCATACCAATGGCGTTGATGTATTTCGTATCTTCGACGCAATGAATGATGTCCGTAATCTTGAAACCGCGGTTAAAGCGGTTAAAAACGTGGGCGGCCATGCCCAAGGCACCATTTCATTTACCACTAGCCCTGTTCACAACATTGATACTTGGGTTGATATGGCTAAACGCCTAGAAGACATGGGCGCAGATTCTTTATGTATTAAAGATATGGCGGGTTTACTTAAGCCAATGCAAGCTTATGACCTCATTAGCCGCTTAAAATCACAAACGGACTTAATGGTGTCGATGCATTGTCATGCTACAACGGGCCTAAGCAGCGCTACATATCAAAAAGCGATTGAAGCGGGCGTTGATGTGCTTGATACCGCAATATCTTCAATGAGCCAAACCTACGGCCACAGCGCTACCGAAACGTTAGTGGCAATGGTTGAAGATACCGACAGGGCAACCGGTTACGATATGGTGTTGCTAGAAGAGATAGCAGCCTATTTTCGTGAAGTGCGTAAAAAATACGTCCGTTTTGAAGGTGCACTAAAAGGCATTGATTCACGTATTTTACGTGCTCAAGTACCTGGCGGCATGCTAACCAATATGGAAAATCAATTAAAAGAGCAGGGCGCAGCAGACAAAATGGATGCCGTGCTTGAAGAGATCCCGCGGGTACGTGAAGATCTTGGTTTCTTACCTCTCGTTACCCCAACATCGCAAATTGTTGGCTCACAGTCGGTGATCAATGTGCTGATGGGTGAGCGTTACAAGTCGATGACCAAAGAGACCGAAGGTGTACTAAAAGGCGAATATGGTGCGACGCCAGCGCCAGTTAATGCAGAACTACAAGCCAGAGTGCTAAAAGGCGAACAGCCAATTACGTGTCGCCCAGCCGATTTAATTGCACCAGAATTAGATAAGTTACGTGTCGAGCTTGCCGAAGCCGCCAAAGAGCAGGGCTTTAGTTTAGCTGCAGAATCAGATGACGATGTAATGACTTATGCGTTGTTCAATCAAATTGGTCTTAAGTTTCTTAAAAATCGCGGCAATCCGGATGCGTTTGAACCTGTCCCAAGTGCAGATGATTTACAAGTGAAAGCCGATAAAGGCCCACAAACCTATACCGTCGATGTCGATGGTCAACATTTTGTGGTCGAAGTGAGTGAAGGTGGTGAGATTGGTCACATCGCGCCAGCATCAGCTGCACCTATTACGGCAGCGTCTGCAACGGTCGCCTCAGCGCCTACGGGTGAGATTAAGTGCACCATGGCCGCGCCGTTATCGGGAAATATTTTCAAAGTGTTAGTCAGTAATGGTCAAGCGGTTAAAACCGGTGAAGTGATCATTATCCTGGAGGCGATGAAAATGGAAACCGAAATTCGTGCTCAACAAGATGGTGTTGTAACTCAGTTAGCGGTTAAGCAGGGTGACAGTGTAACTGTAGGTTCAACATTGTTGTCATTAGCATAAGAGGTCGAAATGGAAGGATTATTGGCTTTTTGGGCTGAAACGGGTGTCGCTAACTTTACTGGTGGCCAACTGCTAATGATGGCTGTTGGTTGTTTATTGTTATTTCTAGCGATAATTAAAGGATTTGAACCGTTATTGTTATTACCTATCGGATTTGGCGCCATATTAGCCAACATTCCTAATGCAGGTTTTACCGATGAAGGTGGCTTACTGTATTACGCTTACCATGTCGGGATTGAGACTGGGGTATTCCCATTGCTCATCTTCATGGGGGTGGGTGCATTAACTGATTTTGGTGCGCTAATTGCTAACCCTAAAACACTATTGTTAGGGGCAGCGGCGCAATTTGGGATTTTTGCCACTTTACTTGGTGCTATTGCCTTAAATTGGGTACCTGGGTTTGAGTTTAGTATGCAAGATGCTGCAGCTATTGCCATTATTGGTGGAGCAGATGGTCCAACGGCAATTTTCTTAGCGTCTAAACTAGCGCCTGAATTGTTAGGTGCTATTGCTGTTGCTGCATACTCATACATGGCGTTAGTGCCATTAATTCAGCCGCCGATCATGAAACTGCTAACCACTAAAGCCGAACGTGAAATTAAAATGGAACAATTGCGTGAAGTCAGTAAGAAAGAGAAGATTATCTTTCCACTGATGGTGCTAGGGTTAACCATTTTATTTTTACCTGCAGCAACCCCATTAATTGGCATGTTCTGTTTGGGCAATTTAATGCGCGAATCGGGCGTAGTGGATCGTTTATCGAAAACGGCGCAAAACGAGTTAATCAACATAGTGACTATCTTTTTAGGTCTTGCTGTTGGGTCTAAGCTATCAGCAGATCAATTTCTGCGTATCGAAACGCTAGGTATTTTAATCCTTGGCGCGGTTGCGTTTAGTATTGGTACTGCTTCTGGGGTATTGATGGCTAAATTAATGAGTAAGCTCTCTGGCGGAAAAATTAACCCACTTATCGGTGCAGCAGGCGTTTCTGCTGTGCCAATGGCTGCACGAGTAGTGAATAAGGTAGGTTTAGAGGCTAACAACCAAAACTTCTTACTCATGCATGCTATGGGACCTAACGTAGCAGGTGTGCTAGGCAGTGCTGTTGCTGCAGGTGTTTTGCTGGCAGTACTAGGCTAAAACTTACCAGATGATTCAAAAGCCAATGCCTTTGCGTTGGCTTTTTTGTTTTTATCTACTGGTACAAAATTACTTATACCTCTTTTGATGCATATTGGTGCACTTAAACTGTTTTATTGCACTGTAGTAGCATTACGTTATTTAATTGTTAAAATTAAAGTTATTCAAAATCAACCTGTTAATGTTTTGGCATGAAAAATGGATAGCAAAGGTTGTATATTTGATGAGCCATATCCAGTCTTTTTAGACAGTACAGGTTATCAATTTTACAACTAACTGACTGATAAATAATATTTAATAAATTCAATTTTAGCAAAGGCGCTATCGAGATATTCCTAAATGGATATCCGAAGCGCCTTTTTTTATTGTCAATTTTCATCACGGGGAAATAATATGAACTGGAAAATATCGTTAACTCAGCAGATTAAGTCTTTATTGCTGGGGGTCAGTATTGGGGCAAGTTTGTGTATCAACACTGTAAGTGCCGAAGTGGGCTTTCCTGAAAAAGAAGAGCTCAGGTTTGGTTTTATCAAATTAACTGATATGGCACCTATTGCGGTTGCTTATGAAAAAGGTTATTTCGAAGAAGAAGGTTTATACGTCACGATTGAAGCGCAGGCAAATTGGAAAGTGTTACTCGATGGTGTGATTGATGGTCGATTAGATGGGGCCCACATGTTAGCGGGTCAACCTATTGCTGCAACAATTGGTTACGGTACTAAAGCGCACATTATTACCCCATTTTCGATGGATTTAAATGGTAACGCAATTACGGTATCAAACGACGTTTGGGCCAAAATGAAGCCGCACATTGCTAAACAGGCAGACGGTTTTCCCGTTCATCCCATTAAAGCTGATGCACTAAAGCCCGTAGTAGAAGAATTTAAAGCGGCTGGTAAGCCATTTAATATGGGTATGGTGTTTCCGGTTTCTACACATAACTATGAATTGCGTTACTGGTTAGCCGCTGGTGGGATTCATCCTGGGTTTTACGCACCTCATAAAGGAGATACATCAGGGCAGATTGATGCACAAGCTTTGCTGTCGGTAACTCCGCCCCCACAAATGCCCTCGACACTGGAAGCGGGCACAATTAATGGCTATTGCGTTGGTGAGCCCTGGAATCAGCAAGCTGTGTTTAAAGGCATTGGTGTACCTGTGGTGACCGATTATGAAATTTGGAAAGATAATCCTGAAAAAGTGTTTGGTATTACAGCCGAGTTTGCCGAAAAATATCCAAATACCACTATACGCCTTACTCGTGCGTTGATCCGCGCCGCTAAATGGTTAGACGACAATAACAATGCTAACCGCCCAGAAGCGGTAAAAATACTGTCTCAATCTAATTATGTTGGTGCTGACTATGAGGTGATTGCTAATAGTATGACGGGTACGTTCGAATATGAAAAAGGCGATAAGCGCGCGGTTCCAGACTTCAATGTATTTTTTAGGCATCACGCAACTTATCCATATTACTCAGATGCGATTTGGTATTTAACTCAAATGCGCCGTTGGGGCCAAATTGAACAAGATAAATCTGACGATTGGTATAAAGACATCGCCGCAAAAGTCTATCGTCCAGATATTTATGCTAAAGCCGCGCAATCACTCATCGACGATAAGCTCATCCCCGCAGCTGACTTTCCAGATTTCAGTAAAGAAACCGGTTTCAAAGCACCGCAAACTCACTTTATTGATAACTTAGTTTATGACGGCAGCAAGCCTAATGCTTACATTAATTCATTTGTAATTGGATTAAAGCAAGGCGACAAGCTGTAACAACCCGTTAAGGAGTCTTGGATGAACAGTCTTTATTCTATTGCACAAAATCGCTTAATTGAACGAGGCAACATGGCAGTTGTTATGCTGAAAATAGCCGAGTTAAGTAGGGCGATACTATTACCGTTTATCGGCATTGCGATATTTTTAGCTCTGTGGGCGGTGACAGCTAATAGTATTGAAACCTCTCTGGGTAAGTTTCCGGGACCGGTTGCTGTCGTGTCGCAATTTGACAATTTGTATCAGGAGCATATAACTGAGCGCGAAAAGGCCGAGGCTTTTTATCAACGTCAAGAAACACGAAATGAGGCGCGTGTTGCTAACGATCCAAGTTATGTCGCCAAAGTACGTGCTTACACAGGTAAAGAAACTTTTTGGGATCAAATTGTCACTAGTCTAATTACCGTCATGAGTGGTTTTATTTTAGCGGCCATTATTGCTATTCCATTGGGGATTTGGATGGGGTTAAGCCGCAGTTTGCAGGCAGCAATTAACCCCATTATTCAAATTTTTAAACCCGTATCGCCACTCGCTTGGTTGCCTTTAGTTACCATGGTGGTCAGTGCGCTGTATGTCTCGCCGGATCCGCTAGTGTCTAAATCATTTATTAACTCCATGCTCACGGTCACCTTGTGCAGTGTTTGGCCAATGATTATCAACACTACAATCGGCGTGACGAGTATCGACAGCGACCTCATCAATGTCAGCAAAGTATTGCGGTTATCGGCAATAACCCATGTGCAAAAAATCGTCTTACCAGCATCTATCCCAATGATTTTTACCGGTATGCGCTTATCCCTAGGGGTCGCGTGGATGGTATTGATTGCCGCGGAAATGCTTGCGCAAAATCCGGGGCTTGGAAAATTTGTTTGGGATGAATTTCAAAATGGTAGTTCTGATTCATTAGCGCGAATTATGGCCGCGGTGGTTGTGATTGGCTTTATTGGCTTTTTATTAGACCGAGGCATTCTGGCCTTACAGCATTGGGTATCTTGGGATCAATGAGGGTAACAACATGAGCACATTTTTAGAGATTAGCGGCGTTGATATGGTTTTTCCCACGCCTACAGGATCTTTTACAGCGCTTAAAGACGTGAATTTGAAGATAAATAAAGGCGAGTTTATCTCTTTGATTGGTCACTCTGGTTGTGGCAAATCGACCGTACTGAATATTGTTGCAGGTTTATACCAAGCCAGCTCTGGTGGGGTCATTTTAAAAAGTACTGAAGTTAAAGCGCCAGGACCTGAACGGGCGGTGGTATTTCAAAATCATTCGTTACTCCCTTGGTTAAGTGCCTATCAAAACGTTGAGCTTGCTGTAAAACAAGTGTTTGCTGGCAAGATGAGCAAAACAGAAATGAAACAGTGGATTGAACATAACCTGCAATTAGTGCAGATGGATCATGCTATGCATAAACGTCCAGGAGAGATTTCTGGTGGAATGAAACAACGAGTCGGTATTGCAAGGGCGCTTGCTATGCAACCGGAAGTGTTGCTGATGGATGAGCCATTTGGAGCATTAGATGCGTTAACACGAGCACACATGCAGGACTCGTTAATGGAGATCCAAAGTCAGTTAAATAATACCGTGATTATGATTACCCACGATGTAGACGAAGCGGTGTTGTTGTCTGACAAAATTGTCATGATGACCAATGGTCCAGAAGCCACAGTGGGTGAAATTTTAACAGTCGACCTTCAAAGGCCAAGAAACCGCCTAGCGTTAGCTCAAGATACTGAGTACAACCGACTGCGTTCTGAGGTACTTAAATTCCTGTATGAAAAACAACGCAAGATAGAATCACTGTCAGCAACAAAACAAGTATTTAAAATGCAAGATAAATCACAGACACCAATTAATGAAGCCGTTAAAGTAAGCAACAGTTAGTTTGCTAGTCGCACTGTTACGCTTTACAGCGTGTTGATAACTTAACTTAAAATAACTATTTGGGATGTAAGATGAATAAAAAACTGCTTGCGAGTCAAGTTGCGGATAAGGCTTGCCTAAATTCTGCCTTTACAAAAAAATGTGCCTTATCAGTACTTAGTTGTTCACTATTACTGGCTATGGGAAATGCTTCTGCAGCGGATGTTAAAGTCACATCAATCGCTGATGCAGTGACTCAGGGAACAGCAAATGTAGATTTGAATTTGCGTTATGAATCTGTCGATCAAGACAATGCGTTAAAAGATGCTGATGCATTGACACTTCGGACTCGTTTAACCTTTGCGACCGCTGAATATTACGGCTTAACAGCTTTAGTTGAGTTTGAGGATTCACGCAGCTTAGCAGGGGTTAATGATTATAATGACGCGATTGGCAACAATGCTGATTACTCTGTGATTGCAGACCCTGAAACAACTGAATTAGACCAGGCTTTCTTACAATACAAGCGTAATGGTTTTACTGCTAAAGCTGGGCGTCAAGTTATTGCTATCGATAACCAACGTTTTATCGGCCATGTTGGCTGGCGTCAAGATCGCCAAACATTCGATGCCGTTACTATGCAATATGCAATGAATGACTTTAGCGTTGACTATGGCTATATCTACAAGCGCAACCGTATTTTTGCAGAAATAAAAGACATAGATTCAAAAGATCACATCATCAATGCATCATATAATTTAGGCTTGGGTAAGCTAAGTGCTTACGGCTATCTGCTTGAGGAAGATACCAACCTTGATAACGGCGTTGACACCTATGGCGTGCGCTTTGCTGGTGCTAAAGATATCGACAAAATCAAACTACTTTATACGGTAGAATACGCCACACAAGATGCCGATACCGCAACTACATCTTATTCTGCTGATTATTTATTGGGCGAAGTTGGCGTAGGTTTTAGCGGGCTGACCGTCAAGTTAGGATACGAGCTGCTTGGGTCTGATAATGGTGAATATGGTTTTGCAACACCGCTTGCCACTTTACACGCATTTAATGGTTGGTCTGATCAATTTTTAGGGACGCCAGCCCAAGGGCTAGCCGATACCTATGTGTCTATTGGTGGTAGTATTGTTGGTGGTAATTGGGCGTTGGTTTACCATGATTTTGAAGCTGACGAATCTAGCGCTACGGTAAACGATTTAGGCGACGAAATTGACGCCGTATTCAGTTTACCAATTGATAAAAATTATACCGTAGGTGTTAAATACGCCGCTTATTCAGCAGGCGATGCTGGAGCCGGTAAAGTTGATACTGATAAAGTGTGGCTTTGGGCAAACGCTAAGTTCTAATTTGGCAAGCTAGTGAAAAAAGCGAGTATCAATTGATACTCGCTTTAATCTTTTTTTACATTGCGTTTTTGTGTCCAGTTTTGAAATCTATTTACCCCCCTAAGCTCAACCAAGTCAGTTAACTATTCCTGCTACTATCTTATGTAGAGCCTAAAATTGCTGCTAATCCGTGGTCTCTAACGGTGCTAAATTAGACTGGCTTAGATAAAATTCACTGCCTGCATAATCAATTTATAATCTAAAGAACTTTAGTCATAATGCATGCTCACCATCATCACCATCATCACTATCATCACTATCTTGTGTTCCTTTTGGGTTGTTATCGTATAATATCTGTTTAACTATCTTGTTAATTAGGCTAAGGAAAGCACAGCACATGAAAAAATGGTTCGCGTTACTCGTTATAATTTTTTCGTCATATCAATGGTTCGTTTTACCGCAATATAGTGTGGCTGAATCATTCACCGATACATCAACCACCGCACTCAAATCTAACTCCACAGTGCAATATTCTGTAGCCCAAAATAACAATGCACTCATCCAACAAGCATTTGAGCACCAGCAGGAAAATGTTCAGGTACAAGGTCTGGGAACCGTGGTTAAACTGCTACCAGATGACAATAAAGGCGCTAGACATCAAAGATTAATTGTTAAGATATCTTCTTCGATCACCGTATTAATTGCACATAATATTGATTTGGCGCCACGGATTGATGCGATATCGGTCGGTGATGAGATACAATTTTACGGTGTGTATGAATGGAATAACAAAGGCGGCGTAGTGCATTGGACTCATGACGATCCTAATGGCCGCCACCTTAATGGTTGGTTGATGCATCAGGGTAAAACGTACCAATAGTAGATCGCAACCTACTCAGTGAATGCCCTAATCACAAGATATTGGCTTAGGTTGTTTTTGTGATACCGATATCTGTTTATGTGACGTGAGGACGACCTTACCTCTCTATTTCATCCGGGGACGGCCCCGTAACACAGAGGTGTGTATGTCTTGGTTTATTTTGGTGGTAGCGGGATTATTTGAAATTGTATGGGCGATAGGACTTAAATATAGCGAAGGTTTTACTCGTTTATGGCCAAGCGTCGGTACTATTGTCGCCATGTTGATTAGTGTTGGGCTACTGGGCATTGCGATGAAATCGTTGCCCGTTGGAACGGCTTATGCTATTTGGGTTGGAGTGGGAATGGTAGGGACTGCAATACTAGGAATGGTATTGTTTAATGAGTCAGTCACATTGATTCGATTAGTGAGTCTACTGTTAATTGTTATTGGCATTATCGGATTGAAACTGTCGGGTTCAACGTAGATCGTTTCTGATGTAGACGACTGTTGACCTAGATTTTTGGATGTGGAGCACTTTTCCAATTTAAGTCATTCCAGCGTTAGCTCAATAGCCTTCACTCATTTATGGGCGTTTATCTTTTTTGACGATTGACACTAAAAAGCCAGCACTAAAAAGTGCTGGCTTGTTTAAAAATGATCAAGGTATTTTAGGTCAAACCATACAATGAAAATATTGTTAAGCGGCTTGCTCAACCGGTTTTTCATCTGAGTAAAATTGCTCTACGTCCAATTGGCCTTCCGATTTTCCAATCACAACCGCAGTCATCATATCGCCAGTCACGTTAGTTGCCGTGCGGATCATATCAATAATACGGTCAATGGCTGCGATAAAGGCAATACCTTCCAGTGGTAAGCCTATCACGCCCAAAGTCACGGTTAACATCACCATCGCACTACCAGGAACTCCTGCTGTGCCGACAGACGCTACCGTTGCCGTTACCGCAATCAACATGTAGTCCGTCATATCAAGCGGAATACCGTAAATTTGCGCAATAAAAATGGCCGCAATAGCAGGATAAATACCACCACAACCGTCCATGTTCATGGTTGCGCCGAGTGGCAGTACAAAAGCACTGTAACGTTTGGACACGCCCATCGCTTCGGTACTGCGTGTGCTGGCAGGTAAAGTACCAAAGCTTGATGCGGTACTAAAGGCCACAATTTGAGCCGGCATGGCTTTACGGAAAAATTGCAGTGGGCTTAAACCCGCAGCAAATTTAACTAAACCACCATACACAAAGATAATATGAATTAACGCGGCAATATAAATCGCAATAATAAACTTACCTAATGGTAATAATGTACTTAAGCCGTACTCACCAACAACCCAGGCCATTAAACCAAATACACCAATTGGTGTTAATTTTAATACCATACGCGTTAATTGAAACATCACTTCAGCACCGGCTTCAATGACATTTTTTAACGGCGTTGCTTTCTCGCCTACAGCATTAATGGCAATGCCAATTAACGCTGCAAAAACAATGATTTGAAGCACATTACCGTCGGCTAGCGAGGCAAATGGATTCACTGGGATCATATTGAGCAAAACTTGAGCAAAGCCTGGGATATCACGTTCGCGGACTTCCGATGTGGCTAAGGCTAGGTTACCGCCCATGTCGATAAGGCTGCCGACAGTTAAACCAATAAATGAAGCAATGGTGCCGGTAAACATAAACATGGCTAAGGTTTTAAAGCTTAAACGCTTTAAATTACCTTGCGAGCCCAGAGAGGTAATGCTCACCACAATGGCACAAAATACCAAAGGAGCAACCAGCATTTTAATGGCACTGATAAACAGATCGCCAAGAGGCTTTAACATCACGGCTGACTCGCCTAATCCGACGCCTGTGAGGGTTCCTAAAACAAAACCTGCAATGACTTTCTGCCAAAAAGGGATGCGTTTGAGCGTTTGCAATATCATGAAAGTTCCAAATTATGTCATTGTGACGTCGCTAAATATGATTAGGCAACATCGTTGTACGTGACCCATTAGTTCACTAATGAGTGATTAATTACTAAAAGCTAAACCCTACAATGGCGATGTGACGCTGTATTACTGTCTAGTTTTTTAGGACTATGCGAAGTATTTACGCTAAATAATGTCCTAATAAACCCGTTGAGGTTAATAAACATTAATCGCATTGTATGAAGTGAGCGAATGACAAACAACGTTATTTTATTATAACTTATATGAATAACTAAATTTGTTATTATAACTTTAAGTTTTTTCACTATTCATTAACGTATTCGCGCTGTTGTTGCTCAATTTTTGTATATTGAGTGGGGTAACCTTGCATGTTTACGTCACAATGAACGGTATCGTGATTGTGTATCTGCATAGTGTTTAAAGCACTCTTGAGATACTGGTGAGTTAATTTAAGATTTATCGCGTTCAATATATTCATATTATGCTGTGCAGATATTCATTGTGAAGGTACGATAAAAATAAAATGAATAGTCATTGGAATGAATATGCTAGTGCACAATAAGATTTATCGATGACGAGTTTATGGTTAATGTTCAGCGGCGCCTTTTTCGCTGCAACGCTTTTGCCTGGCGGCTCAGAAGTGTTACTGGTGGCATTACTTAATCAAACGCCATCTTTATGGTTCGAATTATTAATACTGGCCACTATTGGTAATACGCTTGGTGCGATAACCAGTTATGGTCTTGGTCGAGCAGGGCGGTTAGCCAAGAATCCACAAGATATTCAACGTCGTCAATACCGCTATGCACTCGCATGGATAGAAAAATATGGTATGTGGGCCCTATTATTATCTTGGTTACCGATAATCGGTGATTTGCTATGTTTACTGGCTGGATGGTTAAAAATACCTATCTTGCCCGCCTCATTATTTATGTTTATGGGTAAATTATTACGTTATAGCATCATTGTATTACTGATGACGTATACGTTTGAGTATTGATACCGCGTTACTTCTGCAACGATGGTTTTTTTGTTTTAAGGAAGGAGTCGATTTTGAAACTAAATTTGAATAAATGGATATTAGCAGCGGCCATCAGTGCAGCGTTAAGTGGCTGCGCATATGATGGGTACCAGTCGTCGAGTTTGCCCCAAGGCGTTACCTTAATTGAAAACGCCACGCCGATAGAAAATCAAGTTAGCATTCCTTATAAAAAATATCAGTTAGCCAACGGTTTAACCGTGATTTTACATCAAGATAAGTCAGATCCATTAGCTCATGTCGATGTGACCTATCATGTCGGTTCAGCCCGTGAATTAGCCGGTCGCAGTGGCTTTGCACATTTATTTGAACACATGATGTTCCAAGGGTCACAACACGTTGGTGATGAACAGCATTTTAAAGTGGTTACTGAAGCGGGCGGAACATTAAACGGCACTACCAATACCGACAGAACCAATTATTTTGAAACAGTGCCAAGTAATCAACTAGAGAAAATGCTCTGGTTAGAGTCTGACCGTATGGGCTTTTTACTGCCCGCCCTCACGAGTGAAAAATTCGAAGTGCAACGTGAAACCGTCAAAAATGAACGTGCACAACGGATTGATAATCGTCCTTATGGCCGTTTAAATGAACGTTTTAACCAAGCATTTTATCCAGCGGGTCATCCATATTCTTGGCCTGTTATTGGTTGGCCAGATGATTTAGATCGCGCCACAGTTGCTGATGTGAAACATTTTTTTCAACGTTGGTATGGGCCTAACAATGCGACCTTAACCATTGGTGGCGACTTTGATGAGATGCAAACGCTGGCTTGGGTAAATAAATACTTTGGTGAAATTCCAGCCGGGCCTACGGTTAAGCCTGAAGCTAAAACCATGGTGACATTGGATAAAACCCGTTATATATCGATGGAAGACAAAGTACATTTGCCATTAATATACATGGGATTCCCCACTGTTTACGCGCAACATAAAGACGAAGCTGCACTCGATTTGCTCGCTAATATTCTCGGTGGCGGTAAAACGTCACTTATCTATAAAAATTTGGTCAAAGATGGTTATGCGGTCCAAGCTGCGGTGAGTCATCCATGCCAAGAGCTTACTTGTCAGTTATCTCTTTACGCTGTCGCGAACCCAAGTAAAGGTGGCAGTCTTGCTGATCTTGAAACTAAAATAAATCAAACTATCAGTGAGTTTGAACAACGTGGCGTAACCGACGATGACTTGCAAAAAGTCAAAGTACAGTTCGAAGCCAACACTATTTTTGGCATGCAAAGTGTCGCCGGAAAAGTCTCTACACTTGCCGCTAATCAAACCTTTTTTGGTAAGCCAGACATGGTGGCAGCTGATTTAGCCCGTTATGCTAATGTCACCAAAGCCGATGTAATGCGGGTATTTAATACCTACATTAAAAATAAGCCAATGGTGGTGATGAGTATTGTGCCAGAAGGACAAACACAATTAATCGCCCACGCGGATAATTTTGAACCGACTACTTTGCCTATCGCGCAAGAAGCGGTAACCGGATTATCTGATATCACTTTCGCTAAATCTTCATTTGATCGCAATAAAATACCGCCATCAGCCGCGGCCCCGATACTGACAGTGCCGCAATTATGGGACAGCAAGCTGGTAAATGGCATTAAAGTGATGGGCACTGAAAGTGACGAAACACCAACGGTTGAATTGCTTATTTATTTGGATGGCGGCCATCGTTTAACGCCCAATAATAAGGCGGGTCTTGCTGAGTTAACCGCATCTATGCTTAATGAGTCGAGTGCGCAACGCAGCAGCGAAGATTTAGCTGGGGCGCTTGATATGCTGGGCTCGTCGATTAGTTTTGGCGCCAGCGATTCACAAAGCTACCTTAAAGTGTCGAGTTTAACGGCAAACCTAGATGCCACGCTTGCTATCGTTAAAGAGCGTTTATTCAGTCCCGGTTTTGTTGCTGCAGACTTTGAACGAGTCAAACAACAGCAGTTGCAAGGTTTGCAACATCAAATGTCCGATGCTAACTATCTAGCCCGTAGTGGTTTTGCTGCCTTGTTATATGGCAACAATAGTCCATTAGGGATCAGCAGTAATGGTACGATTAAATCAATATCGGCATTAACGCTAGATGACGTAAAGCAATTTTACCAACAGCAATACCGTGCAGGTAATGCTCAAATGGTTGTGGTATCAGACTTAAATCAACAACAAATAATGCCTAAGTTGTCGATATTTAATGAATGGCAAGGTGAGGCGACTCAGGTTGCAGCACTGCCTGCATTACCAACACACCTTAAAAACACCATTTATTTGATTGATAAACCTGGTGCAGCACAGTCGGTGATTAATATCGGCCAAGTGTCGTTACCGTATGATGCAACAGGCGATTACTTTAAAGCTTATTTGATGAACTACCCATTAGGAGATGCGTTTAATAGCCGTATTAATCTTAATCTGCGTGAAGATAAAGGTTACACCTATGGTGCGCGTACTCAGTTTGGTGGCGCAGAAGATACCGGTCAGTTTATGGCGTATGCTAGCGTAAGAAGCGATGTAACAGGATTAGCATTAGCTGAGTTTATTAACGAAATTAATGCATACCAAGCGTCGGGTATGACCGACGAAGAAAGTGCCTTTATGCGCAGTTCGATTGCGCAAAGCCAGGCATTAGAATACGAAACCCCGTATCAAAAAGCCGGTTTTCTAAGAATGATCCAACGTTATCAGCTCGATAAAAACTTTACGGCTAAGCAAGACAAAATTGTGAAAAACATTTCGACAGATGAATTAAACAAACTTGCCAGTAAGTTATTAAATATCAATGATATGGCAATGTTGGTGGTGGGTGATAAAACCACCGTTGTACCTCAATTAAAAGCCCTTGGGTATCAGATTGAAATGATGACACTTGCCGACTAGTTGAACACTTGTTACTACAAGGGTTAACACTAGCCTTGAAATAAGCTAGTGTTAACCTCATATACATGAGATGTATACTTAGCTCAGTCTATTATAAATATAGGTTGAGCTAAATTATGTGCTTTAATCGTAATACCATACGGTGTTGGTTATTTTGGCAAATAAAAGATAATGTTTAAGGCTCTATCAACGGTGACAATTTGTGTTGCCGTTTTTTAATTTAACACCCATAAACACGCTAATTATACTGAGTTACATTTTTTTTCGCGTTTTCAGTAATAATCTCGTTTATTATCAGGTCTAGCTGTTTACTCGCAATGCGAATCCATAAAAGAGAGTAGTAAATTGAAGTCTTTCAATGAAAAAGTCGAACACTTAAGCGACACTCAAGGCCGTGAGGCTTTATTGGGCATGTTACGTGGTATTGAACGTGAAGCATTGCGTATTGATGAAAACGGCCATTTAGCACAAGACGGACACCCAGAAGCGCTCGGTTCTGCTCTGACCCATTCGCGCATTACCACTGATTACAGCGAAGCCTTATTAGAATTTATTACGCCAGTCTGTCACAGTATTGATGATTTGCTCGAGGGGTTAACGCAAACCCACGCTTACAGTGTGCGTAACCTTAACGGCCAAAAATTGTGGCCTGTCAGCATGCCATGTTACGTAGGTGAAGTCAGTGATATTCCTGTCGCACGATATGGCAGCTCCAATAACGGTAAAATGAAAACCTTATATCGTAAAGGGTTAACCCATCGTTATGGTGCATTAATGCAGATCATTTCTGGGGTTCATTTTAACTTTTCGGTGTCGCAAGATTTATGGCAACGTTTGTATGATGACAAGATGACCAACGGTGCCGCTTGTTGCAGTAAAAATATCAGCTTTGAAGACTTTATCTCAGAATCTTATTTTGGACTGATCCGTAACTACCGTCGTTTAGTGTGGGTGTTACCGTATTTATTTGGTTCAACGCCAGCATTATGCAGTTCATTTATAAAAGATCAAGACGTTGATTTCGAATTTAAAAAAACCGGTAAAGGGACCTTATACCTTCCTTATGCAACCTCATTGCGCATGAGTGATCTAGGCTATACCAATAAAGAACAAGACACGCTTAATATTAGCTATAACTCATTGCCTGACTACCTTGAGGGCGTCGGCGCAGCAATTAAAATGCCATCGAAAAAGTTTGAAGAAATTGGTATCAATGTGGACGGTGAATACCGCCAACTCAATAGTAATATTTTGCAAATTGAAAATGAATTTTACGCGCCAATCCGTGCAAAACGTGTCACCCAAAAAGGCGAGAAACCTTCACAAGCTTTAGCACGTGCAGGTGTTGAGTATATTGAAGTACGTGCCTTAGACGTTAATCCATTTAGCCCTGTTGGGATAGATGCAACTCAAGTACGTTTCCTAGACCTATTTTTATTGTACTGCTTATTATCGCCATCTGAAGATACCGATGCCGTCGGCGACGCAGAGATTGCCGCTAACTTGAAAGCCGTAGTATTAGAAGGCCGTAAACCTGGGCTTGAATTACAACGTAACGGTAAGACCATTAGCTTAACGCAATGGATGCACGAGTTATTTGGACAATTAAACACAATCGCGAAGCTACTCGACGGTGATGATAGCCATGCTTACCAAACAGCCTTAAGCACTTGGTCTGAAGCTATCGATGATCCAGATAAAACCTTATCAGGGCGAGTGATCAACGAAGTCGTGGTTAAAGGCACCGACCATAGCGTGTGGGTTAAACAACTGGCAAATGATTATCATGAATTTTTAAGCCATTACCCATTAAGTGATGAAGTCGAGCAAAGCTATGAAAACGAGGCTAAAAAATCTTTGCTTGAGCAGCACAGTTTAGAGGCTCAACCACAAGATAATTTTGCGACTTTCCTCGCTCACTATTTTAGTGATCTTGTTCCTGCAGGCACTTTCGAGGCGAAGTAATCATGCAAGCTTATTCATCTTGGCGAGCACTGCTTGTAGCGGTAGCGGCATTAGCTTTACATGGCTGTGCTTCATCGCCAGATGAAATGGTAGAGTGCGGTACTGTATCGAGTTATTTAGCGCCCGATAACAGTGCCAACTTATACCGTGTCGTGGTCACTCACTTGGATGGCGTTGCCGTTATTTCAAGGCCCAATTACCTATTATCGCCAGGCGAGCATGCATTTACAGTGGCAGAGCTGATTAACTCACCAGAATTAAAAGTGTCATTATCGGCCCGTAAAGTGAAAGTATTGACTGTTAATGTTGAGCTCGATCAGCGCTATCATATTGCCGCTCAATTCAATACCGATAAAATCTATATTGGTCAAAATCAGGACTACTGGCAGCCAATCATTTGGCAAACAGAATCTCATCAATGTGAAATGAAACGATAATACCCACTCCATTCATTATGTGCTCAATCAGAGTCACTCAGTCTTTTCAGTTTGAGGCGCATTGTTGAAATAATGGGTGTTCCCTTATAAAACAATGCAACAAAAATGTAACGATAATTGCATTGGTTTTTAATTGATGTAAAACTGAGCCCAGAATCAATATCTTAGGTACTGGTAGAGGTGTTATGAAGTTTTTTTTAGGTGTCGTTAGCGCAATTGTATTACTGTCATTAGCAGGTTGTGCCACCTCGCCTCCGAAAGAGCCTGATAATCTGTGTGCTATTTTTAAAGAACACCGTTCTTGGTATGAAGCCGCAGTAGATACCCGTGAAAAATGGGGCGTTCCAGTACATGTCCCTTTAGCGATGATGTACCAAGAAAGTTCATTCAAACATAATGCCGCACCACCAATGGAATACTTTTTAGGTTTTATCCCCACCGGACGAGCCAGCGATGCCTATGGCTACGCACAAGCTAAAACCATGACGTGGGACGATTACGTTCGCGAAACCGGTAACAATTGGTCTAGCCGTAGTGATTTTGATGATGCGATGGACTTTATGGGCTGGTTTATTTACAAAACCCATAAAATTAATGGCGTATCAAAGTGGGATGCTAAAAACCAATACTTAAATTATCACGAAGGCTGGGGCGGTTATAAGCGTGGTAGTTATAAAGCCAAAAAATGGTTAACGCCAGTAGCCAATAAAGTCGACACCCGTTCAAAACGCTACGCTGCGCAATACACTCAATGCAAAGATGATTTAGATTCGTCTTGGTTATGGCGAGTATTCTTTGATTAAGCTTAAGTATAAGTCGCTTTGTGCAGCGGCTTACTGACCACTGCGAACACATTTGACGTGGTTAGCGATTTTTAAGCGAAAGCCCTAGCTATTCAATGACAAGAAAGTATTCAATCATAAAAAATCATTCAATTACAAAAAATAAATCACAAAAAAATCAATAACAAAAAAGGAGCCTAGGCTCCTTTTTTCGTGTGTCTTTAGGTAACGTCCGAATAAACAGATTTGATGACTTGTTTAATTGATTTTACAAACTAATTTAATCAGCCTGTTTAACCCAGCTATTGGGCAAACTCTGCCAAAATCCAATCTAATGGTGCTTGATATTGCTGTGGCATCCACGCTTTTAGTTGGCTAATACTGTCATCTAACATCGTTTTATTATGCACTGACAGGTTCAAGTGACCCACTTTGCGACCAACACGAACGTCTTTGTTGTACCAAAACAGTTCAGCATTTGGCAGGCTTAACCAACGGTCGTCTTTATCAACACCAATTAGGTTAACCATCACACATTGAAAGTTCACTTGTGGTTGATGCAAAGGTAAATTGCATAAGGCACGTAAGTGCAATTCAAACTGGTTAATGTGGCAACCTGCTTGAGTCCAATGGCCAGAATTATGCACCCGTGGCGCTAACTCATTTACCATTAAGTGTTCACCAACACGGAAACATTCCATTGCCATCACACCCACGTATTCAAGGCCATGCATGACCTTGCTTAACATGTCTTCAGCTTCTGCTTGCAAAGGTGCTAAGCGGCTTAATGGCGCGATAGAGGCCATTAAAATACCGTCTTGATGCAAGTTAAGTGCTAGTGGGTAAAATAAGCAGCGGCCATCTTGTGTGCGCACGCCGACTAACGACACTTCTTCATCAAAGTTAATCGCTTGTTCTGCAATGGCTTCGTTGCGCCAATCGGCAGGGATGGTTGTTGCTTCAGCCTGTTTAAGCCAGTGTTGACCTTTACCGTCATAACCACCGGTGCGACGTTTTAACAATACCCGTTCACCATAAGCCTTATGTAACGCTTCAGTGCTGGTATTGTCATCAACTAATTGCCATGGTGATGTGGCGACCGCTAATTCATCGAGTAGACTTTTTTGGCTAAAACGATCTGCTAAACGGCCAAACACAGGACCATTAATAAAATGTGGGTGTTGGCTGAGTTGTAAACTTAACTGCGACTCAGGCCATTGTTCACGTTCAGCGGTAATGATGTCGTCAGCTTCTAGCGGTAATTGTGCATCGGATGGCGTCATAATATCGACTGGGCGCACATTAATGCCTAACGGCTGACCAGCATGACTGAGCATGGCACCTAATTGACCGTCACCCAATACCCAAAGATTTTTTGGCAACGTCATTAGTCTTCTCTCGGATCGGGATTATCAAGGATCGAGCGAGTTTGCTCATCACGAAATGCTTCTAAACGCTCAGCCAAAGCGGCATCGCTAATCGCCAAAATTTGGCTGGCTAATAAACCTGCGTTAAACGCGCCGGCAGTACCAATGGCCAAGGTGCCAACAGCAATCCCTTTAGGCATTTGTACAATAGACAATAGACTGTCCATACCAGATAGCGCCTTGCTTTGTACTGGGACACCCAACACTGGTAAACGCGTTTTAGAGGCGATCATGCCTGGTAAATGGGCTGCTCCGCCTGCGCCACCAATAATGACTTTATAGCCTTTATCTGCAGCAGAACTTGCAAATTCCATTAGCTTGTCTGGTGTTCTGTGAGCTGAAACAACTTCAACATGATAAGGCACTTGTAACTTATCCATAATTTCAGCGGCGGCTTCCATTGTAGGCCAATCACTTTTCGAACCCATTACAACAGCAACTAGGGCTTGCATGTTAACTCCTTAACGTACTTATTCTATTAGTATATTTAGTTAATTTGCTCACTAGAGTATAGCGGCGGTTAACGTCAATATTAAGGCGATAAAAAAGGTGCTAGATAATAGCATAAGCCATGCTCTGTTGGCTTCATTTCAGTGTTTCTTGAGGCTAACACTCAGTTTCTAAATACGAAAACTACTTAAACACATTTTATATCAATAACCCTTTTGCTCATCGCGCTCGTTATTAGCTGTATGCAAAGTCACTTTGTTGACGTGACCAAAATGAAGAATCAATCGATAGATGAGGAAAATAACCATGAACAATACCCATAAGCAACTCACTCGCAGTGTATTAGCCATCGTGATTAGTGCGATTATTATCGGTGGTTGTGCGCAAGAATCCAAAGACAGTGCGAAACAAAGTCAGCCCGCTTCTAAAATTCAATCCGCGAGTAAAACGGATTCCTCTGCACAAGCGCGTCCCGAGTTATCTGAGGTAGCAGGTTTAGTGATGGCATCTGAGCCACAGGCTGATGCATACCAAGGATCAAAGGAGGTGCATCGCAGCGCTAAAGTCATGGCATCGTCAATGGCGGAGCGTATTGTGAGTCCTCAGCATGTCAGCGCAAGCGATCGCAGCTTGTTATTAGCACCTAATGTTAATGACAAATTTGAGTCGCTAGTACAAAACGGCAATATGGTAGCAGGTGAAACGCCGGTATCGACGTTTTCAATCGATGTTGATACTGGCAGTTACAGCACTACGCGCAGATTAATCAGTCAAGGCCAACTGCCGGCAAAGAATAGCGTTAGGGTAGAGGAGTTAGTCAATTACTTCAGCTATGACTACCCAGAACCGACAACCACTGAGCAGCCATTTAGGGTTAATACTGAATTAGCACCATCACCGTATAATGCTGATACTCAATTACTGCGCATTGGTATTAAAGGCTTTGATGTTGCGCCTGATAAGCTTGGTGCGAGTAATTTGGTGTTACTGCTTGATGTGTCAGGCTCTATGTCATCTGCTGATAAATTGCCATTATTGAAACAAGCCATGCTGATGTTGAGTCAGCAATTATCGGCGCAAGATAAAGTATCGATTGTGGTGTACGCCGGTGCCAGCGGTGTAGTGCTTGACGGTGTCGCTGGTAATGACTTTACTGCCATTAAAACAGCCCTAAGTCAGTTAAACGCGCAAGGTGGCACTAACGGCAGTCAAGGTATTGAGTTGGCGTATCAATTAGCGCAAAAGCACTTTATCGAAAACGGCAGTAACCGAGTCATATTAGCTACCGACGGTGACTTTAACTTGGGAATAACAGATCATCAGCAATTGGTCGATTTCGTTGCCAGTCAAAGCAAAAAGGGTATTGGCTTATCAACGCTTGGTTTTGGTCTAGGTTCGGGTACTGCCAGTTATAACGACCATTTGTTGGAGCAATTATCCAATAAAGCTAACGGTCAATATGCCTTTATCGACACCTTAAATGAAGCACGAAAAGTACTAGTTGATCAACTCAGTGCCACACTGTTAACCATTGCTCACGATGTTAAAGTGCAAATTGAATTTAACCCCGCAGTGGTCTCAGAATATCGACTGATTGGTTACGAAAATCGCTTGTTAAATCGCAGTGATTTTAATAACGACGCCGTTGATGCTGGCGAGATTGGTGCGGGTCATACTGTGACTGCACTGTACGAAATCCGTTATAACGACAGCCATAATCGCCTAGTTGATCCGCTGCGTTATGCCGCCACGGAATCAACGCAAATAGATGATGCTAAAGTTCATCAACACACTGTAAATGAAGTGGCTTATTTAAAGCTGCGTTATAAAGCGATTGGCGAACAAACCAGTCAATTAATCGCCTATCCCATTAACCGTGAGCAGCAGCTGACTCATTTGCATCAAGCCAGTGACGATTTTAGATTTGCTGCGGCAGTTGCAGGTTTTGGTCAGCTGCTTAACCAGAATAATTATGTCCACGATACTGATTATGCTAAGTTAATTACACTTGCTGAGTCTGCAATGGGCCAAGACCGTTTTGGCTATCGCCATGAGTTTGTACAAATACTAAAAACCGCAAGTGTACTCGAAGGTCAGGTTATGATGACTGAACCTGATACTCGTTGGGTTAGCCAATAAATGCGTCACAAAAAGGATAAAATGGTGCCAACATCAATACACCCTAAGGATGAGTCGTTAATTCCCCAAGTGGGAAGTGACGAGCAACTGATGCTCGACTACCAAGCGGGTGACGTTCGCGCGTTCGAGGCCTTATACCTTAAACACAAAGGCCCTTTGTATCGTTATTTTGTGCGTCAATTACATGACCAGCAGCTCGCCGAAGATTTGTATCAAGACACCTGGGGTAAGGTGATTAATGCGGCGAGGCAATATCAAGTCACCGCCAAATTCACCACTTGGTTATATAAAATTGCCCATAACTTATTGATTGACCATGTGCGAGCCGTTAAGCCTCTCGATAAAGTGACCCCGCTTGGCGAAGATCAAACCATGGACTGCTTACAAGCCGACGATCAAGCTTCGCCCGAGCCGCAAGTTGAGCAGCAGCAACAAGCCGATATGATGAAGGGTTGCATTGCTAAGTTACCGCCAGTGCAAAAAGAAGCTTTTTTGCTCAACATTGAAATGGGCATGACCGCCGCCATGATAAGCGACATTGCCAATGTGACTTTAGAAGCAACTAAAAGTCGTATTCGTTATGCTTATCAGAGTATTAAGCAATGTATTGCTAATCAAAGGCAGGAGACAACATTATGAGTCAGCAACAAGATCATGATGCAGAGTTCACTGCATTACAAACTGAAATCAAAGATGCTTATCATCAACAACCATTAGAGCAACCTTCTGCAAAACTTGATGAAGCCATATTAACCAAGGCGCGTTCGGAGGCTAATGTATCTAAAGCCAGTTCAGCTAAAAAATCAATCTGGCAACGCAATGCATGGGTGTACTCAAGTGCTGCCTCAGTGTTGCTGGTGGCGGGATTATTTATATTAAATCCAAGTTTGCAAAAAAACCTTGGTACTGACTCGGAGCAAAGCGTACCTGCTCAGCAGCCATCATTTAAGCAGGCCAAATCGACATCGGATGTATCTAAACTAACTGAATCACCAGTTGAAGATGCCGCAGCAGCAGAATCCATTGCAGTGCAGGGATTGTCGATGAAATCGGCACCTGTAAATAATCAGTCAAGAAATCGCGATGCAATTAGTGAAGCATCTGATGACAATCGCTCTGATAGCAATGGATCCATTGAATCTCAAATGGCAGATACATCGTCCGCGGTAATGAGTGCTGCGCCAGCACCTGCCAAAGTAAATGCAGAAGCACAAAAGAAAGCATTAGAGCTGCAATCACGCAGTAATGCCAAGGAGGTACAGCAAGTGAAACAGTCATTTAATGGTTCGTTAAAAGGGGACATTGAGTTAGATACTGCTGATGTTGCCTTGGCTCGTTTAAAAGTATTAATGGTCGACAATAAACTGATTCAAGCTGAGCGTTATATGATCACCATAGATCAACGCTTTCCTGAGTTATCAGATCCGTCGCATCCACTTTATGAGCAATACCATAAAATTGTACTGCAACTGACTTCGCAGTAAGCAAAATACCAGAATACTAAGACGGTAAAATACCCACGGCTAAGCAATTATTGCTTAGCCGTTTTTTGTTCCCTGTAGAGGTTCGTTACATTTTTGTACTGCAACAATTGGCATAACTCTGATAACGTGAATCAATCAATAAAAATAGCCTACTCGATAACGCGTTATCTCTAATTATCGACTTTATAAGGAAGCTCCTCACCATGAAACTTCGTCGCTCCGTTGCGCATTGTATGTTGGCACTAGGCACTTTAGCGTGTTCATCATTGATATTCGCCAACGCCTCTAATCAAGGCTATTACCGCGCTCCTGCATTACACGATCAAACCTTAGTGTTTACTGCCGAAGGCGATCTTTGGACCACTGAACTCAGTCAAAACAATAACCAAACTAAAGCCAGCCGCTTAACCAGTTTAGCTGCTGAAGAGTTGGACGCAACCATTTCTAAAGACGGTAAATGGGTGGCATATACTGCCAATTATGAAGGCGCTACCGAAGTGTATGTTATGCCGATTCAAGGCGGCGTAGCTAAACGGGTGAGCTTTGAAAACAGCCGAGTACGTCTGCAAGGTTGGACGGCATCTGGCGAAATATTGTATTCAACCGACAACGCCTTTGGCCCGGCTAACTTTTGGGTGCTTAAAACCGTTGACCCACAATCCTTAACCATTACCGATTTACCGTTAGCTGACGCAGTCGAAGGCACCATTGATGATAAAGGTGAATATGTTTATTTTACCCAATTTGGTCTGCAAGTTAGCGGCGACAATGTCAAAGTGTATCGCGGCGGCGCTAAAGGCGAAATTTGGCGTTATAAGTTAGGCAGTAAACAAGAAGCACAACAGTTAACCAACGCCCATGAAGGCTCGGTTAAACAGCCAATGCTATGGAACCAACGTGTTTACTTTGTCAGTGATCAATCTGGCAATGACAACATTTGGTCAATGACCCTAGATGGCAAAGACATTAAGCAACACACTCAATATTCCGACTGGCAAGTGCGTGACGCCCAGCTTAATAATGGCCGTATTGTGTTTCAGCAGGGCGCCGACATTAAGTTACTTAATCTAGCCGATCTTGCGGAATCAACAGTAGCCATTGAGCTTACCAGCGACTTTACGCATCGCCGCGAACAGTGGGTTAACGACCCAATGGATTACGCCACCTCGACAGTATTTTCTCATCAAGGCGATAACGTCGTCATAACGGCCCGTAGCCATGTAGCTATTGCCAGCAACGACGGTCGTCGTTTAGTGCAAATAGATTCACCCGCCGATAGTCGTGTACGTGATGCACTATTAAGTGATGACGGCAAATGGGTTTATGGCATTAGCGATGCGTCTGGCGAACAAGAAATTTGGCAATATCCTGCCGACGGTTCTGCCGGTGCTAAGCAACTTACTAAAGATGGCAGCACTTTACGCACCAGTTTATCGTTATCACCAAATGGCCGTTATTTAGTGCATGACGATTACATGGGTAATGTGTGGTTACTTGATTTAAGCCGCAACAATAACCAAAAAATCATTAAAAATGGCGAAGGTTTAGGCCCTTACCAAGACATAAAATGGTCTGGCGACAGTCAATTTATTGCGCTAACCAAGGCTGAGATTGGCAAACAACGTCCGCAAATTGTGTTGTATTCCATTAACGAGTCAAAATTACAAACCTTGACTACAGACAAATACGAGTCTTTTTCGCCTAGTTTTAGCCACGACGGTAAATGGTTGTATTTCTTGTCTAACCGCGAATTTAAAGCCAACCCTGGTTCGCCTTGGGGCGACCGTAACATGGGGCCGATATTTGATAAACGCACTCAAGTGTTTGCCTTAGCATTAGATGCTAAAGCATCATTTTCGTTTGCCAAACCAACCGAGCTTACCGTTAACAAAGACGCTAAAAAAGCTGACAGTAAAGACCAAGACACCCCAGCAAAAGTCAAAGTAGAGTGGGACGGATTAAACCAACGCTTATGGCAAGTGCCAGTTGATGCAGGTAACTACAATAGCTTAACCGCAACCAAAGATAAGCTGTATTTATTAGATGGCAGCCAAGATAAAAGCGAGCTAAAACTGATTAAGTTTGACCCGCTTAATATTAAAGTCGACACCTTTGGTGAAGATGTAGGCCAATATTCGTTATCAAAAGATGGCAGTAAAATCATGCTGCGCAAACAGTCTGATCCTAAAAGCCTTATGATTGTCGATGCCGGTGACAAACTACCCAGCGATGTATCGCGCGCCAAAGTCAGCACCGACCAATGGCAATTAAGTATTTCTCCGCAGCAAGAATGGCAACAAATTTTTGAAGATGCGTGGTTAATGCATCGCGATTCGTTTTTTGATCCAAAAATGCGCGGCGTAGATTGGCAAGCAGCTAAAGCTAAATATCAACCTTTGGTAGACAGACTGACCGATCGTAATGAGCTGAATGATATTTTCACCCAAATGATGGGTGAACTGAACTCATTACATTCACAAGTACGAGGTGGCGATATTGCCCAAGATGCCGATGCAGCCAAAGCCGCTGCATTAGGGGCTAGGCTGACACAAACCGATAAAGGTGTGGTGATAAGCCATATTTATCAAACCGACCCTGAGTTGCCGTTGTCGGCATCCCCATTAGCCCGTATTGAGGTTGATGCGAAAGAAGGTGATGTGATTGCGAGCATCAATGGTAAGAAAATTACTAACATTGCCGATGTGACTCAACTACTGCGAAACCAAGGCAACAAGCAGGTGTTGCTCGGTTTAGTCCGTGGTAAAACAGTCATCAATACCATAGTCACCCCCCATGATATAGGTACCGATGCCAAGCTGCGTTACCTTGATTGGGTTGAGCATAACGGCGACAAAGTGGCCAAAGCCTCTAAAGGGAATATTGGTTATTTACACTTGTATGCCATGGGCAGCGGTGATGTCGAAAGCTTTGCTCGCGAGTTTTATACCAATTACGACAAAGATGGCTTAATCATCGATGTTCGTCGCAATCGTGGTGGCAATATCGACAGTTGGATTATCGAAAAACTGTTACGCCGTGCATGGGCATTTTGGCAGCCAACTCATGGCAGCACCAACGCAAACATGCAGCAAACCTTTAGAGGCCATTTAGTGATATTAGCCGATCAAATGACCTACTCAGATGGTGAGACTTTTTCTGCCGGAATTAGAGCGCTAAACATTGCGCCTATTATCGGTAAGCAAACTGCGGGCGCTGGAGTGTGGTTATCGGGTCGCAATTCGGTGACCGATAAAGGCATGGCACGAGTGGCAGAATACCCACAATATGCCATCGATGGGCGTTGGGTTGTTGAAGGTCACGGGGTTGAGCCAGACATTGAAGTCGATAACTTACCTTATGCCACTTTTAGCGGTAAAGATGCACAACTTGATGCTGCTATCAGTTATTTGAAAGATGAACTAGTACAACAACCTATTGCGCCATTACAAGGCTTGCCAATGCCAAAAATAGGTAAAGCAGCTGACATAAAAGCCAAATAACTTTAAATTGGCTTCAGTAAACCAATAAATAATAACCCTCTCAGCGTCATGTTGAGAGGGTTATTATTAAAACTTTAAAACTTTAAAACTTTAATACTTTAAAACAGTAAAACAGTAAAACAGTAAAACAGTAAAACAGTAAAAAAATCTTACTGCTTTATTTCAACTTCGCATGCTAATGAGTTAGCAATAAAGCAATTTGCATGGGCTTTTTCATGTATCTTCGCTAACGTTTCTGCGTCAACTTCAATCCCTTCTGCAAACGTCACTTTAGGCACTAATGTCATTTTAACCACGGCGACTTTACCTGCTTCATTTTTACCTAAATCAGCAGTAGCATTATCAACATATTTGGCAACAGGCAGTCGCTTTAAATGGGCAATCGCTAAAAAGGTCAACATGTGGCAAGAAGACAAAGCAGCCAGTAAGCTTTCTTCTGGATTCACTTTATCGGCATTGCCTTTGTATTCAGGGGCTGATGACGCTTGAATCGTTTGCCCTGTACCAAACTTAACCTCATGGTCGCGATTAAATTCACCTTCCTCACTTGGTGAAGACTGCCAATTTACCGTTAATTTAAAGCCCATTTTGTACTCCCCAAACCACATAAAAGTGGTGTTTATAACAACTTAATTTAGCGTGTATTACCCTGAAAAGCGGTCACTCACCAAACGGTAACACATCTCTATTGATTCAACACTAGGCGTACCTTAATGTCCATTAATTTGAGCTAAATAGTCAAACCGAAACGACCACTACATGTGGCGAAATCGATACAAACAAAATTGATAAAGCCTTTTCCATTAAAGCGATTTAAATACCATTTAAATCAGCTTTTTAGATGGATTTATTGCTATTTAACTATCTGTTTTAAAACAACGAAAGACTATCTATTGGTAATCAATGCATATGTGCTGTGTTATGCCATCTACCACGTCGATATTGCGTTAGCTACCGATGATAATGAATTTAAAATAGCGACAGCAGATTGGTCGACAATTGACTTTAGCGCAATAGCCGGTGATGACGCTGTGACTGAAGGGCTGTTGAAAACCTTAGTGGAAAAAGGCGCCAACATGCACTTTAATGCCACAAGCGTCGGTACCTATTGCTTTACGGTGACAGGTTCAAGCACTGAATCGCCAACCTTATTAGTTACCAAGTTGAACTAGGCTTAAGTGATTGCCTCGTAAAAAACAAAACCCAGCTAAAGCTGGGTTTTGTTTTTTAATGAAAACGGCTTAAGCTTCTTCTGTAGTCAGTTTGGTAATCAACTCAGCAATAGTGTCGGGATCTTGTGCGCCAGACACTAAATATTGTTGATTAAACACAATGGCCGGTACGGCTTGAATTCCGCGGCTGATCCACAGTTGCTCTTCCTCTTTTACAGCAGCTTCAAAGCGTTTGTCGGTGAGCACAGCACGAGCCTCATCAGCATTTAACCCTACCTTTGCTGCAGCTTCAATGAGTACTTCAATGTCATCTGGGTTTTTCTGCTCAGTAAAATAGCTGCTAAACAGCGCCAATTTCAAGTCAGTTTGCTTACCAGACTCGGCAGCCCAATACAGTAGCTGGTGGGCCAGTAGCGTGTTGTAAATACGTGATGAGTCGGAAAAGTTAAACTCAAAGCCTAAATCGGCACCCATTTGGGTTAACCGTTGACGATTTTGAGCACTTTGCTCAGGTGTTGAACCGTATTTTTCAGCAATGTGCTCGCCTAAATGTTGCCCTTCAGGCCCCATTGCTGGATTTAACTCAAACGGATGCCACTGCAATGTAACTTCTAAATCATCAAATTTGCTCAATGCTTGTTCAAGTCGGCGATAACCGACAATGCACCACGGACACATTACGTCGGAAATAATGTCAATTTGGAGCTGATTAGTCGTCATAAATGTTCCTGTTAATGATTAATTCGACTTAATTTAGCTAAGTCTACAAAAATAAAATGAGTATAGTTGCTTATAAATTAACTGTTTTTAGTGGTTAATTGATTGGTTTACCATCACTTGTGTAAACAACACAAAAGTTGCAACCTTTGGGACTAAATTGTGTCTATACTTAATCAGTAATCTGATGTTTAATCAATGTAAGGGTTAGGTCAATTAGATATACCCCATGCACGTTTATCAATGTTGTCGCTGTTAAAGTATACAAGTAGATATAAAACACATTATAGGCTTGAGCACTTGTGATACAAAGCACACGTTCCATGTCTAAATATGTCAGCCTGCATTTGTACAACAACACTATTTATGTCAGCATGCAATTGTAATACGCAATACATTTGGCAAGTAAATTCTTTTAAGGATAATCTATGAAAATAAATCTTTCTGGTCACCATGTTGATGTTACTGATACTGTCAAACAACACGTAGATGAAAAATTCGCTAAAATAGCTAGCCATTTCCCGACGCTTATCTCGCTAGATATCATCATAGCTAAAGAGCATGGTGAATATGATGTTGAAATTAGAACTAACTATGAAGGAACTCGCATTGCTGCCAAAGGTACTGACTTAGTCATGTATCCCGCTATCACGAGCGCCGCTAAAAAATTAGATGCGGCACTAAAGCATCGTAAAGGCCAATTAAAAGCAGATTTACATGAAAAACCAGATGTAACTGCACCTGAAATCGCTTACGAAAAAGTTCAAGAAATGGACTTACGTTAACCGTTAACCCTAGTCGTTTATTCAACGATATCCAAAACGCAGCCTAGGCTGCGTTTTTTGTTAGAGCATCATAAAAACTAACCTTGTCCAGTCATAACAACCTAGCAACTCAAGCTAACTTCAACTTGCTAGAACGCTGCATTGCTAAAAAGCTAAGCGCAGTAAAGCATCAATACATTCATCGCAGCTTGTTAAGTTTGTAAATCATCTGCGCTATCGCATTTATAGAATCTAGCCGCGAAGCGTTCTAGCATTTAGCATTTATTGTTGGATATAAAACAGTACAACATTTATGTGATGGAAAACACTCCAATCGGCTCATAGGTCGATAGAGCCTGCTTACTGAGGATATACTTGGTTTCTGCCATTCTTTTTTGCTTGATACAAATATCTGTCGGCATTGTTAATAAGCTCATCAATAGTTTGGTTATCGGTTAACTGTGAAATACCCATACTGATGGTTAGGCTAATCTCTTGCTTATGAAAAAGCACCTTATGATGTTGTACATTAGTACGAATTTTTTCAGCAATGATAAAAGCTTGTTCCGCCGAGGTTTGCGGCAGAATAAACAGAAACTCTTCACCACCCCAGCGTGCAACGCAATCTTGTTGCCTCACACTTTGTTTAAACACTTGCGCTAGCTCGGTAAGCACGATATCGCCGCAATTATGACCGTATTTGTCATTGACCATTTTAAAATGATCAAGATCGCACAGCAAAACGGATAATGATTCGTTGTTTCTTGATACTCTTGATTTTTCCTGCTGTAAAATAGTTAACGCATTACGTCGGTTAGCCAGTGTCGTTAATGGATCTGATAACGCGAGTTGTTGATATTTTTTACTGAGCTTCAGCGCACTATTGTAGGATAACATTCTTGAGTATTCATATAACGCAGAGAGAAAGGTGGTGGTTAAAAATGACAATATTAACCGGACTTTAAACTCAGTTGAATAGGTTGCATATTGAGGCATCTCTATCGGTGAAAACATAATAATAGCGACAACACTTATGAAAAATAGCAGGTTAATCAGACCATAACTTAACCCCAGTACATAAACGGAAACTGGCGCCACAATAAATATCCACAATGGACCGGTTTGTTCCACCCCGCCAGTAAACACCAAATAGAACATCAGTAAATATAACGAGTAAATGATAATAAAAGAGCTAAGGTTAAGCTTGTTGTATTTTTTTAGCGCCACGTAAGCCAAACAATAAATAATGCTGGAGACAAATAGAGTGATGGTTAACACATGATTACTGTTAAATAAGCTTATTACTCCCATCACAAAAGTCATCGACATTCCGACCAATGAAAACAGGGATATAACGTGAGTTTGCTGAAGTTCTCCGTTACTTTTACTTTCATTTTTAATGAATGTTAGCAATGGGTCATCCTTTAAATGTTTGGTGCCGATATGACATTTGAATTGATTTTAGCGATGTTAGCTATTCAAAAATAACATGTATAAAGAGTATTATTTAGAGTGACATGAAATGAGCTATTATCCAATGATCTTTTTTGATCATGCTTAAAGTAATCAAAGTGGTAACATCGGTAAGGGTGATAACCCCTAATGCATTGCTAATAAAGTGTTCGGTGTATTATTAGGCAGATAACAACGATGAAAAGCGCATGCTTCACTTACGTAAATCACTAAAAAGTTATAGCAACATAAAGCTATAGCAAAATAAAGCGGGAAGGGGATTGTTTTAGACTGTTGAACTTTTAGCGTTTCAGCATTATCGTTTTTATAGAATTTATCAGCGAAGCGTCTTGGCATTTTAACATTGAGGCGTTTAGGTTGTGGATCTTGAGAGTGACAAAATGACGTGACGGCTTTAATAGAAACAAGCTGCAAAGTGTTCTAGTACGTAGGCTTAGAACACTTTAACAGCCTAAGTTTGAGTTATTCGTCGTCGTTAATGTCTGCATTGTGGTAAACGTTCTGAACGTCATCACAATCATCAAGAGCGGCTAAGAACTTTTCAAAACTTTCAATATCTTCTCCAGTAAGTTCAGTCATTGTTTGTGGCACAAATGCTAAATTCTCTACCTTAAAGTCTATCTCTGGAAAGGCTTCAGTTAACACAGTGCGCGCATTGTTAAACTCAGATACGGGTGCAAATACGCTGATGATGCCATCTTCTAGCTCTACATCGGCAACGTCGACGTCGGCCATCATAAGCAATTCAAGAATGGCTTCATCGTCTTCACCTTCAAACACAAAAACGGCTTGATGTTCGAACATATGGCCAACAGTACCAGGGCTACCTAACTTGGCATCATTTTTAACAAATGCTTGGCGAACCTGAGTAAATGTGCGATTACCATTGTCTGTTAAGCAGTCAACAATCACCATGCAGCCGCCAGGACCAAAACCTTCATAGCGGGCGGTATCATAATCTTCACCACCACCACCACGAGCTTTTTCAATGGCACGTTCAATAACGTGTGCAGGAACTTGATCTTTCTTCGCGCGGGCAATCAAGCTACGTAGTGCTAGGTTGCCATCTGGGTCGACGCCACCTTTAGCGCAAATATAAATCTCTTTACCGTAACGTGAGTAAATTCGTGTCTTTTGGCCAGCGGTTTTCGCCATGGACTCTTTTTTATTTTGATATGCTCTGCCCATCTTAATCTCGTTTTATTAAATGTTTAAAGGCTAAAAATTGTCACCGATTCTAGCAGGAATAAGTGGTGCTGTTTAGGTGCTGGTTCTAAATTTTGCATAAATAACCTTGTAGCAAAATAATAAAAGGTTATCAAACAGTCCTTTGCCCTAGTCACTAGGTTGCATTCACGTACAATAGATCTGCAATTGCCAAGTAAATTGGTGTTGTTTATAAGGCAACAAAAACGTTTGCGATGACCCTCGTGAAATCGTCTGACTTTTTGCGTTGGCCTATTTCTCATCCCGAGATGAGGTTTAATAGGCTTGTTTACAGTGTAAATACTGCATAATAAAGTGTTAGTGCTTCGCACTTACAGGCATAAGTATTCATATTTACACATCAGATGTGTTAAGTTTATGTATCAAGAGCCTTCAATCAATAATACAATTTAATAATATATTGTCGTATAAAGCCGAAATATAAAAATAAGAGAAACGACTCCTCTATTGGGAGAACTCAATATTGAAAGTCCATTGTTTCATCCTTTTACCCTGAGATGTATTGATGAGTTAGATGATCAATATCATTTTTACACTTAATCAATATGCTAGAAATGAGAGTCCGAATATGAAATCTGAATCTGCTGAAGGTCAAACGTCAAATGCGACAGTGACTATTTTGTATTACGAAGCCCCTGTGGGTTTAGAAATGCATAATGCTGTGATGACCGATCTGCAAATCAGCCAAACTGGACGTGTAATGATCCCTGAATCATTTCGTCGAGGTAAATCTATTATTGCGGTATTAGAAGGCGAGTGCAAAATACTTAACTCACTGGGTGAGCGAGTTTATTCGCAACGAGTTATGAGCAAAATAGACAATTAAATGAATCTTAAGTAAAAAAAAGACACGTAAAGTGTCTTTTTTTTTGTAATTTTTGTATGTGTTGCCTTTCACGCATGAGCTAACGGCAAGAGTTAGGCATGCTAGTTTACCGTCTCGCAGCGTAATAAGTCGGCTAACAGTTTATCAGCTAAAGGCTGTAATACTTGCTCATGAGGCTGGGTGTGAGCTACCGTTCGTAAACCGTAAATTCCCATCACTAAATACTGTGCTAAAAATTGGCTGTCACAGTCTTGAGCTATTAGCTTCTGCGCTTTTGCTGTATCGAACACCATTACTAATGACTGCTGCCATAGCTGCAAAAACTGACAAGTCATTTGTTTAATTTGCTCATCTTGCTCGCCCATCTCACTGAGTGACTTGGTCAGTAAACACGCCTGAGTAGCATCACAACTTAAGCATTCTTGTACAATTAAGGCTAAATAAGCCCCTAAGTTGTCTACTGCTGAACGGTCATTAGCAAACAATTGCTGAAACTGTTCATTGCGATCTTGTTGGTACTGCTCAATAGCCGCAATATACAAGCCTTTCTTATTGTCAAAAGCGCAATAAATTGACCCCGGATGTAGCCCCGTTGCTTTAGTGAGATCTTGCATGCTGGTTTTAGCGTATCCATTCACTAAAAAGGTGCTCATGGCAGCACGTAAAACCGTTTCTCTATTAAATTCAGCGTGTCTCATATCTGGTCACTTCTGGTCAACATCAAAGCGTGATAACTCATAACGCTCGAGTCTAACTAAATTTGATCGATTATTCAAAAAATACTTGAATGTGTATTCAATTAAGATTAATCTTGAATGTATATTCAAGAAAGGAGATCGTCACATGACGGCAAGTTTATTTACACCATACAAACTCAATGACACCCTAACATTATCAAACAAGATTTTAATGGCACCATTAACGCGTTGTATGGCGGATGATGATCTTGTTCCTACTCAAGCTATTGCAGACTATTATGCTCGCCGTGCTGAAGCAGGCTTAATAATCAGTGAAGCGACAATTATCCGTCCAGATGCGCAAGGCTACCCAAATACCCCTGGTTTATTTACTCCAGCTCAAATCGACGGCTGGCGCGTAGTGACCGATGCGGTGCACAAAAATGATGGCAAAATTTTTTCTCAGCTTTGGCACACTGGCCGTGTAGCACACTCACACTTTTTTGATGGTGGCGACGTGTTATCTGCTTCTGCTCAAGCTGTAGAAGGTACTGTGCCTAGAATGCGCGAATTAGTTTACCAAACGCCAAAGGCTGCCACGTTAGATGATATCAAGCAGTTAGTGATTGACTATGCTCAAGCCGCTGCAAATGCGATTGATGCTGGTTTTGATGGCGTCGAAATTCATGCTGCAAATGGTTATTTGATTGATCAATTCTTACATCATGACAGTAACCGTCGTGAAGACGAATACGGCCAAACTCCTGAAAATATGTCACGCTTTGCCTTAGAAGTGGTTGACGCTATTGTGGCTAGAATTGGCGCAGATCGCACCGCTATTCGAGTATCTCCTGGTGCCTATTTTAATATGGCAGCCGATCCTCGCGACCGTGGCGTGTTTGACTATTTATTACCTGAGTTGGCTAAACGCAATTTAGCATTTTTACATGGCGGTATTTTTGACGACTCAATGCAGTTTGATTACTTAGGTGGCAGCATATCGACCTACCTACGCAGTGTTTACACTGGCACGTTAGTGGGTGTAGGTAGCTATACCGCCGAAACGGGCAGTGCAGCCATTAGCGACAATAAGTTTGATTTGTTGGCGATTGGCCGTCCATTTATTGCTAATCCAGATTATGTGGCAAAAGTGCGTGATGGCGGCGAATTAGTGGCATACGCCGACACCATGTTAACGGAATTGATTTAACCTAGTTTGTTGTTTTACGTTACTGATTTCAGCAGAGGTTAGTCAAACGTAGTTTGTAGGAATCCATTTCTAAGCAGTATTTTCTATGCTAGAAATGGCGCTAAAACTATCAACCCCAATTTGTATTTTTTAGCATCCGTCTTGGCCACAGCTTTTGCTGTGGTCTTTTTTTTGGCAGAAATTTGTCTCAGTGAGTGCACTCTATTACTATGTCGACAATTTTCGGCAAAGAGAAACATGATGCAAACACTGCAACAATTAAATGATGGTTTGTTACTGGGTTATCAACGGGTCAGTATCGCAGAACAACTGACGGAATTTCCTGTAAAACTGTTTGAGTTAGCCGATACCCTAGAAGTGCTCGATCTTGGCAATAACCAATTATCGTCATTGCCCGATAACTTTGCTGACTTGCATCAACTTAAAATCTTGTTTGTGTCGAATAACCTATTTGATCATCTGCCAGCAGTATTAGGCCAGTGTCCAAAGCTCGAAATGATAGGTTTTAAAGCTAATCAAATTCGCACCGTACCCGAAGCATCCATTCCAAAGCAAACCCGTTGGTTAATATTAACCGATAACCACATTGAGCAGTTGCCAGACAGTTTAGGCCAATGTCATCGTCTGGAAAAACTCGCGTTAGCGGGTAACCGATTAACCGCACTGCCTAATAGCATGGCTAATTGTCATCAATTGGCTCTTATCCGTTTATCGGCTAACCAGCTTACCACCTTACCACATTGGTTATTTGAGCTACCTAACTTAGCCTGGTTGGCTTTTGCAGGTAACGCGTTTAGTCATGTAGAACATTGCGATAATACTCGCGTACCTATCGTGCCATTAACCCAGTTTACCTTAGGTCAGTTACTCGGGCAGGGTGCATCAGGATTGATTTATCAAGCAACTCACCATACAGAAAACTCAGTTGAGGCAAACTTTAGCAGCGACGCTGATGTCGCAATTAAGTTGTTTAAGGGCATGGTGACCAGTGATGGTTATCCAGCAGATGAGCTTGATTGTTGCTTAACCGCTGGCGAGCACCCTAATCTGATTAATGTGGTGGCACAAATTAATCAACCAGAACAACTGGGTTTAGTGATGCAACTTATTCCACCAAGCTACGGTAATTTAGGTTTACCGCCGTCGTTGCAAACCTGTAGCCGTGACACTTTTGAAGCGCAAACGGTATTTACCTGGGCGCGCATTACTCATATTGCCAGCCAAATGGCTGATATTTTGGCTCATTTACACCAAAATGGTATAAGCCATGGTGATATTTATGCCCACAACATCATGATAAATACCCACGATAACGTGCTGTTTGGTGACTTTGGTGCCGCCTCAAATTTAAAGCAGTTCACCCCACAGCATTTGCAATTAATGCAAGCTATTGAGGTTAGGGCATTTGGTTATTTGGTCGATGACATGCTAAACCTCATCGATAACCCAAACACACCACAAGCGATAATGTTGCGCCAGTTAGTGCGAGATTGCTTGCAGCATAGTTCATCAACAAGACCGAGTTTTAAAGCGCTGTTACCCCGTTTAGCGAGCATTGCTTAACAGATAAACACACTCGTGCTAAGACATGATTAGGTTTAACCTACGTAGTTGTTTCTTAGCTCGAGTGAATCGCCTGAGTGAATGGCTCGAGCTAATCGTACGGCGAATAAAAAATCCAGAATATGGTCTTTAGCCACACACTGGATTATAATCAAATTATCATGTCGTAATGAAAGGCTAGCCACTGTGGAAAATAAAACTGCACGTTTTACTGTATTAATGGACCCGCTAAAAAAGCAGGCATTTGAACAACTGTGTGCTGCGCAAGATCTCACCCCATCACAAGTCACCCGTCAGCTTATTCGCGAATACCTCGAAAAGCATGATGTGAGTTTTGCTGACAATCAAAGTCGTCCGAACCCACAGGTAAAAAGCTAAGCTTTAATTCGCCAATTGTTAGGCTATTGGTGACGCGAGTGGTTATGCAAATTGCTACGCTAGTCGTTACGCTAGCAGGTGAGTAGATCTGCTGGTTTATTGCCCTAGGGTAGTCAATTTGTGATAATGGCATTATAATGTAATTACAATATTCGGCAGGATAGATACTTTTCTATCTCACGCCAATCGATAAAGCCTGTCGAACTGCGTATTAGCGCAATTTATTTGTTCGACAACTGCAAAGAACACAGAGAGTAAAGATATGAGTGATGTAATTCCGCCATGCCCAAAATGTGAGTCTCCGTATGCTTATTCAGACGGCACATTATTAATTTGCCCAGAATGCGCCAATGAATGGAACCCAAATGAAGAAGTGGTTGATCCAGACGCCATCATTTTAAAAGATGCCAACGGCAATTTATTAGCAGAAGGCGACAAAGTCACCTTAATCAAAGACCTTAAAGTAAAAGGTTCATCACTCGTGCTTAAAGTCGGCACTAAAGCAGTGATCAACCACTTTGTCGACGGCGACCACGATATCGATTGTAAAGTCGATGGCAATGGCCAAATGATGCTGAAATCGAAGTTTGTGAAAAAACAAAGCTAATAACGATTAATCTAATTGTTATAAGTGACCATTAATCAGCTTGTGGCTGATTAACAAAAAATCCCCGCAGGCAGGAATGCCAGCAGGGATTTTTTATGGACGCGGGTTCAAGTCCCGCCGCCACATCTGACCGGTTATTGTTGTTCCAAAAGTATATTGTTTAGCAATGCCCGATCGCATGCTTACCCAGTTGTGCTCCCCAAGTGCAATCACTTCCGTGACACGCTGTTAACCCATCCATGTTATTGATTTTATAGCCTCCAGCCTCCAGCCTCAGAGCGTCTTAGCAACGCAGCGCTCTAGGCTCTTAGTTTGTCATCGCTGGTATAGGGGCAGCTTCGCTGCTAAGATTTTATAGCCTCTAGCTGCGAAGCGTCCTAGCAGCAAATAACAAATCAAACGAATAAGGATTCAAAATGAGTAGTAATGTAGATATTAACAATCGTCCCGATTACGACCATGTCATCCAAGATATTGCTGATTATGTATTAACGTTTGAAGTCTGCAGCGAAGAAGCTCTCGACACCGCTCGTAACTGTTTAATGGACACAATAGGTTGTGGGCTGCTCGCGCTGCGCTTTCCTGAGTGCACCAAACACCTCGGACCTATCGTACAAGGCACATTGGTGCCAAATGGCGCCCGAGTGCCAGGAACATCGCTGACACTCGATCCGGTAAAAGCCGCGTGGGACATTGGTTGTATCATTCGCTGGCTCGATTACAACGACACTTGGTTAGCAGCTGAATGGGGGCATCCATCGGATAATTTAGGCGCCATTCTGGCCGTGGCGGATCATTTATCTCAAGTTAGACTGTCAAATGGCGAGCCGCCTCTCATGATGCGAGAAGTACTTGAAGCGATGGTCATGGCACATGAAATTCAAGGCGTGATTGCGCTAGAAAACTCGTTTAATCGGGTTGGTTTATGCCACGTATTATTAGTACGAGTGGCCTCCACTGCGGTTGTTACTAAAATGATGGGCGGCAACAGAGAGCAAATCATGGCGGCAATATCTCAAGCTTGGGCCGACGGTGGTGCACTGCGCACCTATCGTCACGCACCAAATGCGGGCTCTCGTAAATCTTGGGCTGCGGGCGATGCCACCTCACGAGCGGTTTGTTTGGCCAACATGTCAATGCGCGGTGAAATGGGTATACCAAGCGTGTTAACCGCGCCACAATGGGGATTTTACAATGTCTCCTTCTCGAAAACCAATAAAGACCAAGCGCTCAAACCCCAGGCTGAACGTCAGTTTTCATTTTCCCAAGATTATGGCTCTTATGTGATGGAAAACATCTTGTTTAAGATTTCCTTTCCTGCCGAGTTTCACGCGCAAACCGCCGCAGAAGCGTCGGTTATACTACATCCTCAGGTAAAATCTCGTTTGGCGGAAATTAACAAGATTGTGATCCGCACCCACGAGTCAGCCATTCGCATTATTTCAAAAACGGGTTCGCTTGCCAACGCTGCGGACCGCGACCATTGCTTGCAATACATGATTGCGGTTCCGTTGGTGTTCGGCAGTTTGACCGCCGACCATTATGAAGACGAATTTCACGGCGCACATCCCATCATCGATGAGCTGCGTGACAAAATGGAGATTGTCGAAGATAAGCGCTTTACGGCAGAGTATTTAGAAGCGGATAAACGCTCTATCGCCAATGCGATTCAGGTTTTCTTTAACGATGGCAGCAGTACAGAAGAAGTGGTTGTAGAATACCCAGTGGGTCATCGCCGCCGTCGTAAGGAAGGAATGCCGCTATTGGAGCTGAAATTCAAAGCGAACTTAGCATCACGTTTCCCAAACCAGCAGTGCCAAACGATCTTCACTGTGTGTAAAGATCAAACCACGCTAGAGGCCACGCCAGTAAACCGCTTTATGGACTTATTTGTTATCGGGTTCTAGGTGCTAGATTCTAGGAACTCGCAGGCTCGCCAGAGGGCGTGACTTCGTCACTGCTAGAGCGGACTTCGTCCTGCTAGGATCGCTGCGCGACTAGGCTGTTGCTATTGATTGTATAGCATCTAGTCGCGTAGCGTCCTAGCAGCGCAGCGTTCTAGGCTCTTAGATTGTCATCGCTTGATATCGCCTGCCACCGCTTGCCATCTAGCCGAAATTAACCATGCCACCCATTTTATGATAATTAACATAACTGCTTTTAGCTTTAGTTGCGATAACCTTCTGGACTATTCAAATGTATAAATTATATGGGAATTATCAATAAACTGAGCGCTAGATGGAGAATGGTGAGCAATGCGGTAGATCAAACACAGCACTAGTGGCTTGATTGATATCAAGCTGGAAATCAGGTTTTAGTTTTAGTTTTAGTTTTAGTTTTAGTTCTAGTTTTAGTTCTAGTTTTAGTTTTAGAGATTAAGCCTTAAGCGCACAGCCAGCGCTGGCAGTTTGAAGCGCTTTGCATCGTTTTCGCTCTAGATGCTCACAATCTTCTGTTAAGGCAGGTAACGCCTCGACTGCACCTTTAAATAAGGCACCAAACTCTGTGGTGATTTTTAACCAGTTTTCAGCGGGTATATTCAGTCTATTGAGAATATCTTGGTTACTTTAACTCATTGCCCCTCGCTTATCTTGACGAATAATTCGCCCGGTATCTTTAACCAGCACTATGTAGTCTTTTACACTGAACATTAAACCATTAGGCATGTTTACACCCTCATTACCTATAAAAGGCAATAATTCTGCTGGTTGTTCATCTTTTATCGCTGAGTTTATTCGGCGTTGAATGCTGGTGTAATCAGTGGTTTCTGGTGTAGATGCCAGCTTGGCGCGTATAGGCCTTTCTATTAATAAAGAATGGTCGACATAAGCCATACAAGCTAATACTGCAGCTTCATCTAATAAGGCTTGAGATTTGAATCTTCCTTCACACAAATTCATCGGGAATGGATTTGAACAGCTTTAGCTGGCCCGAAGGGTGAGCGCCATGGATGGCGGTGAATAAAATCTGCCAGTGCACTTATCTTCTTTGTTAGCCATTCTAGCTATCGGCTCACTGAGTGAGCGCATAAACCATCTGATATCGACTAAGCGTTGTCTGTACTTGGCTATATGTTATTGAACCGCTCCATATAGTTTATTTACCTAAGGTTCTAACTCCATGAGCGTTGGTTTATTTATACTTCGATTGCTTTTAACAAATGGATAAATTTTACGATTGTTGGAAACAAAAGAGAATTGTGACCTTTTTAGTATAACTGGAGAAAACATAATACTTTTTCATCTATGTCGAGTGACAAATAAGTTGCGGCAAAGAATCCTTCGTAACCTATCACGGTATTCATGCGTTTATTACCAGATGGTGTGATAGTAGAATATTTTAATAATTTAGTGCAGTGTGTCATGACAATAAATATGATGGCCAGAGACTTGTTGCCACCAATGCACAGGGTGATCATAAATATGGAAATAGCTTTCACTTGCTGGTTTTTTAAACGAATTTAATTTGTCTGAAATATTGTTGTGAAACAAGGGTTCTTCAAGCAACATTATTGATAAAGTAATAAACTAAAATCGTGATACTCTAATTGGCAAAAGGTATGATTAAATACGATAAAAGCTTAAAGCATCGAGGGAATGATGGCATTAGATACAGCAAACCAACAAAGTGCAGAAAATCTGTCTAACTTTGTTTTTCTCACGCCTTACGATCCTATTTTTATCGATTTAGCCATCAGTGCTGAGCGCGTCTTCACCAGCGACCCTAATACTACCCTAATAAAATTACGCCAACTCGGCGAAGCTATGGCACAAGATATTGCTGCCAGATGTGGTATAGAATTCGACGATAAAACTACTCAAGCAGACCTGCTGTACAAAATCCATCGAGAACTGAATTTAGAGCCTGTTGTACGCCAGTTATTTCACTCATTACGTATTGAAGGTAATAAAGCGACTCATCAATTCAAAACCCAGCATAAAGAAGCTTTAGAAGGTTTAAAGTTAGCTCGTAGCCTAGCGATTTGGTTTCATCATACATTTGGCGATCAAAAGACCGCATTTAAAGCTGGTCCGTTTGTTGCGCCTCAAGATCCAAGTCAACACCTACAAAATTTACAAACCCAGATAGATCAGCTGCGCAGTGAACTTAATGAAAACCACCAGCAATTAGCAGATAACCACCAGCTAACTGATTTACTAACGCGTGAAAAAGAAGAGTACGCAGTATTAGCTGAACAAATGGATGCCGAAGCGCGTGAGTTTTCTCAACAAGCATCAATGCATGAAAAGGCACTAGCAGAGCAAAAATGTCAATTTGAAGCTCGTATCAAAGCACTTCAAATTGAACTTGTCGAGCAAGCTAAGACTGATACTAAAGCAGCAAGTAAACATAAATCTGATTTAAGTAAACGGGCTAGTAACGCAGGTATTCAAGTTGAATTAAATGAAGAGTTAACCCGTGTCCTTATTGACCAGCAACTCCAGGCTTTTGGCTGGCTTGCAGATACCCAAAGGCTAACGTTTAATAAGGGTACTCGACCAGAAAAAGGCAAAAATCTAGCCATTGCGGAATGGCCAACACTTCATAAAGGTCAAAGAGGTCGCGCCGACTATGTATTATTTTGTGGCTTAACGCCTATTGCCGTAGTTGAAGCGAAAAAAGAAAACGCCAATGTTGCTGGTAAAATTACTCAAGCCGAGCGTTATTCAAAAGGATACAAAGTAACTCCCTTCCAACAAAGCGCTTGGGAGTTAGAAGGTCGCACCGTTGCTTGGGCGGATGAAGACGATGGCCACTATCACATTCCCTTTGTCTATTCCTGCAATGGCCGCGAATTTAATAAGCAACTGGCCGAGTTATCAGGCACTTGGTTTCGGGATACGCGCAAACCCAGCAATGCAAAGAAAGCATTGCAACAGTTTCACTCCCCAGATGGCCTGCTCGACAAGTTAAAACGTAGCCGTGAAGATGCAGAGAAATCTCTTCAACAGGAAGAATTTGATTACCTCGGCTTGCGTGATTACCAGCAAAAAGCCATCGCTGCGGTTGAATCGGCTTTAGAGCAAGATAAAACTGAATGTCTGCTGGCAATGGCAACAGGTACAGGCAAAACCCGCACTATTATTGGTTTGATGTATCGATTTTTAAAGGCCGAGCGTTTTAGGCGTATTTTGTTCCTCGTCGATAGAACCGCCCTGGGTGAGCAAGCGTGTGACTCCTTTGATGAAGCTAAGCTTGAGCAAAACAAAGTGCTGTCGTCTATCTACAATATTGCCGAGCTTGGCGATATGAGCAGTGAAGCCGAAACTCGTATTCAAGTGGCAACAGTGCAAGCGATGGTAAAGCGTATCTTTATGTCCGACACCCCGCCGCCACTGGATGAATTCGACTGCATCATTGTCGATGAAGCCCATCGGGGTTATGCCCTAGATCAACAAATGACAGAAGGTGAGCTTGTTACTCGCGATGCCAGTCAATATTTGTCTAGCTACCGGCGGGTATTGGATTACTTTGATGCGGTACGCATCGGCTTAACGGCAACCCCAGCCAAGCATACCAGCGAAATTTTTGGTAAACCGGTTTACACCTATAGTTACCGTGAGGCAGTTGCTGATGATTGGCTTATCGACCACGAGCCACCTATCCGATATGAAACCCTATTAAATAAGCACGGAATCAAGTTTGAAAAAGGCGAAACCGTCACGTCTATTAATACCCAAACCGGTGAAGTTGAAACAGCTGATTTAGAAGATGAATTACAGTTCGATGTTGAATCCTTTAATAGAAGAGTGATTACCGAGTCCTTTAATGAAGTCATCTGCCAAGAGTTAACTAAAGAGTTAGACCCTTTTGGCGATGAGAAAACCCTAATTTTTTGTGCCACAGACGTGCATGCAGACATGGTCAAACGCTTATTAGATAAAGCCTTCATTGACATGTACGGCGATGATTATAACCAAGCCGCAGTGGCTAAAATTACCGGTCAAAGCGACAAGGTCAGTCAGCTTATCCGCAAATACAAAAATGAGCGTTATCCTAATATAGCCATTACAGTGGATCTGTTATCTACGGGTATAGACGTACCTAAGATTTGTCACATAGTTTTCTTGCGCCGAGTTAAGTCGCGTATTTTGTATGAGCAGATGATGGGCCGTGCTACCCGTTGCTGTGACGATATAGGTAAAACCGTATTCAAAATTTATGATCCGGTTGATATCTATAGTGCCCTTGAAGCCGTCAATACCATGAAGCCGATAGTCAAAGACCCTAACATCACTCTTGAGCAGTTGGTGGACGAGTTAAGTGACGATACCTTTTTAGAGCGTGCGCTTAATACCCCAGGTGAGCAGGTTGGCACTAGTCATGCCCATGATGTGCTAAATCAACTTGGGCAGAAAGTGATGCGGGTGATGCGTAAAGCGGCCAAAAAAGCCGAAGATAAGCCTGAGCTTAAAGCTAAGCTAGACCAACTTCAGGAGCTATGGGGCGTAGCGCCCGATAAGCTCCACCAGCATTTACATCAAATTGGCCCTAAAGAGGCGGCACATTTTTTTAAGCAGCATCAAAGTTTGATTAATCAGCTAGCCGAAGTTCGTTATCTTGTTGGCAGTGAAAGTATGCCAATCATCTATGAAGGGCGAGATGAGTTCATAGAGCGCCATCAAAACTATGGTATACACGAAAAGCCCGCTGACTATCTTGAAAGCTTTAACCATTTTATTAAGCAGAATATCAACCAATCAGCGGCCTTGTCTGTGGTGGTGAATCGTCCTAAAGATCTCACCCGTGCAGAACTTAAAGAGGTCAAACTCTTGCTAGATGAGGCGGGATTTAGTGAAGCGCATTTGCAAAGTGCATGGCGTAAAAATACCAACCAAGATATTGCGGCCAGCATTATCGGTTATATCCGCCAAGCGGCGCTCGATGAAGCATTAATCCCTTTTTCACAGCGGGTTGATCACGCCATGCAACGCATTTTTAGTCAACACGATTGGAATCCTAACCAACGTAAGTGGCTGGAACGCTTAGCTAAGCAGTTAGTTCATGAGGCGGTGATTGATAAAGAATTTGTTAATCAACGTTTTGCCGATCAAGGAGGGGCAAAGCGTTTTGACAGCGTGCTCGATGATCAGCTCGACACTATCCTCGATGAGCTGAATGAATACCTGTGGCAGATTGGTTAGTTTTTGGTGATGCAGATAGCTATAGTAAATAGGGATATTTATATATCTTGCCTGTTTTGTGTATAGAAACCATATTTTAGTATATATGAAATATATGAAATATATAGAAAACGAGATTTTTTATATATGTCTTCGTTGATATGTATAATAATATCCGACATTTATGCATGTAGCTTTTCAGTACCAAGGAAATAATATGCCTCAGCTTCTCCACTTACCACTACCTAATCCTGAACAATTAGAGACACGTGCAGTACTCAAACAGTTAGCCGTGGCTCACCGTTATCTTGCTGAGTTAAAGGGAGTAGCAGCAACCATCCCTAACGAAAATATTCTCATTAGCACATTAACGCTGCAAGAGGCGAAAGACAGTTCGGCGGTTGAAAATATTATTACCACCCATGATGAGCTGTTTAAGGCTGAGCTATTATCCGAACAAACCAGTATTGCAGCAAAAGAAGTGCGGGATTATTCTGCAGCGTTACGACAGAGCTTCGTTAACGTGCGTAAGCAAGGTTTGATCAGGTTAAGTGATATTTTAGAAGTACAATTAGCGCTAGAAAAAAATAGGGCAGGCTTTCGAAAAGTCCCAGGTACGGCATTGAAGAATGCTGCTACCGGTGAAGTAATATATACCCCGCCTCAAGATGCCATTGAAATTGAAAAATTAATGGGGAATCTGGTTAATTATATTAATGACGACGATTGCTGTGAGCTTGACCCATTGGTAAAGATGGCACTCATTCACCACCAATTTGAAAGCATCCATCCCTTCTATGATGGCAATGGTAGAACAGGCCGAATAATCAACATTTTGTACTTAGTGGCGAAAGGGCTCCTCGATCTACCTGTACTGTATTTAAGCCGCTATATTATTCGCAATAAATTAGATTATTACAACTATTTACAAACCGTGCGCGATAACGGTGATTGGCAGCCATGGCTGCTATTTATCCTCAAAGGAATAGCCGAAACAGCTCAACAAACCATTGAATTAATTCAACAGATTAAATTGCAAATGAGCCAAATGAAAAAGGGTATTCGCAGCCAATTACCAAACATTTATCGTCAAGAGTTACTGAATAATATCTTTAGCCATCCCTACACAAAAATTGATTTTGTGGTGCAAGATCTTGGCGTCTCCCGTATCACAGCCACTAAATACCTAGAGCAATTGGTCGAACATGGCTTCTTAGTCAAGGAAAAAATCGGTCGCAGTAATTACTATATCAACCAACCATTATTTGCTTTATTCGCCCAAAATTAAACGAACAAGCGTAGATTATTGGAATAAATAGTCAGTAAATTCAGTCAGCGTATTTTATATAAAATTGAGAATCAAATGAGCAACAACGATATTGTCCAAAAATTATGGAACCTGTGTGACGTTCTCCGTGACGACGGTATTAACTATTCCGACTACGTGACCGAGCTAGTCTTGCTGCTGTTTATTAAAATGGTGCACGAGAACACCGAGGCAGGCTTACTTAACAAACATACCCTGCCAACAGGTTGCCGCTGGACTGACTTAAGTGATAAAGACGGCTTAAACCTGCTCGATGACTATAAGCGCATGTTGCTCACCTTATCCACAGGGAAAGACAGCGAGGGTAACACCCTCCATGCAGACCCATTGATTTTAGCCATTTATGCCGATGCACAAACCCGGCTGCGTGAACCGCGCCACCTAAAGCAGCTCATCAAATCACTGGATTCTATCGACTGGTTCAGCGCCCAGAAAGACGGCTTAGGCGACTTGTACGAAGGCTTATTAGAGAAAAACGCTAACGAGACTAAATCCGGTGCGGGCCAGTACTTTACCCCCCGTGCCTTGATTGATTCCATGGTGCGAGTGATTAACCCACAAGCCGGTGAAGTCATTCAAGATCCCGCTGCAGGCACCGCAGGTTTCTTGATAGCCGCCGACAGCTTTATTAAAGCCAAGACTGATGAACATTTTGATTTAGATGCTAAGCAGGTCGAATTTCAAAAGAATAAAGCCTTTGTCGGCGTAGAGTTGGTACCGTCTACTCGCCGATTAGCATTGATGAACTGTTTATTGCATGGCATGGAAGGCGATGAAGAAGGTGTCGTGCATTTAGGTAACTCATTAGGCCAAGTCGGCATGAGTTTACCCAAAGCTGATGTTATTTTAGCTAACCCGCCCTTTGGTACCAGTAAAGGCGGTGATGCCTCTATCACCAGAGATGATTTAACCTATCCCACCAGCAACAAACAGCTGGCATTTTTGCAGCACATCTACCGCAACTTAAAACCGGGTGGCCGTGCGGCTGTTGTGCTTCCTGATAACGTGTTATTTGAAGCCGGCGTCGGTACCGATATCCGCCGTGACTTAATGCATAAGTGTAACCTGCACACTATTTTACGTTTACCGACAGGTATCTTCTATGCGGCAGGCGTTAAGACCAACGTTCTGTTCTTTACTAAGGGGTCAGAGGCCGACAAGCACCAAGAAGAAAACTGCACCACCAACACTTGGGTGTATGACTTACGCACCAACATGCCAAGCTTTGGCAAACGCACACCATTCGGAGAGCAACACTTAACCCCATTTGAAGTTATGTGTAATGTTCCGTTAGGTGAACGTGTAGAGGGAGAATGGTCTTTCAATGCCGAAGAAGTTGAAGCTGAGAATGCTGAGGTAAACCAAGGTATCGGCAAGCGCCTAGCACAAAGCCGCTGGCGGGTATTTAGCCGTGAATTTATCCGTGATACCAAATCAGACTCGCTAGATATTTCATGGCTTAAAGATGCCAACAGCGTCGATGCCGCCGACTTAGGTACACCAGAAGAATTGGCCGGTGAAGCCATGACTGAGCTTAAAGGTGCATTGGCGGATCTTGAGGCTTTGATGAAATCCCTAGGTGCAGAGCTAGCTGGTGGGGTGAAAGGATGAGCGGTTTGATTCCTGAAGGTTGGTTAGATCAGCCCATTGGCGATATCGCGAATGTAGTCGCTGGTGGTACTCCAACAGCGGGTAACCCTGATAACTTTGCTGCACCAGGTAGTGAAGTCGCTTGGCTTACGCCTGCAGATTTAAGCAAATATAAAAGTAAATTTATTTCGCATGGTGCTAGAGATTTAACTCAAGAAGGTTACAACTCAAGTTCCGCGAAATTAATGCCGAAAGGGTCGCTGTTATTTAGTAGTCGAGCTCCAATAGGTTATGTTGTTATAGCTGCAAATCCAATTTGTACTAATCAAGGTTTTAAGAACTTTGTTTTTACCGAACAGGTTGACTCTACTTATGCGTTCTATTACCTAAAAAGTATTCGTGATTTAGCAGAGAGCTTAGGTTCTGGCACGACATTTAAAGAGCTTTCTGGGGCTACAGCTAAGACAATACCATTTCGCTTAGCCCCACTAGCCGAACAAAAAGTCATAGCCGACAAGCTGGATGAGCTGCTGGTGCAGGTGGAAAGCACCAAAGCCCGCCTCGATGCCATCCCCGCCATCTTAAAATCATTCCGCCAATCCGTCCTCGCCGCCGCAGTCAGCGGTAAATTAACAGAAGAGTGGCGAGAGGGGATGCAGTTACCAGCAAATAACAACGATGCACTTCGAAATAAGATTTATAATGCGTGGCTTGAAGCTAGAAATGCTGAATTCGATAGGAAAGGGAAACAACCTAAGACTCAAACTTGGTTAACTAAGTTTTCTGAACCTCAATTTATTAAGTCAGCATCACTTAGTTGGATCTCATTATCTCTAGAGAATATTGCCGAAGTGGTTGATCCTAACCCATCCCATCGAATGCCTAAGTATGTAACAGATGGGATACCGTTCATTTCAAGCGAAAATATTCAAACAATAAATAAATTAGACTTCAACAAGGGAAAGAAGATAACAAATGAGGAATTGGTAAAACAAAAAACAAGATATGAGATTACCGACGGTACTTTTGCTTTTACAAGAATAGGCACCATAGGGAAGTCAGTTTTATTACCATCTCCCCATGAGTACGGAATAAGTCATGCTATGGCTGTAGTAACCCCGTACAAAACGATAATTGATAGCTCATTTTTAATACTGACAATGAACTGCACAACAATATTAAAGCAAGCGACTGACGGCATTCAAAGTGTTGGTGTTCCTGATCTGGGCATTGGCAAAATGAAGGGGTTTAAAATTCCAGTTCCCACATTGGTTGAGCAAACCGAAATCGTCCGTCGTGTCGAAGAGCTGTTTGCCTTAGCCGATAAAGTCGAAGCGCAGGTTAATGCTGCACAATTACGGGTCAATAATCTCACTCAGTCGATACTCGCTAAAGCCTTCAGAGGCGAACTCACCGCCGACTGGCGCGCCGCGAACCCTGAACTGATTAGCGGCGAAAACAGCGCAGAGGCGTTACTTAAGCGTATTAAAGCTGAACGCGAAGCACTATCTGTTAAAAAGAAGCCTGCTAAAAAGGCAAAAGCATAATGAGTGCTATGTATAGAATGAGTCTAGCTGGTGGCCCAGAACAAACCGAAATTGCAAACTACTTCCCTGTAGTTTGCCCTTCGGGCCAACCTGTGGTCGTCCAAAATCGTTCCCGACGATTTTGTGTCCGTCGTGTCGAAGAGCTGTTTGCCTTCGCTGATAAAGTTGAAGCGCAGGTTAATGCAGCACAATTACGGGTTAATAACCTCACTCAGTCGATACTCGCTAAAGCCTTCAGAGGCGAACTCACCGCCGACTGGCGCGCCGCTAATCCTGATATTAGTGGCGAAAACAGCGCACAGGCGTTACTTAAGCGTATTAAAGCCGAGCGTGAAGCACTTGCGACTAAAAAGAAGCCAACTAACAAGCTAAAATAATAAAGTATCGTTTAGAGATACTTTAGGAGATTATAGGTAATGGCAAGCAGACCAGTATTTAGACCATCTAATGAGTACCCATATGTAACCGAAGAACTCGTCGAGTTTCAGTGGCATGCTGGTTTTGCTGCTTCACAAAAACAAAAATCAGTTCAAGAATTACATACCAGAATTATTGAGACTCATTTAGGTGTTAACCCATTAGAGGTTTCGTCAAAAAGTTTACTTGAACTGGGTGTTGCCCTAAGCGCATTTAATTTGATGGTCGAACTACCTAACGGGAAGGTGGTTGCGCTTGAAAACATATTTCAAGCCGCTAAAATTTTCCAGCACGGCGGGCCTTTTAAAGATTTACTTCAAGTGAGCCCTCTTGATGCAAAGCGCGATGTAAGATTAAAAGCGTCTGGAGATTTAACTGGTTTTCAAGGCAAGGAAGGTGTTTGGCCATTAGAGCCAAAAACACTTTTTTATGATTGGATTTATCTCAATGCATTGCACAGAAATCAGGCATTAGTAGATGAAATTCAGGGGTTTGATAGTTTTACCGATATTGAGTTTAATCCTAGCAAAAGCTTTAACTGCCAAGCACGCTCTTTGGCCTTATACCTCAGCTTATTTAAGGCTGGAAGAATTGATGTGCTATTAAAAGACTCTAAAAGTTACCAAGACCTGTTCAATGCGAGCTCTAATAGTAGAGACAAAATACCTACACAACAAAGTCTTATCTAAGTATAGGGTTGGAAAACAGCTCTTGATTCACTGAAAATATATCAGATTTCAAATTTAATATTTTAAACGCCGCTTGATGCTGATTAAGCTTACTTTGGCTAGGAACGAATACAGTTTTGATGCATTGGGCAACAATTGCATCTTTAACTAAAACTTCAGCTTGTATATCTGTAGTATAAAGTTGGCTTAGGTTGCGCCGAGAATACGTTTTACTAGGCGTAACCACATCAGGCATAAACATCCTTTCAAATCCAATATCACCACCACAAATACCATATCGTTTAGCCGTAGTTGAAGCTGCGTTACAAACAGAGAATAGTGTTGAATCTTCGAACATAGGTTGAGTATCTAAGCACAATATACACCAACTAAGATGACTTAACTCTTGGCGCTGTTGGTACTTATTCAGTAGGTACCAATTAGGCCGAGATAAACTTAAATTCACATAATTTCTTAAGCCATCAAAGCGGTCATCATCCATATGCTCTACATAATCACCAGTAAAGTAGCCATCGTTAGCTAGCTTTAATTCATCGACTTTTTGGCGAGAGTAAACAAACCCGCGCTCCATAATACTCATCAAATTTTCAATTGAAGTGAAATGGTATAAATGTTCAATACCTCTATCAAGCGTTTTTTGTTGAACAGACATAAGCTACATACTCTCCCATAAAGTAGGTTCGATTTCTCTAATGTAGCGTGAAGGTACTCCGTTATAAGTTAGTATTAAGCTTTTAGCTGCTCGAGTAATGCAGGTGTAAAGTAATCTTCTTTCTGTTGTAATGTGTAAGTCATCATCAGGTTCACTAAATCCTGATTTTACTGGAAGATTGTCATCATTGAGATCACATATAATAACATGATCAAATTCTAGGCCTTTTACTGAGGGCATAGTTGATACTTTGATATCAGTCTTCGAATAATTTACCGTATCGTTGCCGCTAATTTTTTCATAATCAATTTTGTATTTCTCGAGACAATTAACGACTTTTTTCAAACCATAATGGGTGCGATGTAATATACAAATACTATCCAGTGGAAAGTCTCGGCGGAGCTCTTGAACTCTTGCGGCAATAAACTCTTGCTCAACTTCAAAATTGGTGAATTTTCGTAATTGCGGCTTATCTCCTGAAATAGCTCCTAATTCAACCTTAGTGAATTCATCGGAGTCATTATCGTGTTCTAGTAGCGAGAGTGCAGCTTTTGCTATCTCGATAGTATTTCGATAATTTTTTTTAAACTCTATAGTTCTTCCGCCTACCACATTAAGTCCAACGTCTTTCCAGCTAAAGCCACTTTTGTAAATTCGTTGAGCGGCATCAGCAATAATGGTTATGCTACTCGTGTTAGGGGACACAATTTTAGTTAGAACAGACATCTGAGCTTTATTCAGATCCTGGGCCTCATCTATAACTAAATGAGTAAAAGGCGAAACAAATGCATCCCCTTTTTTTTCAATTATCGCAAGGCATAATAGGGCGTAGTCATCATAATCATACTTCCCCGTTTTGCGTAACTCTTGGTTATATCTATTGAATAAATCCCAGATTACCGGTTTATCTGTTTGTGTAATTCGATCTGAAGTTCCTCTACCCGTTCTTGAAGTCGCTAGGTATTCTTCAAGTGAGTCAATACAGCGACTTTTAATCCAAGAAAATTCGTTTAAAAAGAACTCAATCGACTTTGCCAGCATTCGGCTATTATCAGTAGTGACTGGTATTGTATTTTTTATAGTTTTAAGAATAGGGATAATTTGAGAATCAGAGAGTGTGATGCCGTAAAGATTTAGTCCATTTTCTTTTATAAATGCAAAAGCCCATTTATGGAAATTGGCGATTTTCATACCCGAATAATCTTTTTTATTTAAGCTATGTGTGAGTTCACTCAAATAGCCTGATAAAGATTTATTAAAAGTAAATATCGCAACTTTACTAGGCTCAAACATATCTGAATGTGAGTCCATTAAGTGGCATGCTCGATAAACGGCTACTGTCGTTTTACCACTACCTGCGGCCCCTTTTATTTGAATTGGGCCTTCAGGATTTAAGGTTAAAACTTTTCTTTGTTCGCCAACGAGTGTGACAGGTTTAAGCATTTCAGAATCCTTCCTTAAAAATGACTTGCTTACTTCTGATAATCTACACTTTTCATCTTGTTAGCAACAAGGTTAATCTAATATTTTGATGTAAATGATTATATTTACGATATTTTTAGACCTAAGGTTCTCAATTTATGCTTTAAGAATACTTATATGAAGTATTCTTACTCGGCTTTTCCTGCATGAGATAATCATGAGTCAAGGTGACTTTGCTGGTTGACTCATATTGAGCCAAGCTAAGCTCACAAGCTGTTACTTTGTCTACCCCGATTAAGTCCCTGAGCCACTTTCAATATTAAGTAACGATTTGATGTTTACTTAACTATTGCTCTGATATCATCATTGAACCAATATCGGGTGTAAATAGGCTTGTCGTTATTACGGCTTCCATTACAAATTGAGCCGCGCCATCAGTGAAACAATATAAAAGGGGGGGGAATAATGAGTAGAAAAATGTCTCATCAACAAGAAGTGGAAAGACGTCATATAAACAATGGAAGCTGGTCCCCTGACCACCTCGACGATAATAGTTACAATGCCCGTTCTTCAAGCGAATTTAAGTATTCGTCAAGGACTCAGTCCGCAAGCGACATTAATGAAAAAGAAAAAATGAGGGCTGTAATCTACTTCAATAACAAGTTACACCATACACTGCATGACTCTCTAGTCGCTATAGTATCTCTATATCAAAGTATTAACGTACCAAGCGATTTATTTGAAAAAGTGTTGGATGTATATAACATTTTGCTTAGGCTAGACCGCAGAAACGAAACAAATACTGCAATATCCCATCTTCAATCTATATTGAATTCTGAGAATAAGCTTAAGCTCATTAATGAAGTCATTTCTCGTAAAAATATATAAGTAAACCGAGCGTTAGGAAAGGCTGAAATGCAGAATATGCAAGGGGCCATGTTGCCCTGATACTCGGCCTTTTTCCACTATTTTAATAGGGAATTTAGCGTCAATTTTGGCATAATGTCATTTCATCGAAGAGCAACTCGGAGATTCTGGTGGAGAGTTTACTTTGGTTGGCTGAATACCTTCGAGGTTGAAGGACTTATAGGTAAATGATGGGAGTAAATATGGCTGCAATTACACCAGAGCAATACGAGCCAGCATTCGAGTTCGCTTTAAAAGTTGAATTGGGGCAGACAAGTCGAAGTGCCGCGACAGCACTGTTATCTAGTCATACGGGGTTAAAATCAAGTTCAGCGGCATTCTACTTGAACGCATTGCTAGCAATGTTTGAGGGGACTATTTACAAAAAGACAATAAGCTTGGCGGCAACTCGTTATTATCTTGAGCGCTTCAAAAATGATATGCCGCCTGAAGCCCTTGAACGAGCACTGGTTGCCGTTGAATTGCATTTAGATTATTACGCTGTACAAGGAAAAGGTGAACAAGTCTCCATAAGAACGCTGTTGGACTCATATAAGGCAAAACTACAAAGGTTGTCTATCTCGATGAAGTCCCTGAGCTGCTAACAGACTTCACCGAAGGCGGAGTAAAGCAAGTTACCATCAATGCCTATGAGCGGAATTCCGAAGCAAGAACGGTTTGTATTGCCAAGTTCGGTGCTATCTGCCAAGTTTGTGATTTCGATTTTAAAAAGACCTATGGCGAAATAGGTAAAGGCTTTATCCATGTTCACCATAAAGTTGATTTAGCCACGATTGGTGAAAGCTACCAAATCGACCCGATTAACGACCTCATTCCTGTTTGCCCTAACTGCCATGCAATGTTACACACTGAAAAGCCTGCTATGAGTATCGATAAATTAAGAACGATCATCTGTATGAGATAGCAGTTTTAAGTTTATTTTCAACCGTCTGTTATTCAGCCATAAAACTTCTTAGTTGAAGGTTTTCAATGCTATTAAATAAATCAGAAGAATAGATAAAGGGGGAGTTGGTCTGCTGTATATGGGCAGTACTGATTCCATAACATTGACGTCTAACACACGCCCAGTTGTAGTGGTCAAGTAATATTGGCCACGGTTTTAGAGTCATTCCAATATAAACGTTCTGACTCATTTGGCGTTAACCCACCATTATATTGATGGGGTCTAGTTTCACTGTAATATCCAGTGATGTAATTTGTGATCGCTTTGTCTGCTTCTGTAAAATTCCCATAGCCACTTGCGGGTACCCATTCAGATTTCAAACTTCTAAAGAAACGCTCCATTGGTGCATTATCCCAACAATTCCCGCGACGACTCATGCTTTGCTCAATCTGAAGACGCCATAATAACTGTCTGAATTTCAAGCTTGTGTAATGTGAACCTTGGTCGCTGTGATATATCACATTCTCAGGTTTCCCCCTTAACTCAAATGCCATTTTCAAGGCTTTAGAGGTCTGCTCGCTGTCAGGCGATAATGACAAAGTCCACCCAACAGGTTTGCGGGAAAATAAGTCTAAAACAACGGCTAAATATGCCCAACGATTACCGACCCAAACATACGGCACATCACCACACCACACTTGATCTGGTTGAGTTACTGCAAACTGTCGATTAAGCGTGTTTGGGATCGCTACATGCTCTTGTGCAGCTTTCCTATAAGAATGCTTAGGCTGCTGACAGCTTAATAATCCAAGCTTTCTCATTAGATTACGGGCTCGATAACGACTGAGATTAATCCCTTTGTTAGTCACTAATTGCGCTATCGTTCGAGCACCGGCAGAGCCATTACTAATACGATGCGCGGCCTTCACTTCACTGCATAAAATTGTAAAATCAGCATCGATATGTTCTTTTCTTTTTAGCCAATATTTATAGCTACTTCGATGCACTTTGAATGCATTACAAATTGTGAGAATAGAGTGGCTCTGCTTGAGTGCGCTCATCAGCGTAAATTGTTCATCGAGTCTGACATCAAGAGAGCGGTAGCCTTTTTTAGAATAAGATTATGCTCCTCAAGACGGGCTACCTGTTTCTTCAGTTCACGGATTTCAATTTGTTCAGGGGTAATGGGAGAGGCTTTTGGCGTGCCACCCTGGCGTTCTAGTTTTAACTGTCTCACCCATTTATCCATGGTTGATTTACCCACGTTCATCGCCTTTGCAGCTTCGATGATGCTATGGTTTTTATCTAGAACTAATTGGGCTGCTTCAAGTTTGAATTCAGCACTAAATGTTTTTCGGGTTGTCGATCTCATGTGTTCACCTAAAGTAATTTACGAGGTAATAATATCACCTCTATTTAGGTGGCCAAAATAACTATGCCACTACATAAATCATCTTCACCTATTGCTGGGTGTCTTTTTCTTTTTTCTTGAAACTGCCTCTTAATATATGTGTCTGCTTCTTTCAAATCATCCATCTTCCATGAGTAATTCTGTTGGACATACTTTATATGCATATTAGCTATAACTTTGTTATCAGGTTTATCAAAGGCATACATAGCAATCTGATCGCCTCGAAGGGGGGAGTTGAAGTTCTTGCTTAGATGGTTGTAATTTTCTGATTCATCTTCGGCAACTTTGGTAGTCATAGGGGTTATATTTAGTTCACACCAATTGCCAATTTTTTGTATTGAATGTGCGTCTAATTGGATTTTTGAAGCATCTGAAACGCTTTGCACAAAAACAGTCTTTGACCATGTATTATTCCCAATTTCAGTACTATAACAGCGTATTAACTGTATATGTTAAAAAGTAACGTGTTGAAATTTATATGAAACGTAATGGGGGGATTGTGTTGTTGATATGATGTTTGTTTTAGAAGTAAAGAATTTAGTAATGGGCTATATTTTTATTCGGCTGTCGCCACTTTGTTGCCATTAGACAAACAAAAAGGGCTTAGCATTGCTGCTAAGCCCTTCTATAAATTGGTGGAGGCGGCGGGACTTGAACCCGCGTCCAGAAAGCCTACATCCTCGGCACTACATGTTTAGTCTCTCTTTTATTTAACCAAGCAGTCTCCGAAAGACAGGATGCTACTTGGTGAGTCCGGTACTGTTTCGCGGTTCACCCCCGGACGGAGTTCCCTCGCTAGCACACTGTAATATGACCATCAGGATCCACTGTCCACGTGCGAAACGTGTGGTTGATGGCTAGCTAGCCTAAGCTGCTAGAGAGTAGTTAGAGTCGTTTGCAACTATAACGGTGCGGCTTTTTACGAGGCCAACCGCCCCTCGACATGCTCCTTGGGTTTCGTGAATCCTGTCGAATCCAGAATCGCCCCCAATTGAGTTAACTATAACGCTTTGTTAGATGAATACCTAGTATCCATTAACAAAATATAATCGTTTGTTCACTATCTGTTCGTTATAGGCCTATGTTCAATAACAACTTATCAATTTTAATCGTTTCAGTGGCCTATCAACGAGATTAAGCGTTTTCTTTGTCTTTTTTCATTACGCGAGCTTTTTCAATTTTCCACTCACGTTCTTTGGTATCTTCACGTTTATCGTGATCTTTTTTACCTTTACCTAAGCCAATTTCGACTTTTACCCAGGCACCTTTGCGCCAGTACATTGATAATGGTACCAAGGTGTAGCCTTGACGCTCAATTAGGCCGGCAAGTTTGTCAATTTCACTGCGCTTTAATAGCAGTTTTTTGGTTCTGATTGGATCGCATATTACATGGGTTGAAGCGGTATTAAGTGGTTGAATAGTACAACCATGCATAAAGGCTTCACCCTCTTTAATATAGACATAACAATCAGATAAATTTACTTTACCCATGCGAATGGACTTAACTTCCCAGCCCATAAGTTGTAATCCCGCTTCGATTTTGTCTTCTATGCGGTATTCAAAGGTCGCGCGTTTATTGCGTGCGATGCTCGCTGAGGCGTTTGCTGATTTCTTTTTTACCATTATTATTACCGTTCTGATTGCCGTTATTGACCTGAAGGATGGTGCTGGACAACCCGCAGTGAGCCCATTTGATAAACTCTATTATGCTAATACTATTAACTAATAGATATGGGGGAGATTTTTGATATTTCAACGATTATACCCAGTTTCTTGGTGATTGTGTTATTTCCAACGTGATTTAACGCTCTCGGAGATGCCTTTTTTATTTAACGTGATAAAATCGCACTATTGTATTAACGATAGTGATGTCAGATGCCCAAGATTTCCAAAAGTATGCTGGTTAGATTTAGTGCCTTACAGATGTATGATTTAGTCAATGATGTTGAATCGTATCATGCTTTTCTACCGGGATGTGTCGGTGGTAAGGTGCTTGAGTTTGATGGTCAAACCATGGTGGCGTCGGTTGATGTTAGTAAGGCGGGGATCAGTAAAACATTTACCACCCGCAATCAAGTGATCCAAGCTAAATCGATTTCACTTGAATTGGAAAATGGCCCGTTTAAGTATATGCATGGCTTGTGGAAATTTACTGAGCTTACCGAAGATGCCTGTAAAGTTGAATTTGATTTAGACTTCGAATTTTCAAACATGCTGGTTGATATGGCGTTTGGCAAAGTGTTTAAAGATTTGATGTCGTCAATGGTAATGGCATTTACTGACAGGGCAAAGGTGATTTATCGTGATTAATGAAACAGAAAAGTTCTCGGTAGATGTTATTTATGCATTGCCAAAACAGCAGAAAATTATTTCGGTGATGGTGTCGCCAGGCACTACATTCATTGAAGCCGTTAAGCAAAGTGATATTGTTAAATTTTTTCCGGAGATTAACCTTGAAGAGGTTAAGCTTGGGGTGTTTAGTCGCCAGGCCAAACATGATGAGGTACTCGTTCCTGGGCAACGTGTTGAAATATATCGCCCGTTAATTGCAGATCCTAAAGATGTTCGTCGTAAGCGTGCCGAAAAAGCCAAAGACGAAGGTCGTATTAATAAAATCACCGGTGCTAAAGTCAATTAACTTACCACCAGTAAGGTGATGGATTAAGTTTTTAGGTGGTTATATAATAAAAAAGCAGGACTCTCGTTAGAGGTCCTGCTTTTTTATTGGCATAAATCACATGTTATCGTGTGGCTTATGTTGGTGCATTATCATTATCATTTTCGGCCTGGTTTTTTAACGCAGGACGTAGCTCTTCAACTAAAGGTTTCGCATCTGGACGAACTTCTGGTAATAAAGGCTTAAGATCCTGTTCGTTAACTGAAGGCAACGAGCTTTCATCAAGTGGAGTATTAAATTCTGCACTTAGGTCATAATCACCAGCAACACTTGAAATCTTGTCGCCATTAAAGTGAATGATCAACTCTTTATGAGTAATGCTAGCATCTCGACCACTTTTAAAATGGTACACATAATACCAAGTGTCATCGGAGAAGCTGTCGCGCAATACTGGACGACCTAAAATATATTCTGCTTGCTCTTTAGTCATGTCGACACGAAGTTTTTCAACTTGCTGTGTTTCCATGTAGTTGCCTTGTGGCACATCTGGCTTGTAAATCAACCAATCAAACACACTGCATCCGCTAAGAGATAATGAAAGCGCTACTGCGCTTACAAGGGTAAGACTTTGTTTTTTGTTTATCATTGTCTGCGCTACTTCCTAAATTCTGTCGGTCATCATACCCAAGCAGTCCCTATGCTGACAAGGGTCTATTAGAAGATGTTGTGGTTTTGAGTCAATTTAGCGGTTGAAGTTCCATTTTCTTCGATAAATAAATTTAGAGTAAATTTTCATTTTTATTTAACATTGTACAAAAAATGTTGGTAGGATGTTGCTCAATTTATGATTTAGATGCCCTAGTTAACGTTTAATAATGTCAAGTGCTATTAATGCATAAGTTATTGATAATTTTATTTTATGCTTTTATTTTGCGTTGTAATTATTTCAAAATAAGAAACCACGATGACGAGACAACAATCACCGATAGCAACATTAACCAGTGTAAAGAAAGGTAACCTTGTTTGTGTTGGCACGGGATTACAGCTTGCAGGGCAAATAGGTGCATTAAGTTTGAGTTATATAGAGCATGCTGATGTGGTCTTTTCGTTAGTGCCCGATGGTTTTTCTGAACGTTGGTTAATGTCGCTTAATTCAGATGTTCGCTCGCTTCAACCTTATTATGCTCAACACGATGAGGTAAAAAATCGTCGTGATACTTATGCCGAAATGGTTGACGCTATCTTAGACGAAGTTCGCTTAGGCAAGTTAGTTGTATGTGCCTTATATGGCCATCCTGGGGTATTTGCTTGCGTAGCGCATTGGTCGATTAAACAGGCCCGCAGTGAAGGTTTGGACGCTAGCATGTTACCGGGTATTTCAGCTGAAGCTTGTTTGTGGGCTGATTTAGGCATTGACCCAGGCAATAGTGGTCATCAAAGCTTTGAAGCGACTCAGTTCATGCTTTATCACCACGTTCCGGATCCTACAACGCATCTTTTACTTTGGCAGATTGCTCTTGCGGGTGAACATACCTTAACTCAATTTAGTAGCACTAAAGATAAATTACAGATTTTGGTTGAACACTTAAATCAGTGGTATCCGCTGAATCATGAAGTGATTATATATGAAGCAGCAAATTTGCCATTTCAATCACCTGTTATAGAGCGCATGCCGTTATATGTATTGCCAGAGGCTAAACTAACGACGATTAGCACATTGTTAATTCCTCCAGCGCGTCCAATGACGCTTAACCATGAGATGTTAGCCAAATTAGGTATCGCCGAAGCAGATATTGGCTAAGTATTTTTATGGCTGTTCACAAATGAGGTAATAAAGTAATAGTATGCTTTAAACCGCCGTACTTTTATCGACAAGCTATTAATGGTGATTATTGGATGTAAATGATTCAATCTTAGCGAAATTGATATAGTTTTTATTGATAAAAAGATGTTAATGGGCAATTTTGTGTAGAGATTTGCAATAAAACAATTGGTTACGACGTTTTTTGTCGACGGAACGACCCAGTAAAGTTAAAGTTGTTACCAATGATAATCACATAGATGTAAATTTAAGTCGCTAATTACAAATATAATCTAGAATATAAGGTTACGATATGTCTAACATGAATACATTTTTTACTAAGCTTGGAACGGACGCCGCTTTATTGGAAGCATATAAGCTTGATCCACGTGGTGTAATGAAATCAAATGGATTAACACAAGAAGAGATTGAAGCTGTGATGTCAGGAGATAAAGCACGTGTTAGCCAGTTGTCTGGTGATAAAGAAATGGCCATGTATATGATTATAAGTAATCCGACAGAGTAATTATTTTTTGCCTCAAATATTGATGTGTTTTTTTATTATCATCGTGTTGCTTTTTAGCCGCGCGGCGATAGCTGACAACATCGATTATGATAAAGAACTCGACACTATTGAACAATCTTTGAAGACTGATATTGGTTATGCCATTGAAAAGATTGATACCGCGTTATCCTCTGAATCGTTACTCACCTCACCACAGCATAGCCGTCTGTATATGTTGCTAGGTACAAAAGATCTTTATTTAGGTCATTTTGTCGAAGCAGATAAAGCTTTCGATGAAGCACTGACATACGGACCACTTGGTGAAGAACTCACCAATATTTATTTATTGAAAATCACTGCAAATATCGGCTTGAGTAATTATCAAAAAGCTTTTGCTCTTTTAGAGGATAACCTTTCTCGTATCGACAGTTATCAAGATCAAAGTATCAAAATAATGTCCTATATTCGCTTGATGAATGTGTATTTACAGCTTAACGCTTATGAGGAAATGCTACGTATCGCGCAATTAGCACTGAGTCTAAACCAAGGTAAAGACCCAAAAAGTGAATGTTTTTCGATGTTATATCATTCAGTTGCTCATTTAAAGCTAGCCCACTTTGATCAAGCCGAGACGTTCTTTAAAGACACTCAACTTTATTGTAAAAATCATGGTTTTCCATTGATTGAGATTATGTCAATTAAGGGGCAAGGTAATGTTTTGTTTGATAAGGGCTTATATGCTGAAGCAGAACCATTTTATCTAGTGGCTTTAGAGCGCTACCAGAAGTTTAAATTTCAAATTGAGATTAACGAAATACAGTCTTATTTGAGCTCGATATATTTCCATCTGGGTGATTATCAGCAAGCCGATATGTTTGCGCAGTTAGTTAATGCTTTACCCAATAAGCCCAGTAATATGCAGGTAAAAAAACGTGTTAGCGAAATACTGTCTTTAATTGCGGGTAAACGTGGTCAGTTCGATAAAGCATACCAATATCAAGTTGTTGCTTCTGCACTTGGTCAGCAATTACTTGATGAACAGAAAGTAAAAGAAAATGCCTACCAAATGGCCCGCTTTGATAGCGTTGAAAAAAATCGTGAGAATACCAGCTTGATCCAAGACCATGAACTTTTGATGAAACAAAAAGATTTATTCATGAAAGAGAAAAGTTCATCGATTATGTTTTCAACATTATTAGTTGGGCTTTCTGTTGGTTTATTATTGTTATTAATATCTGCTTGGATGCAGCGTAATCAATTTATGAAGCAAGCGCAGCGAGATGGATTAACAGGTATCTTTAATCGCCGTACAGGGCAAGAAATGGCAGAAAATGAATTTATTCAAGCTCAAATGCTTGGCGAGTCATTTTCTGTGCTGTTGATGGATTTAGACTTATTTAAAAATATTAATGATCAATATGGTCATGCTACGGGCGATTGGGTATTAAAAAAGGTCACACATGTGATTGGTGAAATGTTAAAGCCGACCCATATATTTACCCGAATGGGTGGGGAAGAGTTTGCTATTTTTATGCCAAAGCAAACTGAAGATATCGCGGTTGAATTTGCCGAACAGGTTCGCCATGCCGTTGCCAATATTAACACCCGTTTCTCAGGGCACGATTTTACTGTCACAGTAAGTTGTGGTGTGAGTAGCGTCGATAAGGATGACCTAAGCCTCGACCCGTTAATTCGCCGTGCCGATTTAGCGCTTTATAAGGCTAAACATAACGGTCGAAATTGCGTCATCTGTTATAACGACGCCATCAAATAACGATAACCCTCTAGCTGACTGTATATCCCTCCCGTGTATTACCTTGAGTAAAGTAAATCAACATATGCTAAACCAGCTTGTGATAGCAGCTAAACGCTGACACTACGGCAGTTGTGAACGTTACAGTGCACTGGACAAGGAAAGTTAATCAAAGCTTTTTTATCAGCGTAATTTGCGCTATTAATTTATCACAGACACGCCATAAGTGCGCCTTGTTAGTCGAGCAACGAGTAAGTTGGATAGTGCAGATTTGAAACAATCTCTTTTTATCGCGCAACCCCATCGTTTATTCTGAGTTAATATTATGCATTTATGGTCTGCACCAAATTGCTTCAAGGTAAAATCCTCCGCTACAAATGCTAACGCTATGTCCGTCTCATTTATCACTTACAACATGTGTTAACTCCATACATTCATCACCGTTTGCGTTACCTTGTTGGCCACTCTATTTGAGCTAGAGCTGAATCATTAGCGATTTATCAATAAACGACAATTAACATACTGTGAGCGAAGCTTGGTTATTATTGGCATATTCCGCCCAGAGCAGATCACCGTTTGTTACTTGTTGCTGCACCATTTTGGTTCTCTATTGCCCCATTTATGAAGTTTTTTCAATTATTTTTAAAAAAATTGAATTTTATTTAAAAAAAACCAATCTACTTGAGCTTGTTGATCGGGTGACGTAACTCACATTTTAAGCCGTCGCGGCGGCTTATTTTATTCCGTTTACGTAAACGTAAATTTAAAACAGTTGTTTAAATTTAATGGTTAATTACCTAATTTTAACTATCTGTTTTTAAAGATTAAAACCTTATTACGTATAGGTAAGCTAGAAACGTTACAAAATTGTTTAATTCAATAGCATAGACTAAAGTTTTGTAAATATAATTATACACCAAGTAATAATATTACAACCTTTTTTACCATTATCATTTGCTGGTCAATTGGTAAGATGAATTTCAGATGGCCAATTTAAAGTATAAGCTCTATTTTATTATTGTGTTTAATATCATTTATTTAAGTATGTATTTCTCGGTTGGTAAGACCATTTTATGTGATCTGTAACACTGGTTTTTAAGTCGTTTTGGTAAAGTGAAGACTGTTGCAATTACAAACGTTTTTGGTTAGTTTTTAGTACGAAACAGACATTTGAAAGTTTTTGGTAAACAGTCAGCTTCAGTTAAATGTTATTAGAAATGGTTTATTTGAACGCGAATATATACGCCGATGAGTTGGTATAGATAAGCGTGATAAGTAGACAGTAGATAACGTCACTACACAGTGAAGCATGACAACCGATATCAAAACAGACAGCATTTAGGGAGCCATTATTATGACGGCAGAACAATTAGTAGCTCAATACAGTAAGTCCACAGCAAATGCTGATGATTCGATTAAAACCGATCTCACGTTTATTGGTCCCACTGTCAACGGGCAAGAAGACGTTTTTAACTCTGGCGCTGTGGCTTTCCTTGATTCATTATGTGCAAAGTTTGTTGATGAAGTACCTGAGCTATTAGCTAAGCGTAAACAAAAACAAGCTCGTATTGATAATGGTGAGTTGCCTGATTTTTTACCTGAAACTCGTGCAATACGTGGTGGTGATTGGACTATCCGTGGCATGCCTGATGATCTCACCGACAGACGTGTTGAAATTACTGGCCCCGTTGACCGTAAAATGATCATCAATGCTTTAAACGCCAATGTAAAAGTGTTTATGGCAGACTTTGAGGATTCATTAGCACCGAGTTGGCAAAAAATTGTCGAAGGACAAATTAACCTTCGTGATGCCGTTCGTGGCGATATTGAACTAACCGTTCCTGAAACCGGTAAGCATTATTCGTTAAACCCTGACCCTGCAGTGTTAATTGCTCGTGTACGTGGTTTGCATCTTATTGAAAAGCACATTGAATACAAAGGCAAACCTATTCCTGGTGGGTTAGTCGATTTTGCTATGTACTTTTACCATAATTATCGTCAACTTTTAGCTAAAAAATCTGGACCTTACTTTTATATTCCTAAGTTAGAAAGCCATGTGGAAGCGCGTTGGTGGGCAAAAATGTTTGCCTTTGTAGAAGAGCGTTTTTGCTTACAGCCTGGCACGATTAAATGTACTTGTTTAATTGAAACATTACCTGCGGTATTTGAAATGGAGGAGATTCTTTATGAACTTCGTTCAAACATTGTCGCGCTGAATTGTGGTCGTTGGGATTATATATTCAGCTACATCAAAACCTTAAAGAACTATCCGGACCGTGTACTACCCGACCGTCAAGCGGTAACGATGGATACTAAATTTTTAAGTGCTTATTCACGTCTATTGATAAAAACTTGCCATAAACGTGGCGCATTAGCCATGGGCGGTATGGCAGCATTTATTCCTGCTAAAGATGAAGCGACTAACGAACTGGTACTGCAAAAAGTGCGTGGCGATAAAGAGTTAGAGGCTCGCAATGGCCATGACGGTACTTGGGTCGCACATCCTGGTTTAGCCGACACCGCAATGAAAATTTTCAATGATTACATCGGTGGCGATAGAACCAATCAATTACACATTACTCGTGATGTCGATGCACCAATTTTAGCCAGCGAGTTACTTGAGCCTTGTCAAGGCGAGCGAACTGAAGCAGGCATGCGTTTGAACATTCGTATTGCGTTGCAGTACATCGAAGCGTGGATCCAGGGCAATGGTTGCGTACCGATTTACGGTTTGATGGAAGATGCTGCCACGGCTGAAATATCGCGCACTTCTATTTGGCAATGGATCCAGCATGGTAAAAGTTTATCCAACGGCAAACTGGTCACTAAAGCATTGTTTAAAGACATGTTGAAAGAAGAAATGGCCAACGTGAAAGAGGAACTTGGTGCAGAGCGCTTTAAAGCAGGTGAGTTCGTCAAAGCGGCAACATTATTTGAACAAATTACTACCTCTGATGAGCTAGTCGATTTCTTAACATTACCAGGATATGAACTGTTAACGGCGTAATGTCGGATAACGATATTAATTACAACACTACTGAATTAGGCAAAGTTGAATGATTCACTTTGCCACCTTCATACAGTAAGGATCGACATTATGACTACACAACTTACTCGTCAGCAACAGGTTGATACAATTAAGAAAGATTGGGCTGAAAATCCACGTTGGAAATCGGTTAAGCGTCCTTTTACTGCAGAAGAAGTTGTTGCTTTACGTGGATCTGTTGTACCAGAAAACACCATTGCTAAAATGGGTGCAGCAAGATTGTGGGAATTGGTTAACGGCGGCGCTAAAAAGGGCTACGTAAACTCATTAGGTGCGTTAACGGGTGGTCAAGCAGTACAACAAGCAAAAGCGGGTATTGAAGCGATTTACTTATCAGGCTGGCAGGTAGCTGCTGACGCTAACTTAGCGGGCACTATGTATCCAGATCAATCACTTTACCCAGCAAACTCAGTGCCAGCAGTAGTGAGCCGTATTAATAACTCATTTCGCCGTGCTGACCAAATTCAATGGGGCAAAGAAGTAAATCCTGGTGATGACAACTACACTGATTATTTTCTACCTATCGTTGCTGATGCAGAAGCCGGTTTTGGTGGTGTATTGAATGCATTTGAACTAATGAAGTCGATGATTGATGCTGGTGCTGCAGGTGTTCACTTTGAAGACCAATTAGCGTCTGTTAAGAAGTGTGGTCACATGGGCGGTAAAGTGCTCGTACCAACTCAAGAAGCGGTGCAAAAGTTAGTTGCTGCACGTTTAGCGGCAGATGTTAGTGGCGTTGATACCTTAGTTATTGCACGTACTGATGCTAATGCTGCTGATTTAATGACTTCTGATTGTGATGAATATGACCGTGAATTTGTTACCGGTGAACGTACTAACGAAGGTTTCTACCGTGTTCGAGCTGGTTTAGACCAAGCAATCTCACGTGGTCTTGCTTATGCTCCTTATGCTGATTTAATTTGGTGTGAAACAGCTAAACCTTGTCTTGAAGAAGCGAAGAAATTTGCTGATGCCATTCATGCAAAATACCCCGATCAACTATTAGCTTATAACTGTTCACCTTCGTTCAACTGGAAGAAGAATTTAGATGATGTAACGATTGCTAAATTCCAGCAAGAGCTGTCTAACATGGGTTATAAGTATCAGTTCATCACGTTAGCGGGCATTCATAACATGTGGTACAACATGTTCGATTTAGCCTATGACTATGCACGTGGTGAAGGCATGAAGCATTATGTTGAAAAAGTACAAGAGCTTGAATTTGCTGCGGCTAAGAAAGGTTATACCTTCGTATCGCACCAGCAAGAAGTGGGTACAGGTTACTTTGATCAAGTGACAACGTGTATTCAAGGCGGTAAATCGTCAGTAACAGCGCTAACGGGCTCTACTGAAGAAGAACAGTTTTAATCGTTAGTCCCAACCGTTTTACAAGTTTGGTCACTTTGTGACTGTTGTAACCCCGTGCGGCTCACCTACAGGTCGTACGGGATTTTTATCCTCATATGATGGTTTATAAGCGAATGCTTAGTTGTTAAACCTGATTGTTTGGATACTTCCTACCCGTAAGTTTTTTCCAACCACACTATTGTGATTGCGGCTCTTGTGAGCCGTTTTTTTTTGCCCAATATTTATCGTTTATGTAGATGTCACTTTTGCGCCCAGATGAATCCCATTTATTTCGAACCACACTTGCTCAAAAATCGCTATTCCTGAATAAAGTGATGTAATAGCGATGTAACATGTCGCTTACTTGTTGTACTAGCATCAGCGAGATTAATTCATCAACCAGTAGGCGCTAGGATATGAGTATTGTTGTTTTGCTTTGATACGTGAGCTAGCTTGAGTGAATAGCAATATCTACAAGACACTGTGATGAAATTGAGTATACTGAAAACAATGTTTGTTATATTTAGGTTAATTTTTGAAGGCGATGACTCAGCAAAAAGGGGCTGATTACTGGACCAAGCGGATTAGTGATCAAGAAATGCCTGCATTATGTTCAACTGTGCGTGATTTAGAAAAGTTGGCAAAAGACGATGTGTCTTCGTTATCTTTGTTAGGTCGAAGTGTCATGCACGACAATGCACTCACCTCGCGTATTTTACGAGTGGCAAACAGCGCCACTTACAATAAAGGTATTAATCCTGTTTCGACCGTTAGCCGTGCAGCGGTAGTATTAGGTTTTGATACTATCCGCAACATATGCATTACCGCAAAACTACTCACCAGTTTACTTGAAAATAAGCACCTGAGCGAAGGTGTCTATCAACGTTTATTAAAACTGATGGCGCAATCTTTTCAAGCGGCGATGCTCGCCAGAATGATGATGAGCGACCGTGGAGAATCGCTACGTGAAGAGGTGTTTATTGCCTCGTTATTGTATCGAATAGGCGAAAGCGCTTTTTGGAGTATGGGCGGTGAATTGACCGAACAGCTTGATAATAAGCTGTTAGCCATTGACAATAAAATTGAACAAAACTCATTGATTCGAGCTGAACTAGGCACCTCTTTTACCCAGCTGACCCAAAGTATTGCCAGAAGCTGGGGCTTAGGTGAAGTGCTGATTAAGTCTTTAGCACAACCCGATGAGCGCATGCCTGAGATCCGTTGTATTTTTTTAGCCGATAAGTTATCAGAAATTGTGTCGCAGCCTAAAGTTAACCCTGAAGAACTGCATAAGCGCCTATCTCAAGCCGCAGAAATGCTAGACATCAGTGTGGATGAATTTACTGAAAAATTTATCGATTGCAGTAAAATAACCCATAAATTAGCCATTGAATATGGTGCCAAAGCCATAGTGTCTTATTTACCGAATACCGCAGACGTATTAGAACATGTCGACTCTCCTGTTGAGCCCACTGAAATTCGGCTAACCAATCAAGGTTATCAGTTAAGTAAATTGAGACAATTAACCCACTATGCAGTGGTTAAAACTGATTTTAATCAAATAATGCAAACCACATTAGAAGGGATGTTAACCGGAGTTGGCTTAGACCGTTGTGGTGTACTGTTACTCTCTCCAAGCCGTAAATTATTACAACCTAGGGTGATGATGGGGGATGGCGCTGAATTGTTGAAACAAGCCTTTGTGATTGAACTAGACGATCCTCGATCGGTTTTCACTCAATGTATAGGGCAAAAAAAGAGTGTGTGGGTCAATGCACCCACCAGTAAAGAATGCAAAGTACAAATTGATGATGTGCTAGTTGAACGCTTTTCTCAAAATGGCTTTTTATTAGCACCACTCTTTGTTGGCCATAAAGTGTTGGGATTATTTTATGCGGACAGGCAGGGATCTGGACGTTGTTTTGAGCAAGAGGATTTCGACAGTTTTACTCACTTTAGTGAACTCGCTAACGTGTGTTTTGGGGTGTCGATGACATAAGGTGGCTATTGAATAGTTTCCAATTCGCTACAATCTGTCTAGTGTCTAGTGAAGCGTTAACTATTCACTATTATGGCGGTCATCATACTCGACAATGGCCACCATATTGTTTAATGGCTATTGCATAATTAAGCTGGTAATACGTTTGGCTTTATCGTTTGGAATTGGAAAACTCAAATGATATTGCGCTATTTTCCATCCTTCAGAAGTTTGTACCAACGCACCAGTACCCCGGCTGATGCCATACGCCGGGCTATAGAGCTGCTCGTCAAATACAATGGTATCGTCAATTTGTAACAAGTGACGTGACTTTAAATCGTAACGCCAGCCTTTAGTGGGTTTGGCATAATGCTCAAATTCAACCATATTCCAACGCTCTGAATCATCGGTACCAATAAACACCGCTTGTGGATGATAAAGGCTAAAATAAGTGGTCCAGTCAGCAGCAGCTGCACTTTCATGTAATAAATTTAACAAGGCGCTGACTTCTTGGTTGTCTTTTTCTGATAAGCCTTGGCTATCAATTAACTCATTTTTTTGGCTAATGTCTTTTATAACAGCTTCACTTTCGGAGCTCACTTGCTGACTAACTTGTTTGTTTTTAGGCTCAGTTTGGCTCTGTTCAAGTGTTGATTCTTCGGCTTCACTTGCGTGTAGATCGAAGGCTGCCACTGTCGTCATTAACACGGCAATAAAACCGAGTCGGTGAATGATTGATTGCATAGTATTCCTGTTAACCTAGTAAATTATTATTATGTGTTTTAATACTTTTTTAATGCCAATTTATTGGATCTAGCTGATAAAACTGGCTCAATTCTTTATACAATTGTTGATGCTGTTGGTTAAACTCCACGGGTCGTTCAAAAAACGTTTCACTTATCACTGCAAAAAACTCCGCCGGATTGGTCGCGCCGTAATAGTTAAATAATGACGGGATATGGTGTTGAGCGCAATACTGAAGTTGCTTAAATTCTTGCCCCAATGTGCTAGACCATGAACGATATGAAGTGATATCGCGCAGTGGTGGTGCACCATTAGCTGTTCCATCTTCTTGATCAAGCTGGTGAGCGAATTCGTGTATAACAACATTGCTACCATCAAACGGATCGGCAGCGCCTTCTATAGTGCTGTTCCATGACAATACGACTTTGCCATATTCCCAAGATTCTCCAAGCAACACATTGCGTTGGTTTGATTGTACCCCAGCTAGATCCGTGCGGTTTTTCTCAACGATAAACGCGCTTGGATAGACTAAAATTTGTTTAAGTTTTGGGTAATAGTCAGTTTTACGGTTGAGTAATAATAAACATGCTTGGGCTGCAATCGTCACTTTTACTTCGTCATTGATTTCGAATCCGTCACAACCGATAAATTGTTTCTCATCAATAAATATCTGAATATGCTTTTTGAGTTGAAGTTGCAAATCCGTCGGCATGGCTTTGAAATAAGGAAAACGCTTTTTTAATATATGACGCCATTGAGTGGGAAATGGTTTGCTGGCGACAATGCTACGTTGACGGTTGAGGCGCCATTGGCTACTGACAATCCATGCCACAGCTGTTATTGATATAACGAGTAATATTACAATCGCGATCATAGAAGTGTCCTGGTAGTCGAAGAGGGCGTTAAGATTGTTATCTTAAGCTTATGTATTATCTGAGCTTGCAATTTTTAGCATGGCTCATTTATTTCATTCGCTAGTCGCTGTTTAATACCATGAGTATTTAATGGGGCAGTTTGTTAGCAAATTCAAGCTTTAGGAAAAACTAAATAGCAGTGGGAGCCATAAGTGATAACGTAGTTTGCTTAACGTGTAGGTTGGGATTTTGGTTAAATAAAAGCACTGGCTAGCAAATATTAGTCTCATATTTACTGCCAGTGAAAGGGCGGGGATAAAGTGGTCGTCGTTGTGTTTGGTTAAATTTATGTTCAATTAACTATTTGTCTGCAAAATTAACTATTGGTCTGTAAAGCTAACATCTAACCGTTTTTGTTGTTGTGGAGATAGACTAAAATATTGTGAAATCAACTGCCTGATAAGTTTTGATTTTGCAACTCCTCCCTGCTGACTGAGTAATGCGAGCTGGCTTATTGCCGTTTCACTTAAGGTATAGGTACAACGTCTAAAAGGTTGCGGTTTACTTTTATTGACCGATTTTATTGGCTCTACATGCTGTGGATATTTTCGTTGTAAAAAATCGATTATATTGTTTTGCTTACCTGCATCGCTTGTCATTAGCGTTTGCTTTTCCTCATGTTGAGGACGGTCTTGACCAGCAGCATATAAATCGGCTGCTGCAATAAAGTCATCAATTGATACTGCAATGTTATTGGTGCTTTTACATAACGAAGCGTTTTTCTTGAGATCGGCTAGTCCCATAATTTCCTCTCATCGTGGTCACGTTCGATGCAGTATTGCGCTGTTCAATGAGTTGCTTTGCATCAGTAATGTCGAGTAATTCACAGGCAATATTGCGCATTTCTTCTGCAGCTTTACCTTGGGGTTCTAACTCAAATACTGATAAGCCAGATTCTTCACTGTCGTCGTAAATATTGCGACTGTAGTTAACGGCATCTAATACATTAATGTCATAAGTACGACAGACATCTTTTGCTTCAGTAATTCTGCTTGCCTGGTTCGGTAAACTTGGGCATTGAGTGATCACAAATGATGCTTTCATTTTTGGGTTTATCATCAAACAAGTTGAGACGATATCGTCCATATGGCTGACGGTTTTTAAATCTCGTCGTTTTGGGCGCAATGGCATTAATACATAGGATGCAACTGACATGGTTGCTCTAAGCGCTAGATTATCTTGGCCACCACAATCGACAATAACATAGTCATAATGTTGCTCTAAGCTGAGCAAGTCATTACGAATTTTGCCATACAGCTGCACGCAGTTAATGGCCGGCAATTTTGGGTTGTTGTTCCGAGCTTGGATCCAGTCTGATGTGGTTCGTTGTGGATCGCAGTCGACCATAATCACGCTGGCTTGAACTTCATTGGTTAGGAAGACTGCAATATTTTGCGCAAGGCAGCTTTTACCACTACCCCCTTTTTCACCACCAACTAATATGATCATGGATGTTGCCCTCTCAATATGACTAACTTACACCGTTAAATGTAATTGATACTACACTGTAATAATGGTTATAGATTTAGTCAATTAGCTGATTTTTGACGGTTTTTTATTAATGTCTTTGAGGCGGTAATTTGACTATTTTGACCATAAAGGCAGAAAATTGACAGCAAAGGTTTGCATCCGCCAATGTTAGTGAAAGGTTAAATTTAATAATGACTTGCAGCTGTTATGTGCAAATAACATCGTTGTTTTATGAGGTGTTTTCAATGCATATAAAATATGAATACGTGTTTTATATGCATTAAATGACTATAAATCTATTTTGATATAGCTAATTGATATATTTTAGGGATGCAGCAAAACGAGTTATGTTAAGCTTATATTTGATTCAATCGGTTATTTTACGCTAACCAGTGGTCTTATTATTGTCCGATATAGTCAGTTACAATCGCTTTTGAACTGAGCCTGGGGTGAGTTTGAATAGAGGCGACGATTCATTCAGCATGAGTTTACTCAGGGTTGGTTGATTAATGAGCCGCTAACCTCTCATTAATTAACCCAGTATCAATCATTGTGCATTTCACTCGTTGTACTTTTTTGATGGCCCGTAATGTCAATCGCGTGCATTGTCAGTTCACTTTGCTTAACTTAAAGCAGTTTTGATAAAGGCTTTGAACTGATAAAATAGTTAATGTAATCGGTATTACATTAACCTAATCGATAAACAAAGGCGTGGAGCCATAAGTGATGAATGAGCAGCAATTGTTAGAAGCGATTAATCAAACCATGCCATTTGGTAAATATGCTGGTCGTAAATTACTGCAGTTACCAGAACCTTATTTGGTTTGGTTTCACTCTAAAGGTTTTCCTGAAGGCAAACTTGGTGAGCAACTAGCATTAATGTATGAAGTGAAGCTCAACGGATTGGAAGAAATGCTACAACCTCTGTTAAAGCGGTGAAGCTAGGTAGTAAGCGATGAAGCTGGTAACAAGCGATAACGAACGTAACAGCCTAGAGGCTAGATCGCTACGCTGCTAAATAAAGCGGTCAAAGCGGTCGCTCGTTATCGTCCTAGCTCTACCGCTGTTATAGAATCTAGCCGCGAAGCGTCTTAGCTCCTAGGCTTTTAACGCTCGTTATCGTTTTTATAGCATTCTCGCAGGACTAAGCCCGCCCTAGTAGCTAGTCTATTAACCGTTTTTTCATGTAAAAGCCGGTAAACGTTTGGCCACACTTTTGTTGATAGCTTGTTTGTTGCAAAACAAATCCCATAGCTTCAAACAACGGTTTAGATAAGTATGATGCATCAACACTGAGATAAGGATATGGTTGCTGAAGAGCCCAATGTTGTAAGTGTTTATAGAGTGCGCGGGCGATGCCTTGCTGCTGATAGTCGGGGTGAACGTATAAGCAGTCAATATACCCCTGGTGCTTAAAATGAGTTTCTAGACTAATAAAACCAATAACCTTTTGGTTATCAAGTGCTAACCAGGCTTTATTTCGTTTGTATCGTAGTTGCCAAAATTTAGCCGAACGGGGCGCTGATGACCACGCATTGAGTTTTAAGGTCGGGTATCTTGGATGAATAATGCCTTGTACAGCCGTATGGTATAATTCACTTATTTGAGTTGCATAGGATGCAGAAAAATCAACGATTTGATGAGGTTGATTTATTGAGTTTTTCATAAAAAAGACCAATCGATAAGATTGGCCAATTATGTAAGTTTTTTACGATAAAACGTACTATTTTTTATTAATATTGCCAACAAACATGATTTTATCAAAGGTTCTGTTTAGGCTTGAGCTTTTAAAGTCGCTCATCCACATTTGTTCAGACACTTCTACCTTATCGCCTTTAGCCACTTCAGTTTGCGGACCCGCAGCCCAATATGTTTTGTCAGCTTCTTTTAGTTGAACGTAGGTATAACCGCCACCATTCATGGTGTCGAGTACTTCGCCTTGATGCAAAGCACCTTGTGCCCATACAGAAGAAACACCCATAGCCAAAGTGGCAGCGGCAGCAAATGCAATTAATTTAGCTTTCATGTATGTATTCCTATTTTGCCAAAAATGATAATTAATGAGGATATTAATTCAACCTTTGAACTATTTAACCATCTCTGCTCATTATGGTCTGTGATCTACCGCGAATTATTGTCTTCTATCTGCTGTTAGGTGGTTTCTTTTAGGTATTGTCTTCTAAATATATGAAGTTGCCGTTTAATCGCGATGGCTAATGTAATGTACATTTGTAAACAGTTGTCCCGTAATGAGATGGCCATGTTGACTAACAAAATCGATAAAGGCTTCTGGCAGCGTTTGATTGCTCATCGGTTGCTGCCAGTGGGCATGCAATAATGCATCATAACCTTCCTTACCTGCTGCGGTATAAGAACTTGATACGCCAATATACAACTTATTAGATTCAAGAGTTTGCCATTGATCCTGCTTGTAGATATCAATTTGAGTGATCCGCTGGCCTTTAACTCGCTTACCATCATAGAAGTAGCGTAATCCATAGGGGTAGGGGAAACTGCCCGCACCTGTGCCGACAATACCATTATTGGTAGCGCTATTGATGGACGATTCTAAAGCTTCAATAATATGTTTACCCATAATTTGATACAAGGTTAGGGGTAATTCGAATGGCAAAATGCGGCCAATAACATCGGCAAGTGATAATTGCCCTTTATTGAGTGATTGCCTTACACCTCCCGCATTATGGAGTGCAAAATCGATATTTGGCTCAATGTATTTAGCCGCTTTATACATGCTACGACTCACCCAAGGGGCTATTTCACTGCCATGAGGCAGCTGTTTGCTGGGCAACCTAGTGTGGACAAAGTTTCGAGGTATATGAGCCAGTATTTGGTTTTCTAGCGCATCTAATGATGGGCGGTATTGGCTGTGAATCACCTGATGAATAGCATCATCATGCTTAGCGTCTTTTATGCTTGGGTGATTGAACAACTGCTCGATTAAATCTGCGGCAATAGTACTATCGGCAGGCTGTCCGTCTTTGGTGCTGACATGAATATTGTCATCAAGCATAAAATAGTTATTACCGATAAGTTCGGTTACTTTGCCATTTGAATCAAAATTGATTTGAGCAATACCCAGCGTTTCTGCATATTTTCCGGCATGCAAAATAGGCGTTGAGTTTATGGTTTCTGCGTAAGGAATATCGCTTAAGCCAATGTTGCTCATATTACCTTGGAGAGTATGAGAATGTCCGCCGACAATTAGACTTATGCCGTCGACACAGGCAGCAAGTTCTTGGTCTTGGTCTAAACCTAGGTGGCTTAGTACAATAATATGGTTAATGCCTTGCTGTTTCAGTTTTTGAACTGTTTTACGGGTAGTGTCGATAGCATTAACAAAGTGGGTATCGGGATCCGGCCTAGCAATTAAATGCATTTGATCTAAGGTAATACCAATAATAGCCATTTGGATATCGTGAAATGGCTTTATCAATACTTTTGCTGTCCCGGTGCTGTCATCAAAGTCGTACAACATCGGGTGGCCGTATAATCGACCTGTTTTCTGCCTATCTTCTGCGCTTAAATCCATATTTCCGGCTAATACCGGAAAGTCGATACGGTTCAAAAAGGCCTGCACAGGGCTGTTACCTGCATCGATTTCATGATTACCCAACACCATGGCATCAGGTTTGAGTAAGTTAAGAAGGTGTGCATTGGCCGCACCTTGAAACTCCCTAAAATATAAAGTGCCCTGAAAGCTATCGCCGCCATGTAAAAATAGAAATGGAGTTTGCTCGGCTGCGGCTTGCTGCCTTGTTTGTTCAATTTGGTAACCTAAACGCGCATAGCCACCTGAATGGCCTTCAAGTGTATAAGTGCGTTGCTGGGCTGTCAGGCTAAACTGGACTGGACTAGGTTCGAAGTTAGAATGAGTGTCATTAATATGAGCTATAGATAAACGATAAATATGTGACATTTTTTTCCTCAATATAATGTCACCATCTTATACTAATTTAGCTAAACATGTCATCACTGCGCGTTGTTGTGATCTTTATATTGCAGCTCAAACAACGGAAATGATGGTACTAGTTGGCTGGATATAGCCAATACAGTTTGTATTAAAAAATGCGACCAACAGAATGTTAATAATTGATTTTTTGATTATGTATCCGTGCGCAAGTGGCTTAATTAACCAAGTTAATTATCATCGTATATAACTAAACCTTTATTCTTGATTCGTCGTTGCCACAGCTTACGCGCCAGAGCTTGCATGTTGGGAGCTAAATCCTTTGAATCAACGATTTCTAAACCAATTAAGGTTTCGATGATATCTTCAATTGTCACTATCCCTTCACTTGAGCCATATTCATCAACCACTAATGCCATTTTAGCATTACGTTTTATCATTAATTGAAACAGTGGCAATACTCTTACGGAAGAGGGGACTACAAGTAACGTTTTTAAATGAGTGCCAATTTCGGTATCTGGTGCTTGGCGAGACAGAAGGATAATGTCATTACGATTGACATAACCAATCACATTATCTCGGTCACCTTGGTAAATCGGAAAACGAGTAAACGGGCTCGACAAATATTGGTCGATAAATTGCGCATGAGTGATGTGAGTCGATAATTTAAATATTACCGTTCTGGGGGTCATGATGTCGCTGACGTGCATGTCTTTCATCGATAACATTTGGGTTAAAATTTGTGATTCTTGTTCACTTAACTCACCACTGTCTTTACCCATTTTACTCATCGCGCCGAGCTCTTGACGAATGTATTGACCGTTATTATCTTTGCCTAACAGATTGGTGACTTTTTGAGACATCCAAATTAAAGGCATGGTCATTTTTTCCATCCAGAATAAGCATACCGATACCGATGGCGCCAATTTACGCCAATGATTAGCCCCTAGTGTTTTAGGGATGATTTCTGAGAGGAACAAAATTAAAAAAGTTAGAACAGCAGAGAATACCCCAAGCATTTGACTACCAAACACAATAGCCGCCTGTGCGCCTGCAATAGAAGCACCCATGGTATGTGAGATGGTATTTAGCGTTAGGATAGACACTAAAGGAGAGTCAATATTTTGCTTTTGCTTATCGAGCTGCGCAGCAATAAAGGGGTTAGTTTCTTTTAGGGTTGCGATATAACTTGGAGTGACAGATAAGAGAACTGCTTCAAAAATACTACACAAAAAGGAAATCAAAATAGCAAAAGAAACAATCAATAAAAGGGTTAACATAGTGTGAGTAAAAACTTCCTCGTAGAAGGCCATATAGCCTGCAGTAATACTAACATATCACTAGATGCAGATATACTGGCTAAAACGTGATGCTAACTGTATAATTCGCCGCCCTGTTACAGGTTTTGGTGTTTTGAGGTTAGGCGAATGAGTGTAAAGAAAATCAATTTATTAGATCTTGATCGTAAAGGACTACGGGCGTTGTTCAGTGAGATGGGCGAAAAACCGTTTCGTGCCGATCAGTTAATGAAGTGGGTTTATCACTTTGGTGTTACTGACTTTGAAGAAATGAACAACATAAACAAAGTGTTGCGTACCAAACTTGCAGCGAAATGTGAAATTGTTGCGCCTGAAATTGCGAGTTTTCAAAAGTCGAATGATGGCACTATTAAATTTGCTATCAATGTTGGCCAAGGCCAAGAAGTTGAAACCGTATATATTCCTGAAGAAGACCGCGCGACCTTGTGTGTATCGTCACAAGTCGGCTGCGCTTTAGAATGTACCTTCTGCTCAACGGGCCAACAAGGTTTTAACCGTAATTTAACGGTATCTGAAATTATTGGCCAAGTTTGGCGTGTATCGCAATTTTTAGGTTTCCATAAAGACACTGGCGATCGACCAATTTCTAACGTAGTGATGATGGGGATGGGTGAGCCTTTGCTGAACCTTGCTAACGTGATCCCTGCGATGGATATTATGCTGGATGATTTTGGCTTTAGTTTATCTAAACGTCGAGTGACGTTATCAACCTCTGGTGTAGTACCTGCACTTGATAAATTAGGTGACGCCATTGATGTCGCATTAGCGGTAAGTATTCACGCACCAAATGATGAACTGCGCGATGTGTTGGTTCCAGTTAATAAAAAATATCCATTACAAGAATTTTTAGCGGGTATTCGTCGTTATTTAGAAAAGTCTAATGCAAATCGCGGCCGCGTGACGGTTGAATATGTCATGCTTGATCATATTAATGACAGCACAGACCAAGCGCATGAACTTGCAATTCTAATGAAAGATACTCCATGTAAGATTAACTTAATTCCGTTTAACCCGTACCCTGGTTCTCCTTACGGTCGTTCTTCTAACTCACGCATAGATCGTTTTTCTAAAGTGTTGATGGAACACGGCCTAACTGTGATTGTTCGTAAAACTCGTGGTGATGATATTGATGCTGCTTGTGGCCAACTAGCTGGCGATATTCGTGATAGAACAAAGCGATTAGCAAAAAAACAAATGCAACAGAATCAGATTTCAGTCACAATGGAATAACTCGTTGTTTGCATAGATAATAGGCTTATAAATGAAGCACGGAATGCAAAAGGTTGTTCTGATTACTTTAGTGGCTTTGTCCGTCACTGCTTGTGTTACTGAGCGTACTTACAGTGGTACTGATACCCCTGTAGCAGAGCGTCGGTTTGATAAGCAGGGGGCCGCTAGAGAACGAATGCAACTTGGGTTAACTTATCTAAATCGTGGAAATAGTGAACAAGCCAAGTACAATTTAAATAAAGCTGTTGAATATGCACCGAATATCAGTGAAGTTCATATGGCAATGGCTTATTATTATCAAACAGTTGGTGATATAGAGCGAACAGAAGAGTCATATAAAAAAGCCATTAGCTTGAGTGATGTTACTGGTGATGCACGGAATAACTTTGGGGTGTTTTTGTGTCAGCAAAATAATTTTGTTGAGTCTGAGAAAATGTTTCTTGCGGCGATTGAAACACCTAAATATACCCGTACCGCATCGAGTTATGAAAACTTAGGCGTATGCAGCCGTAAAGCCGGTGATAAAGAAAAAGCGCGACAGTATTTTAATATGGCGTTAAAGTATGATCAAAGACGTAAAGTAACGTTATTAGAATTAACCGAGTTAGCCATGGAAGATGCTGACTACGGCAATGCGCGCGAACAACTCGCAAGATACCATCGAGTTGCTAGCGAATCAGCAGAAAGTTTAGCCTTAGGGATTAAGATTGAGCGGGCGGCGAATGATATAGAAGCCGTAAAACGATTTGGCATTTTACTTATTGCTAAGTTTCCTGCATCTCCACAAGCCAAAAATTATAGAGCTAACTTGAATTAATGACTAAAGAATTCGAAGTAGAACAAGACGTAGAAGAAACGTCATTGTTAAAGGATGTTGTTACTGCTGGCGCCATTTTAAAAGCGGCTCGCGAAGCAAAGGGACTCTCAATTGAGACCGTAGCAACCCAATTGCATTTACGTCCCAAGATTATCAATGATCTTGAAAATGACATTTTTGTTAATATTGCCTCTACCACATATGTTAGAGGTTATATTAAAAATTATGCCCGTGTTGTGAGTGCTGACATTAACCAAATTCAACAATGCTTAAGCCATCAGTTGCCTGAAATTGTTGCGCCTGCGATGCAAAGTTTTTCACGTAAAACGACTCATCAAGCTCGTAATAGTCGTCTTAATTTAGTGACTTATCTTATCGTTGCCGTATTGATTGCCATGTTAGTGTTGTGGTGGGTACAGAAATCATCGTTACTAACCAATGTTGATTTATCGCAGCCTACCGTTGAAGAGATTGCTGCTGAAAGCAACATGCCTGAACCGCAACAGATCATTCGAAGTGGCTCAGTGCAATCTACTGCTAATGATTTAGGTAACGAAGGCAATGATAGTGCAACAGATTCGGCTAACAAGGCAGCAATAGAAGCCGAAGATAAGCTGATTCAAACGGCACAAGATGCAGCCAGTACTGCACAACAATTAGCGGCTAGCAGCAGTGTTACAACTGCTAGTACTGAATCTTCATCAACAACAGACACCAGTTTAACCAGTGGCGAAAGTGTATTAACCATTGAGCTTACCGGTGACTGTTGGGTTAACGTGACTGATGCTAATGGCAAAGTGATGGTTGATGGCGTGAAGAATTCGGCACAACGAATTGAAGTTCGTGGAATAAAACCTTTTAAAGTGATTCTGGGTGCTCCTCAAGTAGCCAGCATCAGCCTCGATGGCAATAATGTCAGTTTAGCTGAGTTTGCCAACGGTCGAGTTGCAAGATTAACCCTGCCTAAAGCGTCATAATGCTTTAGCAACAGCAGTAGAGCATATTTGCATGTATAACGAATCCCCAATTATTCGCAGACCATCAACACGTATCTATGTGGGCAATGTCCCTATTGGTGATGGTGCACCGATTGCTGTTCAATCGATGACGAATACTAAAACTACCGATGTTGCGGCCACCGTGGCGCAAATTCTAGCATTAGAAAAAGTGGGCGCTGATATTGTACGTATTTCAGTACCGACAATGGATGATGCTGAAGCCTTTAAAATTATCAAACAGTCTGTCAATGTGCCATTAGTGGCCGATATTCATTTCGATTATCGTATCGCGCTTAAAGTGGCCGAATACGGTGCAGATTGCCTGCGTATTAACCCAGGTAATATCGGCAATGAAGAACGCATTCGCAGTGTGGTTGAGTGCGCCCGCGATAAAAACATTCCCATCCGTATCGGAGTGAATGGTGGCTCGCTTGAAAAAGACTTAATGGACAAATATCGTGAACCAACACCTGAAGCATTATTTGAGTCAGCGATGCGTCATGTGGATATTTTGGACCGTTTGAATTTCGATCAATTTAAAGTCAGCGTTAAAGCGTCAGATGTATTCCTGGCTGTCGCATCATACCGTCTGCTGGCTAAACAAATTCGTCAACCATTACATTTAGGTATTACCGAAGCCGGTGGGATGCGTGCGGGTTCAGTTAAATCAGCTGTCGGTTTAGGCATGTTATTAGCTGAAGGCATTGGTGATACTTTACGTATTTCGTTAGCGGCCGATCCGGTTGAAGAAATTAAAGTTGGTTTTGATATTTTAAAGTCATTACGTATTCGTAGCCGTGGCATTAACTTTATTGCTTGTCCTTCTTGTTCGCGCCAAGAGTTTGATGTGATTAGTACCGTCAATGAACTCGAACGTCGTCTTGAGGACATTACCACTGCAATGGATGTGTCTATTATTGGTTGCGTAGTCAACGGTCCAGGTGAAGCGTTAGTGGCTGATATCGGCTTAACTGGCGGCCATGCTAAGAGCGGTTATTATGATGACGGAGTGCGTCAAAAAGAGCGCTTTGACAATAAAAATATTGTCGATGGTTTAGAAGCAAAAATCCGCGCTAAAGCCAGCATGATGGCTAATCGCATCGCGATAATCGATAAAACTGAATAATCTTAATCCTGTGCATGGCAACCAAGAGTTGTCGATGTTGAGGGTATATTTACATTTTATTAGCGCAAGCTAATCAAGAAGTGGACACGTTAACAGTGGCAAAGCAAATCCAAGCTATTCGTGGAATGAATGATATTCTGCCTACTCAAAGTCCTTTATGGCAAAAAGTCGAAGCTGTATTGCGCTCATCAGTTAGTGCATTTGGTTACAGTGAAATTCGTACTCCTATTGTAGAAAGTACCGATCTTTTTAAACGCTCTATTGGTGAAGTGACCGATATTGTTGAAAAGGAAATGTACACCTTTGAAGATCGTAACAGTGACAGCTTAACCTTACGCCCTGAAGGCACAGCCTCAACAGTGCGTGCGGGTAACGAACATGGTCTGCTTTACAATCAAGAACAACGTTTATGGTATATGGGACCCATGTTTCGTCATGAGCGCCCGCAAAAAGGTCGTTACCGTCAATTCCACCAGTTTGGCGTTGAAGTTTACGGCATTGGTAGCGCCGATATTGATGCTGAAGTATTAATGTTATCTGCCCGTTTATGGGACTTGTTAGGCATTAAAGAACACGTGGCACTTGAGCTTAATACTTTAGGCGATCCGGCTGAACGTGCCGCTTACCGTGATGCCTTAATTGCATTTTTAGAGCAGCACAAAGACAAGTTAGATGAAGATAGTCAACGTCGCATGTATTCCAATCCATTGCGAGTGCTAGACAGTAAAGATCAGCAAGTGCAGACTCTTTTAGCTGATGCTCCCGCATTGATGGATTATCTTGGTGAAGAGACCAAGACACATTTTTCAACTTTATGTGAACTCTTAGACGCTGTTGGTATCCAATACACCATTAATCCGCGTTTAGTCCGTGGTTTAGATTATTATAACCGCACTGTATTTGAATGGGTTACCACTAGCCTGGGCTCTCAAGGTACAGTATTGGCGGGTGGGCGCTATGACGGCTTAGTCGGCCAACTTGGTGGTAAAGATACCCCAGCTGTTGGTTTTGCAATGGGCCTTGAGCGTATTGTACTATTGCTTGAAACACTTGAGTTAACCAGTGATATTGCCCCAGAAGTTGACGTTTATGTCACTGCAATGGGTGAAAATTGCGTCGTTGAAGCCATTAAAGTGGCTCAAGAGTTGCGTCAACAGTTACCAACACTTAAAGTCATGAGCCATTGCGGTGGTGGCAACTTTAAAAAGCAAATGAAACGTGCCGATAAAAGTGGTGCTCAGTTTGCGTTAATTATTGGTGAAAACGAAATGGCTAATAGCCAAGTCGCTATTAAACCGCTAAGAACAAACGATGAACAACAATTGGTTACGCGTAGTGAACTCGTAGCTAAAATTGCAGAACTGATTTAAGAACAGATTTTAAAGGGGAAGTGCAAGTGGAAATTTATAGCACAGAAGAACAACAAGTAGATGCTATCAAGCAGTTCTGGAAAGATTATGGTACCTCAATTATTGTGGGTGCCGTAGTAGGCCTTGGCGGTCTATATGGTTGGAACGAATATTCAGACATGAAAGTGGCGGCGGCTGAAGAAGCTTCAGAGTCGTTTCAGTCTATCGTGACACAGTCGGCTAACCCTGCTGCGTTATTGGTTCAGGCAGAAAGCTTTGCATCAGAACATGATCAGCAAGGTTATCAAGCATTGCTTGAATTGATGGTAGCAAAGTCAGCGGTTGAAGCGGGTGATTTAGCTAAAGCTGAAGCCTCATTTACTAAGATAATTGCTGCCCAACCAGGTTCTGGTTTGGGTATGGTAGCGATGATTCGTTTAGCACGTATTCAAGCAGAACAAAACAATATAGGCATGGCGTTAGCGACGTTAGATCAAGTGACTGATAAAGCATTTGCTTCACAACGTGAAGAATTGAAAGGCGACTTTTTAGTGCGTCAAGGTGATTTGGATAAAGCCAAATCAGCTTATCAAGCAGCAGTGGATAATGGTGGCGCGTTAGCCAGTCCAGCGCTGACCATGAAATTAGACAATCTAAACAAGGCATAAGGAATTTAGCCGATGAAGTCGTGGTGTAAAAATCTACTTGCCGTTGGGTTAAGTGTTGCTCTTATGTCTGCTTGTTCTTCAAGTGATGTTGAAGAAGAGCCAGTGAGTGAATTAGTTGATATACAAGCAACCGTGTTTCCTGAGATTACTTGGGATACCAGTGTCGGCGACGGTGTAGGGGATTATTACTCTCAACTTCGTCCTACCGTTCGTTACGGCAAGGTGTTTGTCGCCGATCGTAGCGGTATTGTGGTTGCCTTTGATGAAACAACCGGTGATGAGCTTTGGAAAAAAGACTTCAATGATGTCTTTGAAGATAAGCTTGAAACCAAAACCAAGGGTATTCTTTTAGCTGCAGGTGTTACCGCTGCACGTAATAAAGTGTTTGTTGGTGGCGAAACCGGTTTATTGGTTGCGCTTGACGAAGCAACGGGTGACGTTGTGTGGTCTGCGCAAGCAAATGGCGAGTTATTATCGGCACCAACAGTGGCAGAAGATGTTGTCGCGGTAAATACCAGTAAAGGCGCATTTGAAGCATTTGATATCGATAATGGTAAAAAGTTATGGACCTATGAAATGCAACTGCCAAATCTTACCTTAAGAGGTACAGGTTCTGCTGCGTATGAAGCGGGCGGGTTCTTTTTGGGAACAGCTGACGGTAAAGTCGCAGTTGTCGTTAAAAGTAATGGCCAAGCTGCTTGGGAACAAGCCGTTTTTAGTCCAACCGGTGCAAATGAGTTTACCCGGATGGCTGATATTGATATGACGCCATTAATACTGGGCGAAAATCTGTATGTTGCTAGTTACAATGGTAACTTAGTCTCTATGGAACTTCGTAGCGGTCGCGTAGTTTGGTCGCGTAAATATTCAAGCTTTAATGATTTAGCCGCTGCAGGTATTAGCCTGTATTTGGTCGATGATCATAGCCGTATTTACTCTGTCGATCGCCGTAATGGTTTAGAGTTATGGAGCACTTCAGTCCTTAAAAACCGTGAGTTAACAGCCCCTGCAGTAATTGATAATTATATTGTTGTCGGTGACTTTGAAGGTTACTTGCATTTTATTGACCGTAACAGCGGCGATATAGTTGGCCGAGTTCAAGTTGATAGTGATGGATTATATGCCCAACCTTTAGTGGTGGGTGACAAAATCTATGTTCAAGGCCGTAGCGGCAAAGTCGCGATTGTTACGTTGAACAAAGAAGAGCAAATGAATGTTGAGGAAGATACTGAAACTGATGCGGAATAAGTCATAGCACTATTTTTGCGTTAATTAAGGTATAATGTCCTTACTAGAGCCCCTGGAAGCGTTCCGGGGGCTTTTTATTGAAAAGTTTTTTAGAGGCAAAATCATGATCCCTGTTGTGGCCCTTGTAGGGCGACCGAATGTCGGCAAATCGACATTATTTAACCGTCTTACTCGTACTCGTGATGCGTTAGTCGCTGATTTCCCAGGTTTAACACGTGACCGTAAGTACGGCCGTGCATTTTTAGCTGGCTACGAGTTTATCGTTGTAGATACTGGCGGTATTGATGGCAGCGAAGAAGGGATCGAAACCAAAATGGCTGAACAGTCATTGGCCGCGATTGAAGAAGCTGACGTCGTATTATTTATGACCGATGCTCGTGCTGGTATGACCGCTGCCGATTTAGCGATTGCTCAGCATTTACGTAGCCGTGATAAAGTCACTTTTGTGGTTGCCAACAAAGTTGATGGTATTGATGCCGATTCAGCTTGTGGTGAATTTTGGTCTCTAGGTTTAGGTGAAGTCTATCAAATGGCTGCCGCGCAAGGTCGTGGTGTAACCAACATGATTGACTACGCACTAACGCCTTATGCCGAAGCTATGGGTATTGTTCGCGAACTCGACGAAGAAGGCGAGCAAGTTGAACGTGAATATACTGAAGAAGAAGCGGAAGCAGAACAAGAACGCCTACAAAACTTACCGATTAAGCTCGCCATTATTGGTAAGCCTAACGTGGGTAAATCAACACTGATTAACCGTATCCTCGGCGAAGAACGTGTCGTCGTTTATGACGAGCCAGGTACCACTCGTGACAGTATTTACATTCCAATGTCACGCGAAGGTAGAGAGTACGTGTTAATTGATACTGCTGGTGTTCGACGTCGCAGTAAAGTAAATGAAGTTATCGAGAAATTCTCGGTAATTAAAACCTTGAAAGCGGTTGAAGATGCTAACGTAGTATTATTAGTTATCGATGCACGCGAAGGTATTGCAGAGCAAGATCTTGGTTTATTAGGTTTTACCTTAAACGCAGGCCGTGCATTGGTGATTGCGATAAACAAGTGGGACGGTATTGATCAAAAAGTCAAAGACCGTGTTAAAAGCGAACTTGATCGCCGTTTAGGCTTTATCGATTTTGCTCGTATTCACTTTATTTCGGCATTACATGGCACTGGCGTTGGTCATTTATATGAGTCAATTGAAGAAGCCTACGACAGTGCGACACGTCGCGTAAGTACATCAATGCTAACGCGCGTTATGCAAATGTCGCAAGATGATCACCAACCACCATTGGTGAATGGTCGTCGTGTGAAGCTTAAATATGCTCACGCTGGCGGTTATAATCCACCAATCGTGGTTATTCATGGTAACCAAGTTAAGAAACTACCTGATTCGTATAAGCGCTATATGATGAACTATTTCCGTCGTTCATTAAAAGTAGTCGGTACGCCAATTCAGTTACGTTTCCATGAAGGTTCTAACCCGTTTGAAGGTAGAACTGAGAAGTTGACCGTGGGTCAAGAGCGTCGTCGTAAGCGTGCAATGAGCCACATTCGCGATCGTACTAAGTAACCTCGTTGTTATTTAAGTTACTTATTACTCAAAAAGCCTGACTTGTTCAGGCTTTTTTGTAGGTGTTTACCGTCTATTAGAATTGGTATTAAAGATTGGGTGAATTAGGATGCAGCAAAAAATTACCGGTTATCATTTGGATGAAGAACATCATTGGGTGGCAGAATTAGGTTGCGGCCATTTTCAACATGTACGCCATAATCCACCTTGGACTGTTCGCCCTTGGGTAATAACAGTAGAAGGTCGGCAACAGCAATTAGGAATGATCCTTATTTGTAAAAAATGCGATGTCGCGGCACCGCCAGATAGTCTTGGCTAAATTAAGTTTGCTTAGCTTAAGACGTTAAATCTGAAGTGGTTCGACAAAACCATAAATAAGCGGCGATGTAAGCACATATAATACTGTCCATTACCATTGATAGCCAAAAGCCATCGACAAAAGATTGATTGGCATTGCTCAATACTAGGCTAATAAAAAATAGCTTTTCAATTAGCGCAATGCAAAACAGTGGTTTTATCCAAGTTGAACGCACCATCGCAATAAAAAAGCTACACCCTACTAATACCAATTCCATTAATTATGTGCTCAATCAGAGCCACTCAGGTTTCCAGTTTGAGGCGCATTGTTGAAAGAATGGTTGTTCCCTTGTAAAACAATGCAACAAAGAAATGGAAACCCTGAGTAGCTCCCGCAGGGCGGGTTTCTGCACCTTCTATGCTGCTTATTGGCGTACGACTGCAAGGACGCAGGAGATAGAGCAACGCAGGAGCTGTTGCCGAGAACAACTATGTCTACAATCCTATTACTTGCCTAGAAGGCGCAGAACTTCCGCTGAATGACCAGATAATTATTGGAGTTGGTATTGCACCATAAATCCCCAATGCTGAATAAATATTGTGTCACTGGAGTGATAGGTTAACTGGTTAAGGTTTTCGACAGCCCACTGTGGGAATAAAGTATAAAGTCCGCCCAATGAAGTTCCTAAACCTGCAAGGAATAACGCCATTTGTCGGGTATTGTGCAGAAAATGAGTCATGTGTGAGTTCGTTCAAAGTTATTTTATCGCCATAGTGTCATGTTTTAGATTCTTTTTCGATTATTGTTATCCATAAGTGATTGTTAAGATTCCGGCGTGATAATGGCCCCATCATCGCAATCCTACCGAGGTTTATATGCAAACACAGACAACTTATCCATTATTCCATCGTCTTATTCATTGGGGGTTGGCCTTGACCATGATGGTGATGTTATTAACCGTATTACTAAGGCTTGGGTGGATGGAAAAAAACCATATGGCCGCCATAATTCACCAAGGCTTAGCGAAATTAGATGTCATTATTACCGATAAACAAGCGGTGAGCATTGCTAAAAGTATTCGTGGCGTTATGTTCCAGTGGCATATTTATTTTGGCTATGCGGTGGGCGTATTTGTTTTTGCTCGGTTTGTTTATATGGCTAAATTTGGTCTGCATTATCCGTCGCCTTTTTCGCGCCAAGCTACGACAAAGCAAAAGTTTCAGGCATGGGTGTATTGGGTATTTTATGCTGGCATAGCGTTCTCTGTAATAACAGGTTTGTTACTCAAGTTTGGTCCAGAGGCAATAGAAGAACAGGCTGAAACAATTCATAAGTTGGCACTGTGGTATTTCATCCCTTTTATAAGTTTACATTTAGCAGGGATTTTAGTGGCCGAGTCTGGTAACGATAAAGGCATCGTGTCGAAAATGATTGGAGGCTAATGTTATTTTCTTTTTTTAATGGCATAAATTGTCTTTACGATATCTTTACAATGCTTAAGTGAATCTTAAGATTGGTGGACTATGTTGTTTGCAATATGTTTATTAGGTGAAAATATGATGTCAATTGGGTTATTTTGTCATTTTCGTAACATTAAGTTTATAGCGTTAAGTTTAGCGATAGGGTTAGGTGTTAATGCCCAAGCTCATGCTGCTCCGTCATTAGAACATGATGTGTTAGATCAACAAGGTGCAAGTGTCAGTCTGCAACAATTTGCTGGCAAAGTGGTTTATGTCGATTTTTGGGCGTCTTGGTGTGCTCCATGCCGTAAATCATTTCCGTGGATGAATGCCATCCAGGCTAAATATCAACAGCAAGGTTTAGAGGTAGTCGCAATTAACCTTGATGTTGATACCGCATTAGCCCATGAGTTTTTGAGCAAACTGCCGGCAAAATTTAATCTTCGTTTCGACCCTGAAGGTGATATTGCCCAAGCCTTTGAGTTACAAGGTATGCCAAGTAGCTTTTTGTTCAATCGTAAAGGTGAATTAGTGCAAACTCACATGGGTTTTTTTACCGAAAACATTCCCGCCTATGAACAAGAAATCCAGATGTTGTTACAGGAGTAAATTGATGACAAAAGCATTTTATCAACCCTTTGCCAAAGCTGTGGTGGCATTAGCCATTGTCAGTAGTTTGGTTGGCTGTTCGAACTTAGGTGTACAACCTTGGGAAAAAGATCAATTAGCTCGTGCTGATATGGCGTTGAACAGCGAAAAACTTGATCTCGCGTTAGATGACCATATTTATTTTAGTAAAGAAGGTACTAGTGGTGGTCGCTCATTAGCGGGCGGAGGTTGTGGATGCAACTAACATCTAAGCAAAGTATTGCCAGTGCGTTGGCCATAGCAAGCTGTAGTTTATTAAGCCAACAGGCCAGTGCTGCAGAACCGATTCCTGCCAATGATGATTGGAAGGTTGATGCTGCCATTATGTATTATGGCGAGCAAGACCGTGTTCAAGCTGCAGAAGCGATTGGTAATGTACAAAAAGCCTTTGGTGACAGTTCGTTATTGGACCTTAAAATTGTGGTCGACAGTTTAACTGGTGCATCAGCTTCTGGTGCCGTTGCACAAAGTGACAGTCAAACTTTCACGCGTCCGTCAGGTGATGGCCAATATACTGTCAGTGCTGGCGAAACACCGCTAGATGATACCTTTCATGATACTCGTGTTCAGCTTAGCGCTAACTGGCAAGAAGTGCTTAATCAAGATTGGACCGGTAACGTAGGTGTGTACGGTTCAAAAGAGTTTGATTATCTTTCGATGGGCATTAACGCGGGTCTTGAACGTAGTTTTAATAAAAATAACACTACGTTGTCGTTATCGGGGGCATTTACCAATGATGTGGTTGACCCTGTTGGCGGTCGTCCTGTGGCAATGTCAGAAATGGTGTTTCGTGGCGATTATACCAGTGATGCCGATTATCAAGCAGCCTTTGATCAAACGCGTTTAGCGGGTGATGATACTAAACAAACCAGTGATATTATGTTTGGTGTGACTCAGATTATTAATCGTAATTGGTTGATGCAAGCTAACTATGGTTTATCAAGTGTGTCAGGTTACATGACCGACCCGTATAAGATCCTTAGTGAGGTCGATGTTAACGGTCAAACACAAGCTTACCGTTACGAAAATCGTCCAGACTCACGCCTTAAGCACAGTGTGTTTTTACTCACCAAAGGTGCACTGGATTCTGGCGTAGTCGATTTTTCATATCGCTATAGTACTGATGATTGGGATATTCAATCGCATACTTTAGAAACGCATTACAGATATAATTTCAGTCCAACTATGTACGCACAATTGCACTTACGTTATTACCAGCAGCAAGCCGCTGAGTTTTATCAACCATTCTTGATGAGTGGCGATGCAATACCAGAGTATGCCAGCGCCGATTATCGCATTGGTGATATGACGGCTTACACCATAGGACTTAAATTTGGCCAGCGTTTATCGGGTGGCCATGAATTAAGTTATCGTATTGAGTATTATCAGCAAAATCCTGAAAATAATGGTACTGAGATACCTGGTCAGCTACAAAACTACGATTTATTCCCAGCGGTGAAAGCGATAGTAGCTCAAGTGAGTTATTCGTTTTAAGATGAATGTGTCATCAATAAACAGAGTAATTTAACTTGCTTGAACCACTAACAACAATGTCAAAAGCCCCAAAAGTGATGAGCTTACAGCCTCGTCCTTGGGGCTTTTTAGGTTCATTTAATGCTATGGCTAGCCCATGTGAATTATTAATGGCAGTTGATGACGAGTATATTGCGAGGCAAATGCTGACTATTGCTTATGACGAAGCAAAGCGTATAGAACATAAATTCAGCCGTTTTACTGAAGCTAACGTGGTGTGGCAGTTAAATCATGCCCAAGGTGAAACGACCCCGATTGATGCCGAGACAGTGCATTTATTGCAATTTGCTCAACAATGTTTTCAATTAAGTGAATCAGCATTTGATATCAGTGCCTGTCCATTAATGGCGTTATGGCGTTTTGATGGTAACCATCGTGTGCCGTTACAAACTGATATTGATGCCGCTTTGCTTAAGGTGGGTTTTGATCGCATTGCATTGACGGATAAGACCGTTTGTATGCCTGCAGACATGAGTGTCGACTTTGGCGGTATCGGTAAGGAATATGCGGTGGATCGCACTGCACAAATATTAGCGAGTCGTTGGCCAAAGCAATCGGTATTAGTCAACTTTGGTGGTGATATTGCTTGCCCGATCACCAAAAGCGATGGCTGGCAGGTGGGGATTGAAAACCCTCATAAGCTTGATAACGCTGCGGCACTGTTAACCATTCGCCAGGGGGCGTTAGCCACTAGCGGCACTACTCGGCGCTATATAGAGGTGGACGGTAACCGTTATGGGCATATTATTAATCCTAAAAAGGGTTACCCTGTAGAGCAAGCGCCATTATCGGTCACTGTGCTTGCGCCCAATTGTGTTATGGCAGGAATGTTGGCCACAATGTCGATGCTAAAAGGAGCTGATGCTGAAGGTTTTTTACAGCAACAAGGTGTCGATTTTAAGGTGTTTCGTTAATGAATAAGGGTACTGAATGCGGGTGTTATTAGTAGAAGATAATAAGTTGTTAGCACAAGGCATCGTAATGAGCTTAGCTAAATCAGGTATTCAGGTCGATCATTTAGCATCATATAATCAAGCCCAAATCGCCTTAGAAAATGAAGATTTTAGCGCCATTATTCTCGATTTAAGTTTACCCGACGGCAATGGTGCAGACTTATTAAAACAGTGGCGTAAAAATGGTATCTCATTACCTATTATTGTATTAACAGCCAACACCGATTTCGACACCCGCTTAATGTGTTTAGATATTGGTGCCGATGATTATTTAAGTAAGCCTTTTGATGTGAGGGAATTAATTGCTAGGCTTAAGGCGATTATTCGACGCCAACATGGCCTAGATAATAACCAATTTAGCTATGGTGCTCTCAACATCGACTTTGCCCGTTGTGAAGTGCATTTTCGCGATGTGTTAGTGTCGCTTTCACGCCGTGAATATCAATTGTTACTCGAATTTGCTCAATCAGCAGGTCGCGTATTAACCCGTAATCAACTTGAACAGCTAACTTATGGCTGGGATGAAGTGGGCAGCAACTCGATTGAAGTGCATATTCATCATCTACGTAAAAAAACGGCCACTGAGCTGATCAAAACCGTGCGCGGTATAGGCTATATTTTAACTGAAACGGTATAGCTTTATTATGAGTTAGATAGGGTAGATGAAGTAAATGCTGGGCAGCCAAACAGCGGCTTAATTACACTTAATACAATAAGGATATTATGTTTTCATTACGATTATTATTAAGTTTGATTATGCTGGTGGGGATTGTTCTTACGGTAACTTTTTCGAGCATACTCAGTACGCGTGATGCTATGCATGAAGTCGAAGAATTGTTTGATGCGCAGATGGTGCAAACCGCCAAAATGTTGGAACAGTTTTATGTCGAACATTTAACAGAAGCTCAACTGGCACAATTGCTCCAGCAGCCAAGTTTGTTCCATGTTGCGGATTCAAAAATAGAAACCTTTGCTGATCAATCTAATCCTGTCACCTTGTCTTATGAGCATAAATTATCATTTCAATTACTATCCAGCTCGGGGCAGTTACTCGCGTATTCTGATAGTTCTGGCGAGCAACAACTAACCAATTTCATCCAAGGCTATGACACTCGTAGCATCGATAATGAGTTATGGCATGTGTACAGCTTTTTCTCATCGTCGCATCAGGTATGGATTGTAACCGCACAGCGTGATGATGTTCGACGAGAGATCGTGTCATTAATTATCAGCAACACTTGGCGCTCGCCGTTAATCATTACTCCTATTATGATGTTTTTCATGTTGTTGTTAATTTATTACTTATTTAAACCGGTTAAGTTATTAGAACGTCATTTAGATAACCGCTCAGCCCAAGACCTAACCCCTATCAATTTCACTTTACCGAAGGAGTTAGCATCAACGCAAAAAGCCCTTAACGGCTTCTTGCTGCGCATTAGCGAGACGATGATCCGTGAACGTCGTTTTAGTGCCGATGCCGCCCATGAACTTAAAACGCCATTAGCGATTATTAAGTTACACAGCGATGGCTTAAGCGATGTATTGTCTAGCCAAATGCCACAAATTCAGCAGGCAACGTTGCCATATATAGAAGCCATAGGCGAGGGTGTAAACCGCATTAGCCATACAGTGGAGCAGCTGTTGTTGTTATCACGAGTGGATGCGATAGAGGCGTTAAATAAAACCGATTGTAAGCTACAAGATATTATTGAGAATGTGATAAATCAGCTAGTACACGTCATTGCCGATTACGAGTGGTATATCGTTGTTCCTAAAGATATGAACATTAATGCCGATCCGTTTTACATCGAATTAGTACTGAAAAATATTATCGAAAATGCCTGTAAATACAGTCCTAAAGAATCCTTAATAACCATTAAGGTTACTCAGGACGAGCAACAGACAAAAATTTATGTGCTTGATCAAGGCCGGGGCATGTCAGATGAGGAAATCAGCTTAGCCAAAAACCGCTTTTATCGTGTTGATGAAAACGCTTCACATGGTGCGGGTTTAGGCTTATCAATTTGTCAGCATATTATCAGTTTACATCATGGTGAATTGACTTTTAGCCGAGTAGAACCTCATGGCTTAAATGTCTGTATTGTATTACCCCATGCTCAGGTTTAGCGTGAATACTGGCAATTTTATTGATTTTATATAGACAAAAAACAACATGAGAGACAAGACCTACTCATGTTGTTTTTGTTGTAGTTCGCGGCTTTTTTTTACTGTTTACTGTTTACTGTTTACTGTCTTTCTCTAGACGGTTTTTCTCTTGAAGGTCCGGTGTCTCTCGATTGGCTTGCACGGCGTGATGATGCATTATCACGTTGCTGACTCATTGATCGCGAAGCTTGCTGAGGCGTGGATCGAGTTGTTTCGCGAACTTGCTGCTTTTGTGGTTCACTCCTGCGTATTGGTTTCACTTGCTGTTGTGGATTGCGCATCGCGTTAACTTGCGGCTGGCGCGATGTTTCAACTCGAGTGTTACGTTGAGCTTGTTGTAATTCTTGAGTGCGCGGCTTGCTTGTTATGTTCGCCACTGGTTTTGTCTCATATTTAGGCTTAGTTTGGGCCACATCGCGTTGGCGACTGTAGTTTGACTTCATCGGCTCACCTTTGCGCTCAAATGATTTTACTTGTGCTGCTGGTTGACGTTGCTGGCTTAACTCGCGTTTTAGCTGGCTACTTTTGTGCTCAATCGGCTCATTGCGGCCTACACTTCTTAACGTTGATTTGTCACTACGCTTATCCTGCTTGCTGCTATGGTTTATGTCTTTACGCTGATCATTCACCTTGGTGGAATAATGACGAGGTTCATTGGCTTGCTGGCGTTTGGCTTCGCGTGAATAACTTACCTGCTTGTTACGTTTCTCATAATGGCCATTATAACGTTTGCTGATCACTTGGCTGTGGTAAGCCACACCTTTGCGATGCTTAGGTTTATGTTGCCAATGTTGGGCACCATGGCTGTAGCTTATTTTTCGTGGTGTGTAGTAACGGTAGTTTTGACGTACTGGTACCGCAATTACACGGCGATCATGCCAATGAAAACCACTAAAAAAGAAGTTAAAGCTAATACGTACTCCGCTATCCCAGTAAATAGCACTGTGGTTAGGGCGATAATGTACATAAGCAGGTGCATTCCAATAAACCGGTGGATAACGATTCCAGCGCCAGTTGCCATAAACGATACGGCTGTCGTAATAAGGCACGTAAACAATTTCTGGGCGAACTGATTCAATAATAATCCGGCGCTCAACCCGCGACACTTTTACTTGCTCAAGGTCGGCTAAGTTGTTGGCTTCATCAGCTTGTTGTCTTAATGATTGAATGGTGTCTAGCATGCGGCCTTCATCTTGCAAAAAGGCATCGCCTACGCTTTGAGTCCACGCTAAATCATCATTTAAACGCTGCAATACATTGGGAAATGCTACCAAGGCTTTTACACTTGGGTCCCAGTCTTGCGACTCTACCTCGGTCATAATTTGGTTGGTGTCGCGGTTACCTTGGTTTGATAACCAGCGTTTGGCTTGGACAATTTCTAATGGGTACGTTGATGCAATTAATATGTGGGTTAATAAACTGTCTGGATATAGCGCTATTGGCGCGAGCATTTGTGCCAACTCAGCATCACTCACTACATCATCTTCTGCTGTATAAGTGTATGAATTAGTTGGTTGCGCCGCGTGCACATTGGTTAATGGCATACAGACCAAGGCTAAGGCGAGCAATGCCTGAGCGGGTACGTGAATGGCTTTTTTCATGTTATCTCCAGCGTCATTGATGACTGTTAGGTTCATCATAACGGGCCGAAGATGAACATAAGCTGAAAGCTCATAACGGAAGTTAATACGCTAGAACTATGCGAGAGGAGTAAGCAAGAGCAATAAGCTAGATAGATAAACTAAACAAATAGAATATAGCGGCAATCTAAAGCAGGTGTTTATTGTTGGAAAGTAAACTCAAATTGAGCGCCACCCAATGATGCCGATTGGCCAACAGTAAGTTTACCGTGATAACTGTCGACAAGGTCTCTAACGATTGCCAGTCCGATCCCGTGGCCTTGAGTGTAAGTGTCTGCACGGATCCCCCGTTCAAAAATATGTTGCTGTTTATCTTTCGGAATACCTTCTCCATCATCTTCAATTGTCATGCATAGCTGACTATCTTGCTGTGTAAGGGTTAATGTCACTTTTGTTTTCGCGGCTTTGCAGGCATTGTCGAGCACATTACCAAGCATTTCTGTTAAGTCTGCTTCATCGCCTTTAAAGCGGGCTTGTTCGTTGGGGTGATACTCAATGGTGAGGTTTTGATGTTGGTATATCTTACTTAAGGTTCTGACTAATTTAACGGCAATACTGTCAACATTAACCCCTAAGTGCCAAGCACTGCCCGCCGCGCTTTGTGCCCGCTTTAGTTGGTAAGCAATAATTTGGTTTATACGGTTAATTTGTTCCATCGAGGCGTCGCTTAAATCAGCTTGAGTTTGGATTACCGCTAAAGGTGTTTTTAAACTGTGGGCTAAATCGGCTAACGCATTACGGTAGCGTTTACGTTGATTTTGTTCGGTTTGTAATAAGGTGTTTAACTGTTGCGCTACTTTTTGCAATTCCACAGGGTAGCGGGTACTGAGTTGCATTGATGTGCCTTGTTCTACCGCACTGAGTTCTTGGCTAAATTGGCCTAAAGGTTTTAGGGTCCATAGCAACCAGCTGAGCTGTACAATAACCAATAAGGTGGTTAACACTAGCAACCAAGTCCATAAGGTGTTAGAAAACTTTTGGATTTGTTGTAGGTATTCTTGTTGGTTTTTTATAATGTGCAGCGTCATGGTAAAAGGCTGTTCGCTGGTGGCAAAACTCACGCTAAAACTGTATATCAGCTGTGGCTTGTCATTAATCAATATCGAGTCGAAGGTACTTCTACCGGTTACGGGCTTGGGTAAGTTAATCGGGGTGTTGAGGCCGAGAAATGAGTTTGAGGTCCACAGTAGCTGATTATCTTTGGTGGTGATTAACGCATAAAGACCTGAACCAATCACATTGAATTGGTTTTCAAGTAAATGAGACGGCATTTGTAATTGGTTATCTTCCACTTCTGCCATGGCTAAAACAGAGTAAACATAGGCTTTTAACTGGTTTTTTGCCGCGACATTAATTTGGGTTTCAAAGGCGTTATTAACGGTTATGCCGATAATAGGCAATAATACCAAAATCAGTAATAACGCACTGATCACAATGCGGACTTTAAGCGAGCTGAGTAGTTTACGCATCAGGGTCTAATTGACGCAGTCGATAGCCCTGACCACGCAGTGTTTCAATTAATTGATATTGATTGTCGGGGTCGAGTTTTTTACGTAAACGACGGATAAACACTTCAATCACGTTGGAGTCTAAATCAAAATCCTGATCATAAATGTGTTCAATTAAACTGCTTTTGGAATGTACCGACCCTGGGTGCAGCATCAGGTATTCAAATAGTTTGTACTCAGAACCACTAAGGTTAATTATTTGCAGGCTCTTTTTAATTTCTAAACTGCGGGTATTAATGCTAAAGGGACCATTTTGAATCACTGGACTGGCTTTACCTGCGGAGCGGCGAATTAATGCATTAATTCGTGCGACAAGTTCTTCTAGCTGAAACGGCTTACTTAAGTAATCGTCTGCGCCGGCATCTAAACCGACCACTTTATCTTGCCAACTGTCTCGAGCGGTTAAAATAATGATCGGGTAGCTAATGTCTTGCTCACGTAACTTACTGATTAATGACAAGCCATCAAGCTTAGGCAAACCGACGTCGATAATGGCGACATCGTATTGATATTCTTGAGCCTGAAATAAGCCTTCTTCACCATCGCTGGCGACATCAACAGTATATTGCGCGTCGATAAGGTGCTGTTTGATGTTTGCTTGTAGGGCTAAATCGTCTTCGACCAGTAATAATCTCATGAGCTAGTTCCTTGTAACCGAGCCATTAGTGGCATCGACTAACACATAAAAAATGACTCCATCATTGGTGAGTAATTTAATTCGATAACCAGGATGTCCATTGACGTTAGCTGATTGCACTTTTAATACTTTACCTGAATAACTTCGTTGAGCCATTTGAACAGCTTGTTGAGCGCTATTAACCACCAGATTACTGTTCTGCTGGTTATTGTTTTGACGATTATTATTGGGGCCTGGGGAGAACTGAGCACCTGCTGATGAATGTAATGCAGCAGCATAGGACGGCACTGAGCACGCTAGTGAAAGTACCGCTAACATCAGGCCTAACATGGTGGCATTTACGTTGAGCATACGCTGCATATTGTGTTCCCTAATAACCTCATTATTGCCAGTGTAAAAGATCCCTTTCTATATAGAAACATCTACTTAATCTTATTGAGTAAATAGCCGTAAACGAAACATAAACGCCCGTAAGATATCAGTAAATGCCAATGTATCGATGATTTGACTTGGCAGTATAAGGGGGAGCAGATGAACATTAACTGAATGGTTTACCTCTATGGGATGTTTTCGCGGTATTGATTTATAACAGTGGCACTAAAGGGTAGCGATAACGGAAGTCTACCTTATTGCTATGTTCAGCTTACGTTCATTTTGATTAGGGTTAAATGGCCTCAATATCAAGACTGTGAGGAACTAACATGAAACATAATACTGCCAAGACAGCTAATCTATCGACAATTAATACCCAGCTAAAATGGGGCGTAAGTTTATGTATTGCCAGTGCACTCTGGTTAAGTTCGCCAACAGTACAAGGCGCCGAACGGATCTCTGAACAAGCTTTTGGTACATACAGTCAAGCAAGAGTCATTAATCCGCAAACGCCAGAAACTGAAGCGGACAAGCAGGCTAGGGTGAGCGCTTTACATGAGCAAGCTAAGTTGCAAGGTACCGTTACAACCCTGAATAAAAAAGTCACCCGTGAACAAGTGATGGCTAAAAATCAAAAAGCTGCCGCGACAACGGCCAACCAGCAACAACGAGCGTTGGCGCAGCAAAGTCAAGTTGTTTATTACGACTTTTCTTTCTACGGTGCAGATTCAAGTTTATTTGATGACTATGATTATGATGGTTTTTATCAAACCTTTAGTGTGACCTTTGATGCTGATATAACCAGCAGTGCGGGCGACATTCAGGCTGATGTATTTGCCGAGTTATATTTAAGCCAAGATGGTGGGCCGTGGATCCATTATTACTCAACCGACGTATTCACCCTCCACGCAGATTCTAGTAATGATGATTACGAAGTGCTCACTACGTTAGCCAGTGGTTATCAAGCCGATCACTATGATGTGTTGATCGATTTATATGAGCTAGGTTATGCCGATCCGGTTGCGACAATAAGTAGTGATGAGTCCAATGCCTTGTACGCGTTGCCACTTGAAAGTAGCGACCGTGATGCGGTCTATGTGGAAGAGGTGTATATCGAAACTGAACATTCAGGCGGGGCGTTATCTTGGTTAAGTATTGGCTTACTCGCCGGAGTGATGGGGTTTCGTCGACGTTTGATTAATAAAATATAACGTAAAATTTATGCTTATGTACCTTAGATCTACGTTAGAATGACGATTTTTGATTTTGTCAGTTTTTACTTATCCATATGGGATAAGTAGTTAGGAGTGTGTATGTCAGTAAAGTTAAATGCATCATTGTTATGCAGTTCATTAATCGGTTCGGCGCTGTTGTTGTCTGGTTGCCAATTACCTAATCCTTATACGGGCGAATCAGAAAATGCTAAAGCCACAAATGGCGCTATTATCGGTGGTCTTTCAGGCGCAGCCATTGGTGTACTTTCATCAAGTAAAAGCGACCGCGGTAAAGGTGCATTAATTGGTGCAGCATCTGGTGCGGCTCTTGGTGGTGGTATTGGTTATTACATGGATGTGCAAGAAGCAGAATTGCGTAAACAGTTAAAATCAACTGGCGTGAGTGTGACGCGCAACGGTGACAATATTGTACTGAACATGCCTAATGAAGTGACTTTTGCGGTTGATCAAACTGTCTTAAGTTCACGCGCTAAATCAGTGTTAAACAGTGTTGTATTAGTGGCTAAAGAATATGATGACACTCGCTTAAATGTGATTGGTTATACCGACAGTTCGGGTTCAGATTCTTATAACCTGCGTTTGTCACAAGTACGAGCGAGTGAAGTTGCGCAATATATGACGAGCCAGAAGGTTAGCGGTTCACGGGTATCTTCAACTGGTATGGGCGAGTCAAGCCCAATTGCCAGCAACTCTACCGAGCAAGGTCGTTCGCAAAATCGTCGTGTAGAAATTGTATTAACACCAATGGGTAAATAGTTTTATCCGTGAGTGTGGTTAACAAGCAATGCTTGTTAATCTGTAAATAAAAAAGCCATCGAAAGATGGCTTTTTTTGCTTAACCGATAACGGAGTTAGTGAACAATAATCTAGATGACTACATGTATTTGGCACAGATAATTTGGTATATATGGATGGTAAGTGATCTAAATAACAAGCATATATAATCGATAATCTATCCGTTTCACGTTACGTCCTTTTGCCACATTTCTATCATCGAAATCATGCTTGTTATTTAGTTGAAACATCTGTCACGGTGGAGGTGACACTTCCTTGCTTTAACCGAGTATGAATTACATCACCATTGCTTAATTGATTGGCATTTTCGATAACATGCTCATTGGTACTTGTGATTGAGTAACCTCGGCTCAAGGTTGCCAGCGGGCTGACGGTATCAAGTTTATGGGCGGCCTGTGAAACTCGTGATTCAGCCTGTTTAAAATAATCTTTACTGGCGTCGTTAAAGCGTTCAATTAAATACCCAAGCCGTTGTTTTTCTATGGTTAAGGTATTAATTGGTGAACGTTGTTGCAAGCGATTATGTAATTGCTGGTGGCGTAAGGTTAGGCGACTGAGTTTATGCTGTAAGGCATTTTCTAAGCGCATTTGCATTTCGTCAAATCGTTGTTCAAATTGCTGCAGTTTATGTTGCGGCTCATGGCGTTGGAGTTGGTGAGATAACTGAGTTAATCGTCCATACTGCTGCAATTGGTAATGTTTCATCCCTTGCTGTAAACGCGATAGCAATAGCGCCAACTTTTCAGCTTTATTGCCTTTGTCTTTCGATAATAATTCAGCACCGGCTGACGGCGTAGGGGCGCGTACATCGGCAACATAATCACTGATAGTGGTATCTATTTCATGGCCAACAGCGCTCACCACAGGCAGTGCGCTGTTGTAAATCGCATGGGCTAAATGTTCGCTGTTGAAGCACCATAAATCTTCTAACGAGCCACCACCACGGGTAAGCAACAGTACATCAACTTCCATGCGTTGATTGGCAGTAACAATGGCTTGGCAGATTAATTGACTGGCTGTAGCACCTTGAACTTGAGTGGGGTACACAACCACTTCGATTGAGGGATCTCGGCGTGCTAATACATGCAAGATGTCTCGCAACGCCGCACCCGTTGCCGATGTGATGACACCAATTCGTTGGATATTAGTTGGAATAGGGCGTTTGGTTTCTAGGGAAAATAGGCCTTCAGCGGCCAATTTTAGTTTTAATGCTTCAAATTCTTGTGCGAGTAGTCCATCACCTGCTGGCAACATTGACTCAAGTAGCAGCTGATAATCGCCACGAGGCTCGTAAACACTGATGGCGCCTTTAATCAACACTTGTTGACCATTGACGGGTTTAAAGCGCACAGATTGATTACGGCCCTTAAACATGGCACAGCGAACTTGTGAATGAGCGTCTTTTAAGGTGAGATACCAGTGCCCTGAACTTGGGGCCGAAAAGTTTGATATTTCACCATTTAGCCAAATTTTGCCGATTTGACCTTCAAGAATATGCCTCACTTCGCTATTTAATTGCGAAACACTATAAACATTGTTTTTTGTGGCACTCATGAGAGTTCTCATTCTAACGTTAATAAAAATCCATTTTCCATTTACCAACTGCAATATGCAAGGTATAATCTCGCCGCAATATTTCACCTCAAATCCTACTTACTAGGGAGATGTTGCCATGCTACGTTTACTGAAAGATGCACTAACCTTTGATGATGTGTTGTTGGTTCCTGCCCACTCGACCGTACTCCCTAATACCGCTGTTCTTAAAACTCGTTTAACGACTAAAATCGAATTAAATATTCCACTTGTGTCTGCTGCTATGGACACTGTGACTGAATCTCGTCTTGCGATCGCGATGGCGCAAGAAGGTGGTTTAGGATTTATTCATAAAAACATGAGTATTGAGCAACAAGCCGAAGAAGTCCGTAAAGTTAAAAGTTATGAAGCCGGTATTGTTCAAGATCCCGTTACTGTTACACCTACCACAAGCTTAACTGATTTACGTTTATTAACTGAACATAATGGTTTTGCTGGTTACCCTGTAGTCAATGATGCACACGAACTAGTGGGCATTATTACAGGTCGTGACGTGCGTTTTGTGACTGATTGGAGCAAAACCGTTGCCGACATGATGACCCCTAAAGATCGTCTAGTCACAGTAACTGAAGGTACTAAGTTAGATGAAGTACAAAAACTAATGCATTCTCATCGTATTGAGAAAGTCTTAGTGGTTGATAAAAACTTTAAACTTAAAGGCTTAGTCACCGTTAAAGATTTCGAAAAAGCTGAACGCAAACCAAACGCATGTAAAGACGAATTAGGTCGTTTACGTGTGGGCGCTGCAGTTGGCGCGGGTCCTGGCAATGAAGAGCGTGTTGACGCGCTCGTAAAAGCCGGTGTTGACGTGTTATTGATTGACTCATCACATGGTCACTCAGAAGGCGTATTGCAGCGTATTCGTGACACTAGAGCCAAATACCCTGATTTACAAATTGTTGGCGGCAACGTTGCCACCGCATCTGGTGCAATTGCGCTAGTTGAAGCGGGCGTTAACGCCGTTAAAGTCGGTATTGGCCCTGGTTCAATTTGTACCACTCGTATTGTAACGGGTGTCGGTGTACCACAAATCACTGCGGTATCTGATGCTGCTGAAGCAGTACTCGCCTTAGGCATTCCTGTTATTGCTGATGGCGGTATTCGTTTTTCTGGCGACTTAGCTAAAGCATTAGCTGCAGGTGCATCATGCATCATGGCGGGTTCTATGTTTGCTGGTACTGAAGAAGCGCCGGGTGAAACTGAACTTTACCAAGGTCGTGCTTATAAGTCATACCGTGGTATGGGATCTCTGGGCGCTATGGGCCAAACTCAAGGTTCATCTGACCGTTACTTCCAAAGTGACAACGCAGCAGACAAACTCGTACCTGAAGGTGTTGAAGGTCGCGTGCCGTACAAAGGTAAGTTGAAAGAGATCATTCATCAACACATGGGCGGCTTGCGTTCATGCATGGGCTTAACCGGTTGTGCCACGATTAAAGAGTTAAATGAAAAAGCACAGTTTGTAAGAGTGACTTCAGCAGGTATGGGTGAGTCACACGTTCATGACGTGACTATTACCAAAGAAGCACCAAACTATCGTTCGTAATTATGATAAGGGCGACGTTATGTCGCCCTCGTTTTATTAGCGTTAATTTGACCGCATCAATTGGATGCGAGTTATTACACTTAATTAATATGTAAAGGTTATTCATGAGTAATATTCACGATCATAAGATTCTAATCCTCGATTTTGGTTCTCAGTACACTCAACTTATTGCGCGTCGTATCCGTGAAATTGGTGTGTATTGTGAGTTATGGGCGTGGGATGTGAGCGAAGCGCAAATTCGTGAGTTTGCCCCAAATGGTATTATTTTAGCCGGTGGCCCTGAAAGTGTCACAGCAGACAATTCACCGCGTGCCCCTGAATATGTGTTTACTGCTGGTGTACCGGTATTGGGTATTTGTTACGGCATGCAAACCATGTCAGAGCAGCTGGGTGGCAAAGTGATTCAAGGCGTTGGCGAAGGTGAGTTTGGTTACGCACAAATTGAATTGCAAACCACATCAGCTTTGTTTAAAAGCATTGAAGATGCCGTTAGCGAAGAAGGCAAACCTTTGCTTGATGTGTGGATGAGCCACGGCGATAAAGTGTCTGCTATCCCTGAAGGTTTTGTGACCGTCGCTAAAACAGCAACTTGTCCGTTTGCTGCGATGGCCAATGAAGATAAAGGTTTTTACGGCGTACAGTTTCACCCAGAAGTGACGCATACTCGCCAAGGTCAGCGTATGCTAGAGCATTTTGCGCTAGACATTTGTGGCTGTAAAGCCAATTGGAAGCCATCATCAATTATTGAAGATGCTATTGAGCGTTTAAAAAAGCAAATTGGTGATGACGAAGTTATTCTGGGTTTATCTGGCGGGGTAGATTCATCGGTTGTGGCGATGTTATTACATCGTGCGATTGGCGATAAACTAACGTGTGTGTTTGTTGATAACGGTTTGCTGCGTTTGAATGAAGCGGATCAAGTATTAGAAATGTTTGGCGATCATTTTGGACTCAAAATTGTTCACGTCGATGCTGAAAACCGTTTCTTAGATGCGATGGCTGGCGAAGCAGAACCAGAAGCCAAACGTAAAATCATTGGCCGTGTGTTTGTTGAGATTTTCGACGAAGAATCAAAGAAATGCGCTAATGCCAAATGGCTAGCCCAAGGTACTATTTATCCTGATGTTATTGAATCAGCGGGCAGTGCAACGGGTAAAGCGCATGTGATTAAGTCGCACCACAATGTTGGCGGTTTACCTGCCAATATGAAGATGGGTTTAGTTGAGCCATTACGTGAATTATTTAAAGATGAAGTGCGTAAAATCGGTTTAGAGTTAGGCTTGCCTTACAACATGCTTTATCGTCATCCGTTTCCAGGACCTGGTCTAGGTGTTCGTGTACTTGGCGAAGTCAAAAAAGAGTATTGTGATTTATTGCGCAGTGCCGATGCTATCTTTATTGAAGAACTGCATAAAGCTGATTTGTATAATAAAGTCAGCCAAGCCTTTACCGTTTTCTTACCTGTTCGTTCGGTAGGCGTAATGGGTGATGGTCGTAAGTATGATTGGGTTGTATCGCTGCGTGCGGTAGAAACTATCGACTTTATGACTGCGCATTGGGCACATTTACCGTATGATTTCTTGGGTCGCGTGTCGAATCGTATTATCAATGAAGTCGATGGTATTTCACGTGTGGTTTATGATATTTCAGGTAAGCCACCTGCAACAATTGAATGGGAATAACGCTGTAGCGTGACTCCTTACTTTAAATAAAAAGACGCTGCGGCGTCTTTTTTATTTGCTAGAATAGCCGCGTATGACAATTACCTAGGTTTTATAGAGTGACAGATACCCCAAAAAAACACGTTTCCAGCGATACTTGCCCACTTTCTAATGCGCACAATGAGAAATCGAATCAGCTTCAGCGCGCCATTGATGAAAAGTGGATGCGTTTAGCGATGCAACTTGCCGAGCAAGCCGAGCTAAAAGGCGAAGTGCCAGTGGGTGCCGTATTGGTTAAAGACGATGTATTGATTGCCAGTGGTTGTAATTTAAGTATTGTGAATCACGATCCAACCGCTCATGCCGAGATGGAATGTATTCGTCAAGCCGGCAAGGTGTTAGAGAATTATCGTATGCTCGACACGACTTTATATGTCACGTTAGAACCCTGCACTATGTGCGCAGGTGCCATGGTGCACAGTCGTATTGCGCGGGTTGTTTATGGTGCAGATGATTTAAAAACTGGCGCGGCAGGTAGCGTGATTAATTTATTACAACATCCAGTTTTTAATCATCAGCTTGAAGTCAGTTCAGGTGTGTTGGCAGCAGAGTGTGGTGCGCAGCTAAGTGCATTTTTTCAACGACGTAGAGCAGAAAAAAAAGCACTCAAACAGTTAGCTATAAAATAGACTGATTGAGTGACTGGTTTTTATGTGGTTAACGGAAGATTAATTTTCAGTTTGTACCAATAAAAAATGAGCTCGTTGACGATTTTGAATGCGGCTTTTATGTACTTTAAGCATGACGCGACGACGTGACATGGTGTTGCTTATAGCTCTTCTTCTCATACCGTGATCCCTTAATATTGGCTAACCTCATCGAGGTTACTGATAAACCGCATACTTTAGCAGAATGCTTTCTTACGATAAATTCAGCACCATAGTACCTTATATTCGTGACAATTATCGGTCAGGTTTATGACGATAATCGTGTCAGCACAAAAATTAGTGTGCTGCTTCATGGATATTTTTTGAAGCGTCTTCAGCAATGATTTCAATTTGTTGAGGTTCTTCAATAATCTCCAACTTTTGGGTTTGATTATCGATCCACACTAAGGTGTCGTAATAACGACGAATACTGTCAACATAATGAACAGCTTCGCTACCACGGGCATAACCATATCGAGTTTGTTTATAATATTTAGATTGTTGCAGCAAAGGTAATACTTTTTTGACATCACGCCATGCGCTAGGATCCATTCCCATTGATTCAGTTAATCGTCGTGCATCTTCAACATGACCTAAACCGATATTATAGGAAGCCAGTGCGAACCAGATCCGTTGAGCTTCAGAGATGGTGTCAGGCAATCTCTCCATCATGTCTTTTAAATAAAATGCCCCACCACGTATGCTTTGTTCTGCATCTAAGCGATCATCTACACCAACATAAGCCGCTGTAGGTTGGGTTAGCATCATCATACCTCTCACCCCTGTTGGTGAGCGAGCACTCGGGTTCCAGTGTGATTCTTGATAACTAGCAGCCGCTAATTTACGCCAATCTAACTCTCCAGAATACTGCTCGAAAAAACTACGATATTCGGGCAGAATATTATCAATTGCGCGGATAAAGGCACGAGTATCAACGTAATCAAAACGCTTAACATGGCCAAAATACTTCTCGTTTAAATGCTCCAGCGTACCCGCACGCCTTTCTTTATGCCAAAAAGCCAATAGTTTACTCATTAAACGGTCGCTGTTATTCGGCGGTAATAGCCACACCACTTCGACCTTTTCTTCTAAAATCATCCCCGCGCGTAGTTCAGGTAAAAAACGCTGATTGATCAATAAACTATTTGAATCTGAAATGGTGTAGTTCAATTCACCGTTGGCAATTAATGCAAACAGTTCTTCATTGTCTTTGTCGTTGACTTGATTCCACATCAACTCAGGATAGTCTTTTTGTAATTTGGTTAAGGTATTGACTGAAGATGAGTTAGCCATGACAGTAATTTCACCTGACAGAGTGCTAATGTCTTTGGGCTCCGGAGTGCCTTCCTTATAAACCAATACTTGGTTGACTTTATATAAGGTGGGTCCGAGCTTAAATTGTTGACTACGGTTAGGGGTTTTAGCGATGCCAGCCGCAATAATATCAATCTTGTTTTCTTTTAATGCCGCGAATAATTGCTTGCGATTGGTGTACGGGATCATTTCTAAAGGAACGGCTAAATAGTCAGCAAAGCGCTGCGCCATTTCGAAGTCGAATCCGCTTTCACCCTGTTCTGAATTAAGATAAATCTGCGGGCCATATAATGTCCCTACCTTTAATACGGTACGCTTAGGTGCGGGGGCAGCAATATCAACATTTTGAATATCAACAGGTTGACAGGCGGATAACATCCCGCAAAGTAAGATTATGAATAAGGTTTTGATCATATTTATTAATTGGTTATCTTAAGTTGTTTCGTTAATGTCACCAGAGTGATGTGTAAAAACGAATGAAATACCGGTTGAATAGCCTTTAAATATGTAGGGGAGTTAGCTTATTTTTTGCTTACTTTATCAGTAGTTTTCCTAAACGCCTATAGTTGAGTAAATAAGCAGCATTTAGTGGTTGTTTTTTGTTAAAAGGTAAAGTGTTTATGTTATTCATTTTAGCATTACTTGAGTGGGATATTTTCCCTATCAGGAAACACTGTTTTCACCTGCGCTTGAAGGTGATTTGTAGTGTGCAATTCCCTATAATAGCGCCAATTCTGATCCTCCTATATTATAAAGGTGAATAGACGTGATGGAAATCATTCGCGGAGCCCCAGCACTATCTGCATTTAGAGTTCAAAAACTCATGGAGGCTTGCGAAAACGCAGCGCTTCCTGTATCGCAAATTTATGCTGAATATGTACATTTAGCCAATTTGAGTGAACCACTAGATGATAATGAACGTCTACAGTTAGAAACTATTCTTACTTATGGCCCAGCTATTGAGTCTCATGCCCCACAAGGCACTTTACTGTTTGTTACTCCTCGTCCTGGCACTATTTCTCCTTGGTCTTCTAAAGCAACTGATATTGCCCACAACTGTGGCTTAGGCAAAGTTAACCGTCTTGAGCGTGGTATTGCTTATTATGTTGAAGCGTCAGTATTAACAGCCGAGCAGCAAAAACTACTGCAAGGTTTATTGCATGACCGCATGGTTGAAGTCATGCTGCCGGCGTTTGAAGCTGCTGAAATATTATTTGCTCGTACAGAACCAGCAAAATTTAGCAGTGTGAATATTCTTGCTGAAGGCCGCCGCGCCTTAGAAGTGGCCAATATTAAGCTAGGCTTGGCCCTTGCCGATGATGAAATTGACTATTTAATTGAAAATTTTGTTCGTTTAAAGCGTAACCCTAACGACATCGAACTAATGATGTTTGCTCAAGCAAACTCGGAACATTGTCGCCACAAAATTTTCAATGCAGACTGGACAATCGATGGCGAAGTACAGCCAAAATCATTGTTCAAAATGATTAAAAACACTTTTGAAGTCACGCCCGATTACGTGTTATCAGCTTACAAAGATAATGCCGCAGTGATGACGGGTCCGGTAGCGGGTCGTTTTTTCCCTGATCCTGATGGTGTTTATAACTATCACACCGAACCAATGCATATATTGATGAAAGTAGAAACTCACAATCATCCAACCGCTATTAGCCCATATCCTGGCGCTGCTACTGGTTCTGGTGGTGAAATTCGCGATGAGGGTGCTACTGGCCGAGGTTCTAAACCTAAAGCGGGTTTATCTGGTTTTACTGTTTCTAACTTGAAAATTCCTGGTTTTGTACAACCATGGGAAGGGGATTACGGTAAGCCAGATCGCATCGTCACTCCGTTAGAAATCATGCTCGAAGGCCCTCTTGGCGGCGCAGCATTTAACAATGAATTTGGTCGTCCTGCCATTACCGGTTATTTCCGCACCTACGAGCAATTAGTCTCTAGCCACAATGGCGTTGAAGTGCGTGGTTATCATAAGCCGATTATGATTGCCGGTGGCTTAGGCAATATCCGAGAAGAACACGTTCAAAAAGGTGAGATTACCGTTGGCGCTAAGCTTATTGTGCTTGGTGGACCGGCAATGAACATTGGCTTAGGTGGCGGCGCCGCATCTTCTATGGCGTCTGGTCAGTCTAGCGAAGATTTAGATTTTGCCTCTGTACAACGTGAAAACCCAGAAATGGAACGTCGTTGTCAGGAAGTTATCGACCGCTGCTGGCAGTTAGGTGACACCAACCCAATTCAATTTATTCACGATGTGGGCGCTGGTGGATTATCTAATGCGTTCCCTGAGTTAGTGAATGATGCTGATCGCGGTGGGGTATTCAATTTACGTAATGTTCCTTCTGACGAGCCAGGCATGAGCCCGCTTGAAATTTGGTGTAATGAATCTCAAGAGCGTTATGTGTTATCGGTTGCACCAGAGAACTTACAACAATTTGCTGATATTTGTGCCCGTGAACGTGCACCATTTGCGGTGGTTGGTGAAGCGACTGCAGAGATGCATTTAACGCTTGCCGACAGTCACTTTAATAACAAGCCGATTGATTTACCGCTTGAAGTTTTATTAGGTAAAGCGCCTAAAATGAGCCGTGATGTGGTGACAGCCAAAGCAGTATCGCCAGCGTTAGATCAAACTAAAATTGAGCTAAAAGATGCCGTTAAGCGCATTTTAACCTTGCCAACCGTGGCTGACAAAACCTTCCTTATCACCATAGGTGATCGCTCCGTCACTGGTTTAGTTAATCGCGACCAAATGGTGGGTCCATGGCAGATTCCGGTTGCCGACTGCGCAGTAACCGCATCAAGTTATGACAGCTACTGCGGTGAAGCGATGTCGATGGGTGAGCGTACTCCGTTAGCCTTACTCGATTTCGACGCCTCTGCTCGTATGGCAGTTGCCGAATCGATTATGAACATTGCTGGTACTGACATTGGCTCGTTCAAGCGTATTAAGCTTTCTGCTAACTGGATGTCTCCAGCGGGTCATCCAGGCGAAGATGCGGGTTTATACCAGGCGGTTAAAGCGATTGGTGAAGACCTTTGTCCTGAACTCGGTATCACGATTCCTGTCGGTAAAGACTCCATGTCGATGAAAACCGCATGGGAAGAAAATGGTACTCAGAAAACTGTCACATCGCCTATGTCGTTAGTTATTACCGCCTTTGGTGTGGTGCAAGACATTCGTAAAACGGTAACGCCACAACTTCGCAGTGATAAAGGTGACAGCGCATTATTAATGCTGGACTTAAGCAATGGCCAAAATCGTTTAGGCGGTTCTTGTTTAGCGCAGGTTTATAGTGAGTTAGGCGATATTGCACCCACATTAGATAAAACCGCCAACTTAGCGGGCTTTTTTGAAGTGATGCAGCAGTTAGTCGCCGAGCAAGCGGTTATGGCTTATCACGATCGTAGTGACGGTGGTTTATTTACCACCTTAGTGGAAATGGCCTTTGCCGGTAATACCGGGTTAATGATTGATTTAGCCAGCTTGAATGGTACTGATTTAGAGCGTTTATTTAACGAAGAAATTGGTGCTGTAATTCAAGTCAGTGCTGTTGATGCCAAAGCCATTGCCGCACAATTTGAGGCTAAAGGTGTCACGTGTCATCACATTGGTGGCTTACAAGCGGCAAACAAGATTAGCATTAACGATGGCGAGCGAGTGATATTTGCTGACAGCCGTACTGCACTGCGTACCTTATGGTCAGAAACAACCTATCGCATGCAAGCGCTACGTGACAACCCAGAATGTGCGCGTGAAGAGTATGAGCTTAAACAACAAGCTGATGCGCCAGGATTAACGGTTAAATTAGGCTTTAATCCAAGTGAAGATGTGGCTGCACCTTATATTCTTAAAGGCGCTGCCCCTAAAATGGCTATTTTACGTGAGCAAGGCGTTAACTCTCATGTTGAAATGGCAGCCGCTTTTGACCGTGCCGGTTTTGAAAGCCGCGACGTGCACATGTCGGACATTTTATCTGGCCGTATTAGCCTTGAAGAATTCCAAGGCCTAGTGGCTTGTGGCGGATTCTCATATGGTGACGTGTTAGGTGCTGGTGAAGGTTGGGCTAAGTCGATTCTGTTTAATGACCGTGCTCGCGATGAGTTTAGCCGTTTCTTCGAACGTGATTCAAGCATCGCCCTTGGCGTGTGTAATGGTTGTCAGATGTTATCTAATCTGAAAGAAATTATTCCAGGAAGTGAGCATTGGCCGCGTTTTGTGCGTAACCGCTCTGAGCGTTTTGAAGCTCGATTCAGTTTGGTTGAAGTGCAACAAAATCCATCGGTATTTTTTGACGGTATGGTTGGCTCTCGTATGCCTATCGCTGTATCGCATGGTGAAGGCTTAGTGGAATTTGCTAATGCTCAAGCGTTAGCAAATGCAGAAGCATCGGGCACTATTGCACTGCGTTATGTTGATGGTCATGGTCAAATTGCGACCCAGTACCCAGAAAATCCAAATGGTTCTGCCAATGGCTTAACGGGTATTTGTACCACTGATGGTCGCGTAACCATTATGATGCCGCATCCTGAGCGAGTATTCAGAACTGTTGCTAATTCATGGCATCCAGATAACTGGGGTGAAGATAGCCCATGGATGCGCATGTTCCGTAATGCACGAGTGAAAATCGGCTAATCGCAAATTAAATTTTTAGTTTAGCTAAAGCACTTGATTTAGCTAAAACACTTAATTTATAAAGCAAAAGGCGACTCCTTTGAGTCGCCTTTTTTATTGGTTTCAATTTGTTTACCGCTGCTGATTTTATGTTGTCGTGATAAAGAAAAACCCCATAGATTTATTCTATGGGGTTTTCTGATTCGTTATCCTTGGATCATAACGATTACCGCTTAATATTATTTCTGCGCTAACAAAAACATTTACTAAACACGGTATAGATAAAAACGTGAGCTCGCTTATTTCACTTCTTTAGCAGTAAACATTTCAGTAAAAACACGTTTGTACAAGTTGGCAATATGTTCGAATAATTGAGTCATAGCACATTCTCTCTAGGTTAGGTCACTGGAATTAAGACAACGACTCATTGCACTACTTAGTGTTCGTCTTCTTAATTGTGCGCAAATTATACAATTGAACTAATGTATGCTCAAACGAGAAAAAATGATGTTTGACATTAGTTTATTTAATGAATTATTGTATTTTTTTAATTTAATTTTTAAAATAAATTTACTTATACTCAATACAAACAGTGAGTTATGTATTTCTTGGTGTATTGTTAATTGTAGAAATATTTATCTAATATTAATTTTTTGTGTATTTAACTACTTTTTATTAACAATCTGAGTGAGTAGGGTGTTTTGTCAAAAATAAGACATGCTTGCTTTTTATTCCTAGCAATTATCCATTTTTTGTCAATACCTCAAGATAGGGTGAAGATGGTTGTACAATTTTTATTACAACGAATACCACAAGTTTCTTGTTGAGTTGTGATCCATCTGACATCAAATGTGTATCGAATAGGTGTGAGATCGACTGTAAAGGACTGATTTTTTAAGTCAAAAAATTATTCATGCAAAAAATCTAATGCTTATCACATTTTTGACTAAAAAATATGATCTACAAAGTGAATTTGCCGTAAGATATAGGGCGTTTAGGACTGGACTTGAAAACACAGGCAAATAGATTAATTTATCATTTTTCACTCTTTGGTGAGTTGTCCACTGCTTCAATATTACCGTTTTCAGGTATAACATCATCATTATGGTAACCGAGTGTTGCTATGTCGTATTTGGTTGTACTGAAGTAAGGAGTCGCCAATGATTATCGAAGAGGTCGTTGAGCTATCGCGTTTTCAATTTGCGCTGACAGCCATGTATCATTTTTTATTTGTTCCACTCACCCTAGGTTTAGCCTTTATTCTTGCGATTATGGAATCACTGTATGTGATGACCAATAAGCAAGTTTATAAAGACATGACTAAATTTTGGGGTAAGTTGTTTGGGATTAACTTTGCCTTAGGCGTAACAACGGGTTTAGCGATGGAGTTCCAGTTTGGTACTAACTGGTCCTACTATTCTCATTACGTAGGTGACATTTTTGGCGCGCCTCTGGCGATTGAAGGCTTAATGGCGTTCTTCCTTGAGTCTACGTTAGTCGGGATGTTCTTTTTTGGTTGGGATCGCTTCAGCAAACGCCAACATTTAGTCGTCACTTGGCTTGTCGCTCTTGGCTCTAATATGTCAGCTTTATGGATTTTGATCGCCAATGGTTGGATGCAAAATCCAGTGGGTTCGGTGTTTAACTACGAAACTATGCGTATGGAAATGACTAATTTTGCCGAAGTGGTATTTAACCCCGTCGCGCAAGTTAAGTTTGTTCATACCGTCGCATCTGGTTATGTTGCCGGTGCCATGTTTGTACTTGCCATTAGCTCATATTACATATTGAAAGGCCGAGATTTACCTTTTGCTCGTCGCTCATTCGCTATTGCAGCAAGCTTTGGTATGGCATCCATTTTATCAGTCATCGTGTTAGGCGATGAATCGGGTTATGAAGTCGGTGAAGTGCAACGTGTTAAATTAGCGGCAATTGAAGCTGAATGGCACACTGAACCTGCACCAGCAGCCTTTACGGCATTTGGTTTCCCTAACCAAGAAACTATGCACACGGATTACGCCGTTAAGATCCCATATGCGATGGGTATCATTGCGACACGTTCTTTAGATGGAGAAGTAACCGGTATTAAGGATCTTATTAAAGATCACGAAGTACGAATTCGTAACGGTATGATTGCGTATGCTTTACTTGAAAAATTACGTGCAGGTGATAAATCGGTTGAGGTTAGAGAGCAATTTGAAGCAACCAAAATCGACCTAGGTTATGGTTTCTTGCTTAAGCGTTATACCGACAAAGTGGTGGATGCGACTGAAGAGCAAATTATTGCAGCGTCTTATGACTCAATTCCTACCGTGGCGCCTATGTTCTGGAGTTTCCGCTTAATGGTTGGCTCTGGGATGATAATGCTATTGGTGTTTGCTGCCGCCTTCTGGCAAAGCACTCGTCATCAAATCGCCGAGAAAAAGTGGGTACTTCGTGCTGCTCTTTACAGTTTGCCACTTCCATGGGTAGCCATTGAAGCTGGTTGGTTTGTGTCAGAGTTTGGTCGCCAACCTTGGACCATTTCTGAAGTGCTGCCAACATTCATGTCGGCGTCTAGTTTAACGACGGCGGATCTTTGGTTCAGTATTATTTCGATTACGGTGTTCTATACCATCCTGTTGGTGATAGAGGCTTACTTGATGTATAAGTTTGCTCGTCTTGGTCCAAGCAGCTTAAAGACCGGCCGTTACCATTTCGAAACCCAAGATGCTTAATCTGAGGACCTGATTATGTTTGATTATGAAGTATTAAGATTTATTTGGTGGGCGTTAATCGGCGTGCTGTTAATTGGTTTTACCGTGACAGATGGCTTTGATATGGGCGTAGGTATATTGTTACCCGTTATTGGTAAAGATGATACTGAACGCCGTATTATGATTAACACTATCGCACCACATTGGGACGGTAACCAAGTATGGCTAGTGACGGCGGGTGGTGCATTATTTGCTGCTTGGCCTATGGTCTACGCAGTATCGTTTTCGGGCTTTTATGTGGCAATGATGCTAGTACTATTTGCATTGTTTTTACGTCCAGTCGGTTTTGATTATCGCTCTAAAATTGAAGATCCAAGATGGCGTAAGTCATGGGATAGAGCATTATTTGTCGGCAGTTTTGTACCACCGTTAATCATTGGTGTGGCATTTGGTAACTTGCTTCAAGGCGTACCATTTAACTTTGATGAATATTTACGCGCCACTTATCATGGCGGTCTGTTGGGTTTATTGAATCCGTTTGGCTTATTAGCCGGTCTTGTGAGTGTCACTATGGTGATAATGCAAGGCTCTACATGGTTACAAATGAAGACCGACGGAGAGCTGCGCGTTAGAAGCGCTAAAGCATCGCAAATTTGTGGTGGTCTATTAGTGGTTCTGTTTGGTGCTGCAGGGGTTTGGCTTATAAACGGTATTGATGGTTATGTTATTACCTCAGCCCTCGACCTTGCTGGCCCGTCAAATCCAACTACTAAGACAGTGGCGGTTGAAGCGGGTGCTTGGTTAACCAACTATGATAAATATCCTCTTACCATGTTATTCCCGGTGTTAGGATTATTAATGCCAATATTGGTGATTTTTGCCAGTCGTTTAAATCGTAGTGGATTTGCGTTCTTTTTCAGTTCGCTTGCGGTTGCTTGTGTCATTTTAACCTGTGGTGCAGCAATGTTCCCATTTGTTATGCCTTCATCATTAGAGCCTAATGTGAGCTTAACAATGTGGGATGCTACAGCCAGTCAAATGTCACTAAAAGTGATGACCGTTGCCGCTATTATCTTCGTACCTACAGTATTAAGTTACACCATTTGGACTTACTACAAGATGTACGGCCGCTTAAATCGTGAGTATGTTGAAAACAACAAAAGCTCACTTTACTAAATTAAGGAGCAACGTCTATGTGGTATTTTGCGTGGATTTTAGGGGTATTGTTAGCGTGTTCATTCGGTATCATCAACGCGTTATGGCTTGAGAATACTGAAAATATGGATCGTAACAACGAACTATAAACGTTATATCGTTTGATATAAAAAAACCGCTTTAGTAATAAAGCGGTTTTTTATTGGCTACTCATCTTGTTTACAAAATTAAAATCGACCGGTTTTAACTTATGACTCAATCTAGCACTCATTAGCTTGTTACTTAGTGGCTGTTAACAAAGCCAATTTTATGTTCAGTCGCCGCCTTTTAAAAAGCCCAAAAAATATGTAGTACGCTCGCCACTGCTAAGTAAGATTTTTATTCAAAGATACCAGGAAATACAGCTCAATTCCCAAGTGTTAACAGAAATATTGTCTATAATTAATTAACGCTAATTGTTTGTTTTTTGAACATGGCAATTTGTTAATAATGCACTTAACGGGAGATATATAATGAGCAGTTGGATTTTAGTCGCGGATAGCGCACATGCACGTCTATTTAACGCAGAAACAGCAAAATCTACATTAATTGAGATTAAGAGCATGATCCATCCCGAAGCACAGCAGCATGAACAGGAACTAACCTCAGATCTACCAGGCCGTCAGGCTGGAGGAGCAACCAATAGTCATCATTCTGTCGGGGGGAAAACAGAGCCTAAAAAGAATGAGGCTGTCGAATTTGCCAGGGAGATCTGTCGATACCTTGAGGCTGAATATAATGCGCACAAATTTAGCCAATTGATTGTTGTTGCCGCGCCTCATTTTCTAGGTAACTTACGCAAAGAAATGAGCACTAATGTCACTAAAATTGTTACGCTGGAAATAGATAAAGATATTGTAAAGCAGGACATCGACTCGATTAGAGGTCAGCTGCCAATTATCTTACCTAGCTTAGCCACATAAGCTGAAATTTAGATAATTAGGTTCGTTTATTAAGCTGTCATCATCATTACTCGTATGTCGGCAGCTTAATGGGGTATTTTTGTTTTTTTGTCACTTTCATTAAACTGCTGATTGTTAATTAGTCGCTAATCGATGTAATTAAACTATGCGATTAAGCCATGTAATTAAACCTGGGGGGTTAATGCCATATTGGCTCCAGCTTTCGGCTTCATCAATAAGGTATACATTACCGGCACCCAAATCAGTGACAACATAGTAGCTAATAGCGTACCGCCTGCAATAGCGATAGCAAAGGGGGGCCAAAAGCCGCCACCGGCAATAATTAGCGGTAAAAAGCCGCCTATGGTGGTGATAGTGGTTGAGCCAATATGACGCCCACAACTGCTCACCGTACTAATGATTAGGGCCAAATTGCCATCGCGCGCCTCGGGAATATCCTCAAGTTCTGCCAAAATAACAATTGCGGCATTAATGGCTAAACCCATCAATCCCAATAAACCGATAATGACGGTAAACCCAAACGGATAGCCAAATACATACACGGATAACAAGCCTAAACCGGCCGATTGAAAAGCACTCAGTAAAATGATGGCGGTTAATCTAAACGAGTTAAACGACAACACCACTGTAGCTAATAATAAAGTGACTACGAGCACAATGTTTGACAATAAATTACCTACCGCCTCATTACGTTTTGCGCTTTCACCACCTATTTCGAGATGATATCCAGCTGGAATGGACAAATTAGCAATAGCATCTTTAACCTCGTTGAGTACTTGTGCAGGCAATACACCACTGGTGATATAAGCCTCGATGGTATTGACGCGTTCACCATTTCTGCGGGGGATTGCACCGCGACTGACATTGATTTCGTTATAAGACAATGCCGATAGTGGAATGCCTGACCCCGATGGTGACCCTGACCCTGAAACTAGATTAATCTCGGCTAAAGGCTGTAGAGCCCTACAATCAAAACCTTGACAGAACCAACGTCTGGAGTAGATATTAGATTATTTAAATGTTTAGTCTCCTGCAATGATGTAAAATTAATTAATGAGTTAATCTTTTAAATTATATTTTGCAGTGTGGTTTTTTGGATCGATACTTAGTACCTGCATAAACACAGACTTTGCACTTTCTACTTCGCCTACAGTCATTAGAAATGAGCCTAACTTAAGTAATGCAGGAATATCTTCAGGATACTTATCCAGATAATCTAAATATATATTTAATGCTTGTTGGTTTTTTCCTTGCAAAGTCATTATATGTGCATATTGAGGTTGATATTCATCATTTAGTTGAACTATTTTAGAAAGATATAACTCCGAAATTGAAATTTTATTTAACTTTAAGGTTAGTACAATGATGTGCTTAAGCACATTCTCCCTCATTAAGTCTTCAGGTATTTTTATTGCGGCAGCCAAAGAGGAGTTGAACTCATTGTTTAAATAATCTCTATAGCTGACCGCCAAGTAATAAATTTCAATATTTTCTTTATTTTTAGATGATTCAGTGTACTGTATCATTTTTTCTATACCAGTTATAAATTTTCTTTGAAAAAAATAATTCAATTTTAAGTAAGCTTTGTCATTTGAGCTATCTTCTTGGATTTCTTTTTCTTTTTTGTTTTCGTTTTTGAGAAGTAGAAGTTTAAATTTTTCAATATGGGATTGAATTTTTATTATATCATCTGTACTTAAGTTTTCTACAGCCTCTGTTTTGTTCTCAAGTAATAATTCTGCTCGTCCAAATTGTTGATCATCAGTCCACTGCTGTAATAGAGCCGTTACATTTAATGGAGACTCATGTTCTAAAATTCTACTCTCTAATCTATTTTGAGCATTTAAAAAATGTTGATTCAAAATTTTAGCTATATCATAATAAGTTTGATAGTAAAGTAAAGTTTGATTATTCAGGTATTCTTGGTCCCAATCATCATTTTTTTTAGTTGATAAGAACTTTGTAAACTCATAATACCCATAAAATTTAACTAGATAAGAAGCAGTTTTAAATTCTTTATTTACGAAATTTTCAATAGAATCTATTTTTTTGAAAAGTGAAATTCTATCGCCCCTATTTTTTTTGATTTTATGACATATAATAATAGCATTGTTTATTTTTTTTATTATTTTTTTGAATGATAATAATACTAATTCTATTTCATCACGTTTATTTAACAATTTTTCAATAGTAAATATTGATTTAATGTTGATTGGTGATATGGAATTTAGTTTATTTATATCAATAGGTTCAAGAATTATATTAGAACTATCTATGTGCTGGATACCTTCAACTCGTGCAGCATTAACCGATAAGTTAATATATTTTATATTAGAACTGTTTGCTACTTGAGCCGTTAATGATACTAATGCTTGGACAAGTTGATAAGGTGTTTCTGCCATATCACCTGAATATGTTTCAACCCATTCGTAAATAGAGCCAATACTATGTCCTTTTGGGATATATGTTCCAGTAGTATGTGACATACCTGACTTAGAATGACATAAATCAACACCAGATAAGATTATCTTAGAAAACCCCATTTCTTTTGCAATATTAATAGCTGAATTTGTAACCGTTGGACCGACTGTTGAAATATTATTTAAACTTAAGTTGTCATTTATTAACATATCGCCAGTGAACAGCATCGCACCCTTCCATTGAGATATAATATTTGAGTTTGTATAGTTAGAATGTATTAGTAAATTATTTTCACCTAAAAGCATTAGATCTTTATTTGCATCAAAACTTATATCGTGAGGATCTACCGTTACTATTATGTCAGATTCAATGCCGTTTGAAATTAGTTTGTTTACAATTCTGGACACTGAAATTACAAATAGGTTTTTCCGGTTTTTTTTTATCCAGTGTATATTATCATCTAATGAAGGTCCTCCACCCAATACAATACAGTTTTCTCCATTAAAAGTGTTTTTAAGTATCGATGCGGGCGTTATATTTTCCGTAATGTTTTTTATTTCATTAGTTAGGAATATTTTGTTGGTAAACAATACGTGACTATCAAATCTTATATGTTCAATTGATGTTTCAACTCGATAGTTCAATGATGTGTAGTCTTCATGCTCATTACCGGAAGCCGCTAATGAGTAATGTGTTTTATATTTGTTTTTTACTATATACAAATTCACTTCGGTACTTTTTAAAATAGTTTCTAGTTCGATTTCAGTGCAGATAAAAATATTTTTTTTTAATTTTTCAGGAATTGTTATAGATAATAACTTTATAACTTCAGGCAGTTCAATGAATAGATATTTGCTTCCCGATGTTATTTTTGATTTTATTATGAAGTTGACTAGTAGACCTGAGTCCATTCCTATAAAAATATGTAAGGTATCAGTGTTCTCTAGTTCTTTTGATTTAAATTTATTTGTATAAATTGTGGTCGAATCCATTTTTTCAAATATAAATTTATTTACGCTAGGTAAATAGTATTCATTATATGGGCTGATAGCGAAAATGTTTTTAATAGTTGATTTAGGTGAATTCATTTCTCTCTCCATTCTTATGTCTAAAAGTCCTAGAAGGAATAATTATGTGTCAATATTTTGTCATACATAATTATAACCACGTCAATGTTCAATCTAAGCATTTTTGGTGCCAATTTTCTTAATGGCTATATTGTTTTCACAGGTTTCATCAATAAGGTATACATTACCGGCACCCAAATCAGTGACAACATGGTGGCTAACAGCGTACCGCCGGCAATAGCGATAGCAAAGGGTGGCCAAAAGCCGCCACCGGCGATAATTAGAGGTAAAAAGCCACCGATGGTGGTGATGGTGGTTGAGCCAATATGACGACCACAACTGCTCACTGTACTAATGATTAGGGCTAAATTACCATCGCGCGCCTCAGGAATATCCTCAAGTTCAGCCAAAATAACAATGGCAGCATTAATGGCTAAACCCATTAATCCCAATAAACCGATGATGACGGTAAACCCAAACGGATAGCCAAATACATAAACAGATAACAAGCCTAAACCTGCCGATTGAAATGCACTCAGTAAAATGATGGCGGTTAATCTAAATGAGTTAAACGACAACACTACCGTGGCTAATAACAACGTTACTACGAGCACAATGTTTGACAATAAATTACCTACCGCCTCATTACGCTTTGCGCTTTCACCGCCTATTTCGAGATGATATCCCGCAGGAATAGACAAATTAGCAATAGCATCTTTAACCTCGTTGAGTACTTGTGCAGGTAATACACCACTGGTGATATAAGCCTCGATGGTATTGACGCGTTCACCATTTCTGCGGGGGATTGCACCGCGACTAACGTTGATTTCGTTATAAGACAATGCCGATAGTGGAATACCAGAACCTGAAGCCGAAACCAGATTGATCTCGGCTAAACGAGTGGCTTGTTCTCGGCTGTTGTCGCCTAAACGAACCCGTATTGGCAGTGATTCTGTTTGCTCTAAAATGCTGCCGCCAATGATACCGGTAGTCGCCATTTGAATTTGATTGGCAATATCACTCAAACTTAGCCCACTCATTAAGCTGGCATCTTCATTGACTTGCAACCACACTTTTGGCGCGCCAGAACTGAGCGTGGCACGGGTGTGGATTACATCTGGTGTGGCGACTAAAATCCCGCGTACTTGTTCGCCTAATGTTTTCAGGGTATCAAGATTAGGGCCATAAATACGCAGCTCAACCGGAGCGTTAAAGGGAGGCCCTTGTTCCAATTTTCGCACCAAAATCTGTGCTTGTGGAAATTGGGCATCAAACTCTTTTTGTAATTGTAAAATCAACCGATTGGCGGCGACGTAATCCGTCACTTTAATCATTGCTTGGGCGTAATTGGTTGCCCCTTGTTGCCGTTGAGTTAAGTTGTAATAGAAAGAGGGCGTATTACCGCCAACAACCCATGTAGCTGCAATAATATCGTCAATCTGTTGCAGCTTTTTATCAATCAGTTTGACCTGCTCGAGAGTGTTATCAATACTGACATGAGGTGCCAGGTAGACTTCAATTTGGAACATGTCTCGATCAGACGGAGGGAAAAATTGTTCAGTCATTTTGCCCGCGGCAAAAAAGCCAGCTATCGGTAATATTCCAATTACGATGGCGGTCAGTATTGGCCGAGATAACGCAAACTGTAAACTGGCGGTAAATGCTTGGCTAATTCTTGGGAATGCCATCCCTTGCTGATACCAAGCCGTTGGTTTTTCACTGCGACTGAATCGACCCGCAAGGCCAGCAATAATGGTATGAGAAATAATATATGAGCCGAGTAAGGCGAACATGACCGAAATGGCGATGCCACCCACAAACTCGCCCGCAGCGCCAGGCATTAATACAATAGGTGCAAAGGCTAGCATGGTGGTAATAGTCGACCCTGCTAGTGGTAGCCATAAATGGTGTAAGGTTTTTGATACCGCTTCCAGTTTGCTCATACCTTGTTGACGGCGTTGCGCAATGGCATCAACAATCACAATCGCGTTATCGACCATAATCCCCAGCGCAACCACTAAACCTGTTACTGACATTTGGTGGATCGGTAGTCCAGTATATTTCATGCAGGTGAGGGTAAATAATGCGGTTAATGGTAATGATATCGCCACAATCACTGCATTGCGCAGTCCTAATGTTAGCATCAGAACCACTAAAATAATCACAAATCCTTGTAGCAGATTAATCACTAAGTCACCTAATCGGTCACTGGTATAGCTTTGTTGGTCGAATAACCATTGCACCTTAATATTGGCCGGTAAATTAGCTGAAAAATCATCTATGGCGCTGCTTACATGCTGTTGCCACACATCGACTCGATTATTGTTGAGCATGCGTGCAGACACCAAAACGCCTTGCTGACTGTCGATTAAAGCGATACTCGATGCCGGAGTCTTGGCTTGGCGGCTAATATTGGCCACATCCCCTAAGCGAATAATTTGACCATAGTCGTCTACTTTTAACGGCACTTGGCGGATACGATTCTGCGAATCTAACTCACCAGAGACTTCAACTAAGGCTCTAAATTGGCTGTTATTAACTTCACCGGCTGAAATTTTGCTGTCGGCATTATTTAAAATAGCGGCAATACTGGCGGGGGTTAAATGCAATTGACTGATTTTATTGCCATCTAGCTCAACTAAAATCTCTTCTTGTGGTGCGCCATAAAGTTTAACAAAATCAGTACCACTGAGCAGTCTTAGACGGCTTTGTAATTCTTTGGCATAACGATTTAGAATATCGGTTCTTACAGGGCTATCGTCAGCCCAAACAAGTCCTAAAATGGCGGTATTGGCATAACCTAGTTGATCATCTAATACACTATTTTGTGCTTCTACTGGCAACAATGATTTACTGTCGGCGATAAGATCTCGAGCGCGCGACCACACCGGATCCGTCTCTGTGACCGTGTCTTTTAATTCTAGCTGGATAACCGAAATCCCGGGGCGAGAGGTCGACTGGACTAGCTTTAAATCTTCTAAACGGCGTAATTGATTCTCTAATACCTCAGTCACAAGTGCTTCAACCCGCTCTGCAGATGCACCAGGATATTGAGTGATAACAGACGAAAATCGGTTCGTAATATGTGGATCTTCGGTACGCGGTAGGCTTGAAATGGCACCTAATCCGGCAACAATTAATAATGCGATAAATAAACTGGTCAGGCGGCCATTTTCTAAAAATGCTTTAATCATAATGCCCCCGCTTTCTCAGTTTGAGCGAGAGTGACTTTCTGGTTAACGACCAATTTATGTAATCCTTGCGATACAATTAAATCGGTTGGTTTTATGGCACCTTGAATATACGCTTGTTGCTCATTGGTATAGATAATCTCTACATCGCGACGTTCAATAGTATAAAAACCTTGTTCAGCCTCAACTAAGGCAAACACATTCCATAACCCGCGCACGCCATCGGTTAATGCCGACATAGGCACCCAATAACCAGGGGCTTGCACGTCTTGTTGATAAGCCAAATAAGCTATTTCGCCATTGATTACTCTGGCTGAGTCGGGCAAATGAATACGCAACTGCACCGTGCGACTAATGGTATTGACCTCGGCACTAATACCGGCAATTTTAGCGGTAAAGGTTTGTTTACCTACACGGACATCTACCATCTGCTCGGCGGCTAACTGCTGTGCAATATCAATTGGTACCCCAATATAAGCTAAAGGCTCACTGTTACCCACTAAGGTAAAAACCGGACTGCCTAGCGCAATCACTTCGCCGACATTATGAAACCGCTGACTGATAGTGCCATTGAATGGAGCTAACAATGTCGATTTTTCAATTTTTAAATGGGTGGCACTTAAGCTGGCTTCTATGCGCTTTTGATTCGCTTGTAAGCTAATGACTTGTTGCTGGGTTTCATCAAGCTGCTGTTCAGACACATAATTTTGTTGTTTTAGTTTTTGAGTTCGAACTAAGGTGCTTTTGGCTAAATCGATGTCCGCTTGGGTTTGTAATAAACTGGCTTGCAGTTGCTGTTGTTCGGCCGTTAATAACTCGATATCAAGTAGGGCTAATGTTTGACCTTTAGTCACAGTATCGCCACTGTCGACTGAGATATTGTTGAGCTTACCCGCAAGCTCAAAGCCAATACCTGTGGTATTGGCTGAGCGAATCGTCCCAGTATAGGTTTGCATATGCTGGTAATGGTCATTTAACACTAAGCTTTGCGATAACACCGCTTGATAGTCAATTGTATGCGAGTGTTCTTTTACCTCAGAGCCACAACCGCTTAAAACGATTAAGCTTAAACTTAGCGCCCAGTATCGAATGATGGCAGTGAATGTCTTTGACGCGTTCATAAGTTTATTCCTTGCAAAGCAATTAATAGTGTCAATGTTGATTTATTTTTCGCCGTTGGCATGAAAGGCAATAAGCGCATAGATTTTCAGCACAACATAAAATGTAACTTTAATGTTAACTAGACTCGATAGTCTAATTTTATAAAACTAGACTGTCCAGTCTATTTTTGGTTACTATTAGGCTAAATGCTGATCAGCAATGCAGAGGCTTGATTTGCTTAATAAGCTAATTTATGGAACCAATATGACAAAACAACACACAGCGCTTAATCCCAGCGGGCAGATCCACATCAGCCGCAGTGAACAAAAGCGTGCTCAGGTGCTCGAGTCTGCGATTGATCTTTTTTGTCATCATGGTTTCCCTAATACCAGTATGGATGAAGTGGCCAAGCATGCCGGTGTATCAAAACAAACTGTTTACTCCCATTTTGGTTCTAAAGACGATTTATTTGTGTCTGCGATTGAATCGAAATGTGTTGTGCATCAACTCACCGATGATGCCTTAATTGATGCCAGCCAACCACAACAGGTTATTTTGTTATTTGCACAGCAGTTTGGCGAAATGATTGTTAGCAAAGAAGCCATGACAGTGTTCAAAACCTGTGTTGCTCAAGCCGATACTCACCCAGAAGTGTCTAGATTGTTTTATAATGCAGGCCCTAAGCATGTACTAGGATTGGTTCGAAACTACCTAACAAAAGTCAATGAACACAACGAATACTTTTTTGAAAACCCTCATGAAAGTGCGGTTAGATTGTGTTTAATGTTGTTTGGTGAGCTAAAATTACGCCTAGAGTTAGGCTTAGAAATAGAAGATTTAATCGTCACCAGACAACAATACCTGCAAGATACCGCCGACATGTTTTTACGAGCACATAAAGTGGGCGTAAAATAAACTCAACCTCAAGTTGAACTTAATTGGCCATATAGCAGTATTACTTGAGCAATTAAGCCAAAGTAATATTCAGTTTATTTCATTATTTGAAGGGAAGCAGATTAGTATGACGCTTTACAACACTAAGGTAATTTCTTCTCCGGCACAGAGTAAGTCACTGAATTTATCTGTACGGTCATTATTGTGCGTATCGGGTCTGCTGTTAAGTCAGCATGCTTTAGCGGCACCAGAACGATCACCGTTTTCACTCACTGTTGCTCGTACATCAACGGGCACCGCTAATGTAGGCGCAGAGAGTGCTAACCCTAATCAGTTGCAACGAGATACATGGAAAACCAGTTTTTCGGCAAACATGCCACTTAATCGTCAGTGGTCTATAGGGGCAAACTTAGGCTACGATAATCTCGATTATGACTGGGATATTAACCAAAACAGCCTGTTACGCAGCAATACTCAACCTTGGTCAACCATCCATCAGTACAGTGCCGGTTTATCACTATCGTATCGCTTAGATAATCATTGGATGTTTCTCATCGCACCCAAATTACAGTATGCCTATGCTGATACGGCATCATCTTCAAATGCACAAAGTTATGGTGTCGTCGCCTCGGGGATGTACCGCTTTGATTCGGGTAATATGCTTGGTTTCGGTGTGGCATATTTAAATGATATTTCAGAAGTGCGCACCTTGCCTTATTTAGCCGTGCGTTGGCAGATAAGCGATAAGTGGGTACTTGCTAACCCGTTCCAAGCTGGTTTTAGTGGCCCTGCAGGATTAGAGTTAAGTTATCAATATAATCGTGACTGGGATTTTGGCGTGGGCAGCTCAATGCGAACAGAGCGTTTTTTAATTGCTGACGATGACAAAACCATTGAAGTTGAAGAATGGGTAGGCTTTGCTCGCGCAGGTTGGCAAGCAACGACTAACGTTAGCCTTAATGCTTATGCTGGTTACTATTTTGGCGGTGAAATGCAGTTAAGTTATCCCGATGTCACTGAAGACATGGAGAACCAAGCCGCATTCGGTTTAGTGTTTAAACTGAACTTTTAACGATTAGTGGTAAACCATATAATAAAAAATGCCGCTGATATCAGCGGCATTGTTGTAAAAGCTAATCTAGCAACTCAGCATTTATCTAATTAAATCGTCTGAACTGCTAATGTGAATCGGCCCTAGAAGTAAGTCACTTCCTTTACCCTCTTAGGGCGATTTTGTTGCTCGTATAACTGCCATACTTGTTTAAAATCAAGTGCTAACTCAGTGATATAAAACTCACCGGCTGGGTAGGTTTTTACCACTTTAGCGCCGCGAATAATGCCACTAACGCTAGACTTAACGTTGTCGTCAGTTAATAACCACTCACTCACGTCGCTGTTTGCGGTAATCTTTTGGCCATACACTTGCTCTGCTAACTCGCGATATGCAGCAATTTTTGATGCTTGCATTGCCATTAAAATACGATGCGATGGTTCTTTGCTTGGCTGAGTCGCTAAGGGTGCATAACCAATTGCGGTTAGGGTAGGGAACGAGGCTGGAGCTTCGGTTTCCCACTGAACATATTTATCCTTGCTTACACAGCCAGTTAACAGTACCAGCACAATTAACATTAACGACTTCATAGCTTATCTCCTAATACGGTATAACGACTGTCGCCCTTATTTTCGTGGCGATACAGTAAACCATTACGCGATTCAATCATTTCAGAAGGTTGTAAATAACCCGATAAGCTCGACGCCGCCACAAATGATTGCACCGCAGAAACCACTCTATTATTGGTCACATTCACTATTCGGCCGTTAAAGACTATTCCTTCAGGTGTTAAGGTCATGGTTGATACCAAAACGTGCGCTACCGGTAAATCGGAACGCAACAGCTCCCAGTTTCGGCTCAACATAAATTCACCTTGCTCTGTTGCACGTAAATTGGTTGCGACGTTTAAATCAACCAAATTAAACTCATGGGCATGGAATGCAGCAAGCAATCCTTGCTGTAATTGAAGGCCTAACTCATTGGATGTATTTAAATTGCTGGCCATTACCGGCGTAGAAATGAGCAGTGGTTCATCTGGGCGAAGGGCATCATTTTGCAATACTAATTCGTTGACTAACTTTTCTGCCCACACATTGACCTGGCCCTTAGGCGATATTCCAACAGCTTGTATATCATAAGCTAGCTTGTGCTGATAAACCTGATCTTCATCGACCACTTTGACAAATTTACCGTTATTACTAAAGGCAAGATTATTGGCAGCATTAGGCGTTTGGGTGCATGCAACTAACGTCAATGACGCCAGTATGACCGTGGGGACAACAAGCCTATTAATCATAATAATTCCTCTTACAAAAATGCCGCAAGTCTTGGTATAAATGAGCCATTTTATCGCCTTATTTATCGGTAACTAAGGTCAATTTTTTACTCTTTAATATTCGTTCCTTTATATCGGCAAATGCGTTAGAAGCTTTACTATAATTACCCTACATCTAAAAAAAAACTATTAAAGCGGTTATAGGCACAATTTTTGCTTTGTAAAATATAGAGTAAGCTTAATTCATTTTATTAGGCCAAATAGACGTTTTTTTGACATTAGGACATCGTATGCTGATCCGACACAGCCCTACTAACCGAGCTAATCCCTTTAGTCATCTTGCTGTCATAGCCATATTATGTGCAAGTGGCTTGCTAGTGACAATGTCTGCATTTGCTGAACAAATTGAAGTGACTGGCAAAGCCAAAATTGTTAATGGCGATATTGATAAAGCTCGCGAAGACGCTATCAGCCAAGCATTAAATTATGCCAGTTTAAAAGCGGGAGTTAACTTCTCTAGCGAACAACAAATTAATCAAGGACGGCTTACTCAAGATACTTTTCAAATGCAGCGTATGGGCTCGGCCAATAATGTTGAATTAATGAGTGAAATGATAAGCGAGCATACTATTACTGTCATTTTACAGCTTGAGCTTAGCGAACAAGAGTCCGATGCCCAATGTAAAAGCCAATCACTCAAAGCTGCGATTATGCTGCCTCAAGCTTATTTACAAGAACGCGAACAATTACGCTATGGTCAATTAGCCCACTTTGAAGAGCGCATCACCGAACAATTAGGCAAAGCGATTAACGCGCAATCGCGTTACAGTTTTGCCAGGCTACATGCAGATGAGAAAATTGATAATACCAATCAATTGGTCAATTTTAGAGGTAACCGCATACCCAGTTGGTTAGGTGAACTCACCGACAGCCAATATTTGCTGCAGCCCGAAATTATTGATATTTCAACTGAACCAGTACAAAGCAGTTATTTGGGCTTTGTAGAAGATGATCCACTGAGGCAATTTATCCTTAAATTAACCCTTTATCATGGCATTAGCGGTGAAGTGGTCTGGTCGGAATCATTTGCGACATCAGCGCCTTGGGAATTTGAACGACAAGAAATAGTGTCACCAGCTAATCAACGCTTTTGGCGATCATCTTATGGCCAGGCGATCAGTGATATTTTACAACAAAGCGTTATGTCGTTAGATAAGCAACTCAATTGCCGACCATTACTAGGCCAAATTGTCGCAAGAGATGGTGATCGCATTATCATCAATTTAGGCCGTAAAAATGGCGTTAAAATGGGTGATAAGTTCCAAATCGTCCTACAGAAAAACATCCCCGACAGATTCAACTCTATGCGCGCTATCGCGACTAAAAGTCGGGCGAATGTGGTTATCGAACAAGTGACCGAAGACAGTTCAACGGCAATCTTTGACGGTATCGACAGTGCTTATAATATTCAAGTGAATGACATTGCGATTAAGAACTAGTTGGTTGTTAATTAAGCAATTAAATTTAAAAGGTTTAATTCAATTATAAACTCAGTATAATCACTGGGTCTCTCTATAGCTCAACAGGATAGAGCAGCCGCCTCCTAAGCGGCCGATCGGGGTTCGAGTCCCTGTGGGGAGACCAGTATTAAAATAAATCATTTTAAATCAGTGTTTTATATATCGCCCCAGGAATTTAACCACCTATAAACCACCTTGAGAGTCATTAGAATAAATTTAGTGATTTATTTTGATATTGCTAATGGTGCTTAAACCTTGCTCTAACCTTGACTCGACCTAACCAGATTTATCATAAAATTAGCTATCATTGTGAATTGCTTGCTTTACGTTATTTGTGTGTATTTCATAGTGAGTTCTTAGTGTTTAAATGGTTTTTACAGCCCCTAAAGATTGGCATTTGAGTTTGAACGTCTAGTTTTGTCAGCTTTTAGTTAAATAACCGCACCATAACCTACCTAATAACGCCCTATGATTTGTTTGATTGGGTAGGGGATTATTATTACTTCATTTTTCAGCTAACAATTTTACTTTTTCATTAGTCCAGCGTTCGGCATAACCTTCTGAACTAAGAATTCCATTTCTTTCTAAGTCGTCCATCTCTGAGCACATCAGCCAGCTAAGATTAACGGGCTTATCTCTTTTAAATACCTTTCGTTCTTGGTAGCGTCCATCAAGAAACTCTACAACCTGCTTTCTATTGGTAAAGCCTGCCAAAGTATCATTGCATAACAGCAGTTGAATAATTGAAGTGTTAGGCTTCTCAGGTATGGTTACATTGCTGACACACTCTGCCCATTGGCTTGCTATGTCATAAAAATTAAAAACCATATCATCAGGTTCAATATCTAGGTCTTTAGCTATCAATTCTTTTAAGTGATTCTTATAGAAAACTTCGGCATCATTTTCAAATGATGTTGCAGTTAAAACTTTATTATTAATAGCTTTACTATCCACTTCATTATTGGGTGACTCTGGTGTCATACCTGCCATGACATCTATGTCACTCCTAGGCATGACATCTATGTCACCCCTCAAAATTGCTAATGTGTTTGGGGTCGGTAATAGCTTTCTGCTTGTCCCATTAGTTGATTTTGACTTGTTCACATAAAGCCACCCTGAACACTCAAGTTCTTTTATGTATCGCTGTATTTGTCGAACACCTTTCCCCATTTTCTCAGCAAGGTAAGCATTGGAAGCGTGAAAGTCTCTTTTCGCTTTAAAGTAGGAAATTGCTGTGCTGACAAGCCACACATGATTCATTTCAAGTCCGTTTTGAATTACTGCTTGCTCTATTGATTCTGGTAGCCATGAGCCTTTTTCTTTTTTACTTTCTTTCATATAAGAGATACTCTTAAGAAATGGATAGCGGCTTAGTCGCCAAACTTGTACCGCTATCCATAGTTTTATGTAAAGGCTTTGAGCTTACTCCTCAGAGCCTTTTTGCTTTTCAAAGCTGTCATCATTTGCCGCTTGTTCATTTATTCGATTAATAAGCCAGTTAAGACCGCGCCACTTGATAGCTTTCTTTAGTTCTCGGTCAAGTCTTACCGTTTTCTTAGCGTAAAAATACGACTTTTCAGCCGCTATTTGTTCATCCCTGCAATGGTAATAACGGGCTATTTCGATTTTTGGAATAAACCAAGTCGTATCATTAGCTGATTGGTCGCATTCCCAAGGGATATAGGACTTTCTTAATTCGTCCATAACTCTACTTTGCTGCTCCCCAAAGCTAAAAAAACTGATTTGTTCTGCCGTTAATCGTTCACCATTTAGTAAACGTTTTAGTACCATTGATGTGCCGTATTTTCTATTGCTCATGATGTAACCTCGATTGTTGATTGACTTTAATATGTCGTTTGTTTCACTCGTTAAAGTGGTTAATAGGTGGCTAGATTTAACCTGATAAAATTAATAGCAATTTATTCGGGCAGTTTGATGCCATGTGTTATCCCTATAAGAGATAAAACTAAGCGGTTTTGGTTTGGGTTCTGCTATCTAAGAATGTGTTTAAGTCATTCAGTCTGTAACGCACTAAACGACCAACTTTTATGAAAGGGATTTGATAGCGCCCAGTAGAGCGCCATACCATCATGGTGCCCTCTGTAACGCCCAAATAAGCTGCTGCTTCGGAATTGTTTAGTAGATTTTGATTTTGCATGATATTCACCAGTTAAGTTTGATTTATTCTGGTAAGTATTACACTTTAGTTTATGTCGAATAAGTGGTGAAAAAGTATATTTTCTCAGATACTTATTCACCACCCCCTTTGTTTTCAATCCAATATTTGCTCATACCTTGTAGAATCTCTTCCAATTCGTGTGAGTCATGTATTTCACTTTTCATATTTAACAGATCTTTGTCAGTTAATTTAAATAATAATGCTACCTTTTTAATCCGACTTCTAATAGCACTGCGACTTAAGCCAAATTCTCTCCCCGCAGAACTGATCCCATTAGCCCTAGCAAATAGTAGAATTGTCACAGACTCATGAATATTAGATCGTGGTCTGTGGTTGTTTTTTTTTGTTGGTTTGTATCTTTTTGAAACTTTAGCAAAGGGGCTATCTTCACTAAGAACCATCTTCATAACAAAGTGCTTTGCAACGATCTCTTCATGTGTTGAGCTTTTCTCATCTGACCACTTCACAAGAAGTGATTGCAGGTTCCATGCAAGTTCCATTTCATCACTTGATGCAGCATCATTTTTGGGCTGTTCTCTCCAAATTAGGTTGACTAATAATCTGACTTTTTCTTCATCCATTCTAAAAGCCTCCTAGCAGTTCTTTTCGTTGTTCTGGCGTAAGTGCCTTTAACTGTTCTTTTAAGGTGTCTATCGTTGCTGGTGGCTCATTTCTGATATGTTCAAGACCAGCACGAACCTGACTTAAATCATGGTGAGCATAAGTGCGCTGTGTAATCGCTATTGAGCTATGACCAAGTGCCTTTTGAATGATTGCTAACTCAATGCCTGCTCTCGCCATTCTGGTGGCGGTAGAACGCCTTAAATCATGAAAGGTGAGGCGTTGTGCTTTGTTGTCGGAATATAGCCCTGCACGCTTTGTTACGCGTCTCCAAAACGAACCTTGCCCCGTTTTCTCTGTCACATAACCTAATTTGCTGCGCTTGTTTGGAAAAACAAACTTCTCGCCTTGTTCCGCTTGGCTGCTTCTTCTTTGTAGTATTTGCATAGCCTCTGGAATTAACGGAACGACTAAGCCTTTTTTTGATTTAGCTTTGCTTGCAGGTATTGCCCATATACGTTGCTGTGGGTCAACTTCTTCCCATTGCATAGATAGAACACAATTCTTTCGCTGACCAGTCATCAAAGCGATTAACACAATGTCTTTGTATATCTCTGGTTCATCATCAAGTGCCACCAGCAATCTAGTTTCTTCATCTGCTGTTAGGACTCGCTCTCTTGGTTGTTCTGCAAATTTTTTGGCAACAGCAAAGTGATTATCAGATATAAGACCTTCTTTTTTTGCGAAGTTAAAAATAGATTTGATTTGAGTTAAGCATTTATTACTGACGGCAGGGGTCTTTGCTGTTTTAAGGTCAGCAATGATTTTTCGCGCTTCATCGTTGGTTAGCTCTCGAACATCTTTCTTTTTGAATAGCGGGTTAGTGTGAAGCTTAAAGATTGACTCAGCATCTTCTAATGATTTTGGTCTACGTTCGCCAGCTTTAATTCTGACATTAAAATCAGCTTTATAGACCATGAATAGATCAGCAAAGGTGAAACTGCTTAGCCTACGGGCTTTCTTTGCAGCCTTTTGGGTATTAGGGTTTACGCCTTTTCGCATTAGCTCAAGGTTATCTAAAGCGGCAGTGCGCGCCTTTTCAACGGTCATTGATTCGAAGCTACCAAGGCTTACCGTGACCTTCTTACCTTCAAACTTTTTAATCAGCTTAAAAAATTGACCACCTTTTGAAGTGGTTTGAAAGCATAATTCTTTTATTTCGGAATCACTGCACCATACCGCAACACCTTTGTTTATAAGGGCTTCAATGCTTTTCTTAGTAAATTTTACTCGTTCCATTTAACCACCCCATAAACCACCTATAGACCACCCGAGAGATAAATAAAGGGTCATTTTGGTAGATATTCATTAAGGTTATCATAGCACCTGAAACGGCTTAAAGTCTTGCTGTATATAGATTTAGTAAGGTTTGTTAAGATAGGTCTATTAGTTAGGCTTATCCCCTGTGGGGAGACCATATATTTATCCTTTCTCATTTCATGTTTCAGTCTTAGTCTCTGTTTCGTTTATTTGACCTACTTTTACTGCCCCATTTATTATCTGGTTTATACTCATATAAGCGATATATTTACTGTACAATCAAGTAGTAAATTGTTTTCTAGTTTCTTATAGTATCTTTATCTTCATGTATTAATTACTTGGAATAATTATTGCTACATTTCAGATGTGATAATTTTTTGGCAGTGAATGTTTATAAACACGTCGGCTTTTGATTCAAAAAGGAGATCAACTAATGCAATTGTTTGATTTATCGTTAATTGGAAGAGAGTTTCCTTTACTAGATAGCGATGTGTCGAGATTAGCTAGCCAGCTAAACGCTATGGTTGCAAATTCACGTTTTTTGGTTTTAGGTGCTGCGGGTACCATTGGCCAGGCTGTGACAAAAGAAATTTTTAAAAGACAGCCAACTAAATTACATGTTGTTGATATTAGTGAAAATAATTTAGCTGAATTAGTCAGGGATATTCGAAGCACTTTTGGCTATATCGCGGGTGATTTTCAAAGCTTCGCGCTTGATATCGGTTCTCTTGAGTATGATGCATTTATCAAGGCTGATGGTCAGTATGATTATGTGCTTAATTTATCAGCCTTAAAGCATGTACGCAGTGAGAAAGATCCTTTTACTTTAATGCGTATGATAGATGTGAATGTGTTTAATACAGATAAAACCATTGAGCAGTCTATTCAATCCGGTGTCAGAAAATATTTCTGCGTTTCAACAGATAAAGCCACTAATCCAGTGAATATGATGGGGGCTTCTAAAAGAATTATGGAAATGTTTTTAATGCGCCGTAGCCATCAAATAAACATTTCTACTGCGCGATTTGCCAATGTTGCCTTTTCTGATGGCTCACTGTTGCACAGTTTCAATCAGCGTATTTTAAAGCGACAACCTATTGTTGCCCCTAATGATGTTCAGCGCTATTTTGTGACGCCGCAAGAGTCGGGTGAGCTTTGTTTAATGTCTTGTCTTTTAGGTGAGAATCGCGACATTTTTTTTCCTAAACAAACCCAGGCTTTACCATTAGTGTCATTCGCCGATATCGCCGTTAAATATTTAGTTCAGCTAGGTTATGAACCTCATCTTTGCCAAAGTGAAACCGAGGCAAGGGAGCTAGTTCATTCTTTACCTAACCTGGGGAAATGGCCTTGTTTGTTTACTCAAAGCGACACCACAGGTGAGAAAGATATTGAAGAGTTTTTTACCTGCAATGATGAACTTGATATGACACGTTTTACTCATTTAGGAGTGATAAAACCGCCTGTTGATTATGATGAGCCACTTTTGCAGATGTTTGGACATGAAATCAGTGCCATGAAACGCGAACAAGCTTGGAGCAAAACACAAATTGTTGCGCTGTTTAATAAAATGTTACCTGAGTTTGACCATAAAGAAACGGGCAAATACTTAGATGGAAAAATGTAGGAAACTAGATGAAAGCAGCTAATATTTGTCAGTTTATTCGAGATATTTATCAAACAGATCAGTTTATTCCTTTGCATGCCCCAACGTTTGCTGGCAATGAAAAACTCTATGTGGCAGATACCATTGACAGTACTTTTGTTTCGAGCGTTGGTAAGTATGTTGATGAGTTCGAAAACAAGATAGAACACTATACCGGTGCAGCTAAAGCGGTTGCGGTTGTTAATGGAACCGCTGCATTGCACACTGCACTTTACATGGCAGGAGTCAAACGTGGTGATTTTGTGATTACCCAAGCTTTAACTTTTGTGGCTACATGTAACGCTATACATCACATGGGAGCCGAACCTATTTTTGTTGATGTATCACCTGTGAGTTTGGGACTTTGCCCCAAAGCAATGGATGAATTTCTCTTTCAATATGCACAAGTGTCGGAATATGGTTGCATACATAAACTGAGCGGACGAGTAATAAAAGCGGTTGTTCCTATGCATACATTTGGACACCCTGTAGAGCTTGATGAGCTTATGCTGGTTTGTCAAAAGTGGAATATTGCTTTAGTTGAAGATGCAGCAGAAAGTTTGGGTTCGTTTTACAAAGGCCAGCATACTGGGACTTTTGGTGATTTTGGTGCTATAAGTTTTAATGGTAATAAGGTTATTACCACCGGTGGCGGTGGAGTGGTTTTATGTAAAACAGCAGAGCTTGGGGCACAAACAAAACATATAACGACGACAGCTAAAGTTCTACATCCATATGAATTTTCACATGATGAAGCTGGATTTAATTATCGAATGCCAAATTTAAATGCGGCTTTAGGTTGTGGGCAAATGGAAGTACTAACAGATTATATAACGCAAAAAAGGAAGCTAGCAAATCATTATAGAGATTTTTTTATGCTTAGTGATTATCAATTTTTTGTTGAACCCAAGTATGCCAAATCAAATTACTGGTTGAACGCAATTGTATGTCCATCAGTTGAAGACCGTGATGAATTACTTAAAATCACAAATATTACTGGTATTGTGACAAGACCCATTTGGAAGTTAATGCATCATTTACCGATGTACAAGAATGCTATACGGGGGAGCCTTAATTACTCTGAGCATTTCGAATCATTATTATTGAACTTGCCCAGTTCGCCAAGTAAAAAGTTAATTAATTTATAAATTGTTCAGTTTTGGAGAGCGTAAATGAAAATAAATGATAATGGCGAAGGTTTTATCCGTAGTGAAAAGGAATCAGATAGTTTGGATCGCCTTAAAAACATCCACTTGAATCTATTGCCAAAACTTGATGAAAATTGGAATCAACATTCCTTAGTAACTATGAGAAGACAGAGTATCTCTAGAGTTTTATATTTTGATTGGTTATACAAAAAGTTGATTGGTAAACCTGGCGTTATTTGTGAGTTTGGAGTTCAATGGGGAAGTGGGTTGAGCATATTACAAAGTTTGAGAGGAATGTATGAACCCTATAATCATCAACGTAAACTTTATGGGTTTGATACATTTGAAGGTTTTTCTAACGTTTGCGAGTTAGATCCTTTTGCAAATGTTGGAGATTATTCTACGGAAAAAGGTTATGAGAAGGTCCTTCAACAAATTCTAGATGAACATGAAAAACAAAGTCCACTCAGTCACATAAAGAAAAATTATCTAGTTAAAGGGGATGTATCAATCACGATCTATAAATGGTTAGAGGACAATCCTGGATTGACTATAGGAATGGCCATTTTTGACATGGATGTTTATAAGCCTACACGTGATGTATTGGAGGCTATTAAACCCAGACTATTTAAAGGCTCAGTTCTTGTTTTTGATGAATTTAGTTGCGGTCATTGGCCTGGGGAAACTATAGCTGTTAATGAAGTTTTAGGTATTAATACTTTGAGGTTTGAACATTTCCCTCACCAACCAAATTGTGCAGTTGCTATTTATGAGTAAGCCCAAAAGCTATTTTGTACAAAAGAGGTTTTTATTAGAGGCTTCTGGAAGTCCTGTTAGTGCTTACTTGATTAAGGCGATACAAAAAGCAGGGCATACTGCCGTCGCATCTGATATTTCTAATGATTGTGCCGCAAGCATATTTGCCGATGAATTAATTATTTTTCCTAAAAAAGAAGATCCTCAACTTTGGAATAAAGTTGAAAAACTATTAATTGAACATGCTATCGATATCGTTATTCCTTCTTTTGATGAAATGCTTTTGGGGTGGTCAGAACGAAAAGAATCACTTGCTGATAAAGGTGTTAATGTACTTATTTCATCAACTGAAACCATTGAAGTTTTTCAAGATAAATGGTTAACTGCGAATTTTTTTGAAGAGCATAAACTCCCTTGTGCTAAATCATCACTTGAACCTATTTACCCACTAGTAAAACCGAGAATCGGTCGAGGAAGTGTAGGTGTCTATATCGAACAAAACTCTCAATTACGCAATGATAATTTTAAGTTAGGAGATATCTCTCAAACGGTCTTGGATGGTGAGGAATATACCGTCGATTGCCTTTTTGATCATCAACATCATCCCATTTATATTATTCCTAGAAAACGACTTGGAGTCGTAAATGGTAAGTCCACGGGTGGTATTGTTAAGCAAAACAAAATAATTGATGAGGTTGTTATACGGCTTTCAAAGTTAATTAAATTTGAAGGTCCTATTAATGTGCAGTGTTTTGTTGATAAAGATGAGGTATTTTTAGTCGAAGTGAATCCTCGAATTGCCGGAGGTATGGCTTTGGGATTTGCATCAAGTTGCAACTGGATACCACTGTTTATCAATATTCTTGATAAACAAGATATTACTCCGACATCAATACAGTGGGGAATGAAGATGTACCGCACATATCAAGAGTTCTTTCAGTTATGACGCATTTCGCAAAAAAACATTTAATTATTTGTGATTTAGACGACACTTTATATGATGAAAGTCATTATTTCTCAATTGTTTTTGAAGCGTTTGAGATAGCTAAACAAGTTCAAAGTGGTAGCTTGATGCATTCTTATTTGTTGATAGAACGCAAAAAAAGCGCTGATATTTTAAAAGATGTTTTAATGGGGTGTGGGCTTTTTTGTACCAGTAACCATAATTTTTTATTTGATATTTATACCAATATAAAGCGAGCAATATCATTACCACAAGCAACATTATTGTTTTTACATCGCTTAAAAAAAGAGGGATGTACTATTGCAGTATTAACTAACGGTGTAGTTAAGGTTCAACAAAATAAAGTGACTTTATTAGGTATAGAGCCCTTATGTGACAAAATATTTTACGCTAGAGATAATCATCAAGGTTATGAAAAGCCTGATCCCAGGTGTTTTCAATTTGTTTTAGATACTTTTCAATGTTGTGCTAGTGATGCAATTGTTATAGGTGACCATTACGACAATGATGTAAAAGGGGGTCAATCTTGCGGTATAGACTCACTGTGGCTTGGTGGTTTTGGGGCGGTAGGGATCGCTAAATTAGCAGACGCACTCCCCTATATTTTGGACACTAAAAATGAAAAAAATTAAACGCGTTATTGCCGTAACAGGTATTCGCTCTGAATATGATATTTTGTATCCAGTGATAAAACGTCTTAATGAACGTGATGATATTGAACTCAAAATAGTGGTCGCAGGTGCGCACTTATCTGACTGGCATGGAAATACTATAGAGTCGATTAGACATGATGGTTTTGTCATTGCCGACCGTATAGACACATTATTTTCGACAAACCGAACGACACAGCGTAGTAAAGCAGTAGGACAATTAATAACCGGCTTAACGCAAACAGTCGAACGTGAACAACCTGATTTATTAATAGTAGTGGGTGATAGAGAAGAAAGTATTGCTACTGCAGTAGTTGGTAATTATATGGAAGTCTTAGTCGCTCATATTGGTGGTGGCGACCCGGTTTGGGGAAATGCTGACGACCCTATAAGAATGGCTGTTAGCAAACTAGCACATATCCATTTTACGACAGCTAAACCTTATTCTGATAATTTGCTTAAAATGGGTGAGGATGATTGGCGTGTTACGTTTAGTGGTACTCCCGGTCTGGATAATATAAAGCATGAACCAGAATTAGATATTGGCCAAGTATCTAAATTTATAGGTACAGAATTAGATAATTTTATTGTTGTATTGAAGCACCCTTTATCTTCTGAGCATGAAAGTGCATATGAGCAAATGAAAGCAACGCTAACTGCAATTGATAGCGTTTGCCGAGCTAAAAATATGAAAGCTATTTGTATTACTCCAAATAGTGACCCTGGTTCCTTAGACATTGTCAAAGCATATAAGGAATTTGAGTCAGACTATATTCTACTAAAATCAACTTTGCCTCGTCATATTTTTATTAATTTATTACGTAAAGCTAAGGCATTAGTGGGCAATTCTAGTATGGGCATTTTAGAGGCGCCAATGTATAAACTACCTGTGGTGAATGTAGGGCATCGCCAACGAGGCAGACTCAATGCAGGAAATGTAAAGTTTGTTAGCTACAAGGTGGAAGAGATTGTTGAGGCAATTGAACAAGCTGTTTTTGAACCTACGTATCGTCATTTTGTTGCTCAATTAGATAATCCATATGGAACTGGTAATGCTGCAGAAATTATTGAGACATACTTAAGTCAAATTGATTTGGACAATCCTAAGTGGGCGGTTAAAAGTAAATTGATATAATCCTCATTTTTAACGGACTTTAAGATGACAAAAAATATACTAATAGTTGCTCCACATGCCGATGATGAAACTTTAGGTTGTGGTGGATCCATACTTAAGTTTGTTCAAGCTGGTTATGAGGTTCATTGGCTTTTGGTGACTGGGATGAGTAAATCTTCCGGTTTTACAACAACTCAAATTGCTACGAGAAAAAAAGAAATTGCGGCAGTAACGTTAGCTTATGGATTTTCATCTGTTCATGAGTTAATGCTACCATCTGGTAAGTTAGAGACTTTACCTATGCGCAATATCATCGGGCCTATTAGTGATGTTATTTCAAAGATTAAGCCTGAGCAGGTCTTCACTGTTTATCGAAATGATGCACACACTGATCATAAAATTGTATTTGATGCGGTAATGTCGGCCACCAAGTCATTTCGTTACCCGTTTGTCAAAAAAGTGCTGGCTTATGAGACTTTATCTGAAACAGATTTTGGTTTAAAACCTGAAGATGGAGGCTTTAAACCCAATGTCTTTATTGATGTGAGTTTACAGCTTGAGAAAAAATTAACTATTCTTGAAATGTATCCATCTGAAATCGCACCATTCCCCTTTCCTCGTTCACGTAAGGCTCTAGAGTCTTTAGCGTATGTTCGTGGTGTTCAAGCGAATGTTGAAGCTGCTGAAGCATTTGTACTCATCAAGGAAATACTATGACTCTAGTGATTGCAGAAGCCGGGGTTAACCATAATGGTTCGCTCGAAATGGCATTTCAGTTAGTCGACGTGGCCGTTAACGCGGGTGCCGATATTGTAAAGTTTCAAACGTTTAAAGCGACAAATTTAGTAACGGCAAGTGCCAGTAAAGCTCAATATCAAATTGAAACAACAGGCAATGATGAGTCGCAGTTATCGATGTTGACGCGTCTAGAGCTTAGTTATGGCGCGCACCATCAATTACTCGAATATTGTGCTTCAAAAAATATTGAATTTTTATCAACAGCATTTGATTTTGAAAGTTTAAATTTTTTAGTTGATGAAATTAAAGTGAAACGGCTGAAAATTCCTTCTGGTGAATTAACCAATAGCCCGTTTGTGTTAGCGCATGCTAGAACTGGATTAGATATTATTTTATCAACGGGAATGGCGACCTTAGAAGAAGTCAGAAACACCTTAGCAGTGATTGCTTTTGGTTATATTGCGCCACTTGATAGTCAACCTTCATTAGCTAACTTTGAACTCGCATTTCTATCTGATGTTGGTCAGCAAGTACTATCCGAAAAAGTGACCATTTTACATTGCACCACAGAATATCCTGCACCGTTTGATGAAATTAATTTAAATGCCATGGATACACTTAAACAAAGTTTTGGCTTATCAGTGGGCTATTCTGATCACAGCCAAGGAATTGCCATTCCAATTGCTGCAGTGGCTAAAGAAGCGGTGATTATTGAAAAACATTTTACGCTAGATTGCTCCTTACCTGGTCCAGATCATCGTGCCTCTATCGAACCTTTGCAATTAAAAATGATGGTAGAATCGATCAGGCAAGTTGAAAAAGCCTTAGGTAACGGTGTAAAAAAGCCCACTATTTCTGAGGCTAAAAATATAACTATTGCCCGAAAAAGTATTGTGGCACAAACAGATATAAAAAAAGGTGAGCCTTTTAATGTCAACAATTTGACAATAAAAAGGCCCGGAAGTGGTATGTCTCCGGATATGTTTTGGCAGCTTACTTCTGGCCAAGTTTCATCAAAATGCTATCAGCCAGGGGATTTAATCGATGAATAAGCCATTAATCATGATTGGTTCTGGTGGCCATGCAAGCGTATTAATGGATTTACTCCAGCTTAACGGCTGTAATGTTATTGCATATATTTCACCTGATAAAAATAATAATAATCAGATATTTGAATCAATACAGTACTTAAGTGATGATGACGATATAAGTCAATTTAATCCCGATGATGTGCTTTTGGTGAATGGGCTGGGTAGTTTACCTAAACAAAATAACCGAGTAAAAGTGACAGCGTTTTTTACTAAATTAGGTTTTAGTTTTGCAACGGTTATATCACCACACGCGATTGTATCTTCATCGGTATATTTGGCACAGGGTGTGCAAGTCATGTCTGGAGCCATTATCCAAACGGGTGCGTATATTGGCGAAAACAGTATCATTAATACTGGCGCTATTATTGAGCACGACTGTAATGTTGGTGCGAATAATCATATTGCACCTCGCGCGACACTTTGCGGCAATGTAACTACGCAAGATGATGTTCATATAGGCGTGCATGCCTGTGTTATACAGGGTGTTGATATTGGTAAAAATGTTGTTGTTGGTGCTGGCGCTACAGTTGTGACAAATGTTGAAGAAAAATCAGTTGTATACGGGCATCAGGCATTAATAAGAAAAAAGGAATGAAACGTTATGAAAAAGCATTGGAAAGATGTTGCTTTAGCACCGAAGCAGTCCATTCGTGATGCTTTAGAAATCATTAACCTTCATGCTCTGCAAGTTGCTTTGGTTGTCGATGAGAATGACCGATTACAAGGCGTGGTTACCGATGGCGATATTAGACGTGCTTTATTAAATAATCTTACGCTTGATCAATCTGTGGTTCTTGTTATGAACAAGAATCCGATTACGGCTGTTTTTGATATCCCAAAACATCAATTAATTCGTTTAATGGAGCAAAATAGTATTCTTGCTATTCCATTGATTCAAAATGGAAGTGTTGTAGGACTCCAAACGTTAAAGCAGGCTTTAAATCAACCTTACTATGATAATCCTGTACTGATTATGGCCGGAGGGTTTGGAACTCGTTTGCGTCCTCTGACTGATAATTGCCCTAAGCCAATGCTGAAAGTAGGTAACAAACCTCTTTTAGAGATGACGATTATTAACTTTGCTAAGGCGGGCTTTGTCAATTTTTATATTTCAACTCACTTTATGCCTGAGCAAATTACAGAGTATTTTGGTGATGGTAGCCGATTAAATGTCAATATTTCCTACATTCATGAAGATGAACCGTTGGGCACTGGGGGAGCACTCGGTTTATTGCCTGATGATATCCCACAACTGCCGCTTATTATGATGAACGGGGATGTGTTAACACAAGTAGATGTTCAGCGTTTATTGGAGTTTCATAATGAAAATAATGCCCAGGCCACTATGTGTGTGAGAGATTATGAATACCAAATTCCTTATGGTGTGATCAATGGTAACGGCAATGTTGTGGTCAGTATGGAAGAAAAACCAATACAACGTTTTTTTGTTAATGCTGGGATTTATGTAGTCTCTCCCGAGATTATTAAGCAAGTAAGTGTAAATCAAGTTGTTGATATGCCAACGTTATTAGAGGATAAAATTAAAGTCGGAGGTAAAGTGCTAATGTTCCCTCTACATGAGTATTGGTTGGATATAGGCCGATTAGATGATTTTAACCGTGCTCAAACTGATGTTAGTGTTTTAGGAATGTAATGATGATAGCAGGTAAAAAAGTGTTGGCATTAGTACCTGCAAGGGGAGGGAGTAAGCGTTTACCCAGAAAAAACATTCTTCCCTTAAATGGTAAACCTTTGATCAATTGGACTTTAGAATTGGCTTTATCTTGTAATGCAATCGATGAAGTGATTCTTAGTACTGATGACCATGAGATCGCTTCCGTAGCGAGCTGTGGCGTTAATATCCCAGAACTTCGCCCAAGTAAACTTTCAACGGATAACGCGACTACACTCAGCGTTTTGTTATATACCATTGAAAAATATGGGACAAACTATGACATTTTAATTGTTTTGCAGCCGACATCACCTTTGAGGTTGATGAAGCATATTGAAGAGTCTTTAAGTTTGTTTGTAGAGAGCGAAGCATTTTCTGTTGTATCTGTTACCCCTTGTGAACACCCACCTATTTGGTCAAATCATTTACCGAAAAGCGGTACTCTAGATGGTTTTATTAAACCTGAAGGGTTGAAAAGATCACAAGACTTGGGGGACTTTTATCGTTTAAATGGTTCAATATATATCTATAATATTCAGGAGTTAATGAAAGTGAGGCATGTTAATTTCACACAAAAAAGCTACGCTTATAAAATGGATAATTTATTTTCTGTTGATATAGATAATCAAATGGATTTAGATATGGCTGAGTTTTTCTTAACAAAAATATAGCATTAAATATTGCCATTGAAATTGCTATTAATCTATAAGACTTAGTTAATTTTAGTATCATAAAAGTAAAAATGATAATTGCAACAACATACTCAATTTTAAACAGTTTAGAAATAGTTGCTTAAAATGTTATTAATGCTTATGCACCTGAATTTCATCAATTAATTCAACAAATTCATCATTAAATCGTTCTCATTTTTCTCTCTTGCTATCGCAGTGTGCCTACCTTTAACGCTATAATTATAAATCATATTAAGTTGCTAGGAGCAGTTGTTTGTCACATTCATATATTCCGTTTGATCTTTATAAGCGTAAGTGGATTTTTACCCATAAAGATTTGCCTGTATCAGATGATGATAAGGCCTTTATTAAGCCATTGACCGAAAAAAGTGCCATGGAAGTGTGGGATAAGTGGATAAGCAATAAGAGCAGTCGTGCGGAATTGTTTGAAAAAGGTGATTGGCCAGCAAAGCAAGATGCTTGGACGGCAACTGATCACTGGCAATCTGCATGGGATTCTAATGACAATACATTACCTGATGCGATTATTGCGCATATTCAATGGCCTGATGATGCGGTGGTGTACTTTTGCTATGAAAAATACCAAATAGTTGAAACTCGCTGGGATGTGTTTGTGCGTAATTGGAAGTGCTTTTTATTTTTTGATGATGGTCCAATTTTAATCTCGCCAAAGCACAAGCAAGCATTGATGTTTCTACAGAATGGCCAATATAAATTAGGCGTTCGCGGTTAAATTACCCGACTTGAGTTGCGGTTGTTGGTTAAACGGCTGATGGTGTAGTCGTTGATATTGCAGTTTTTTAGAGAGTTTATATGAAATTATTAGCTTCAATTGGATTGAGCTTATCGTTAATGATGCCGTTGTTGGCGCAAGCTAGCATGATTGCAGATGTTGATGTAGCAGAGCAATTTACAGTAGCAGAGCAACCATTGATATTGAATGGCGCTGGTGTACGCAGTAAGTTTTTTATGGATTTATATGTGGGCAGTTTATATCTGCCGACAAAAGTGCACACTCTAGAAGATGTGCTTACTCAGCCGATAGCGGTGATCCAGCTAACGATTACTTCTGGGATGATCACTTCAAACAAAATGCGTGATGCCATTACTGACGGTTTTGAAGCTGCTACCGACAATGACACACACTCAATTGCCAAAGATATTGAACATTTTACCCAATTGTTTGCAGATGAAATTGTCGACGGTGATCAATTTACTTTTGTCACCCAAAAAGGCAAGGGTGTGAGCAGTATCAAAAATGGTAATGCTCAGGGAGATATTGCTGGAGAGGCATTTCGTCAGGCTTTACTTAAGATTTGGTTAGGTGAAACTCCGGTACAACAAAGTTTACGCCAGGCAATGCTAGCTCAATAAATCACCTGCTAGGTTCTAGGGCAGACTACTAGGTTCTAGGGCGGACTACGTCCTGCTAGGGTCGCTGTGCTTCTAGGGACAGCTGCGCTGCTAAGATTTTATAGCCTCTAGCCGCGAAGCGTCCTAGCAGCGTAGCGCTCTAGGCTGTCGCTAAGTTTTATTAGGCTGAAAAGTCATTGCCCAGCGTTGAAATGGTGGAGGTTTTACCTTTGTCATTGTAGGTCAAGCTTGAGGCATTGCGGCTGGCTTGTAATGCCTGGGCAAATCGATTGAGGCTGGCGATATTGAGCTCAATCAAGCTGGCATTCTGGCTGTTGATGTCTTTGCACTCGGCGAGAATAGCTTTAGCTCGTGAGACTTGTTGTACCAGTTCAGTATCGGTGGTGAGCAGATTGTGCTGTGGGTGGCTTGCCAGTTTTTCGTCAGTGGCTTTCATATTGAATAAGCACTGGGTTTTATCTTTGGAAAGCGCCAGCAGTTTGTCAGCATCTTGTTTGGATAATGCCGCTTTCTCTTCAACAATAAGCGATTTCAGCTGCATTAATGTCTGATTTTGACTATCAAGCAGTTGGTGTAGCTCTTTGTGTTGATCTTCGCTTGCTTGCTTGTGTAATGGCTGGTTTAACTCTGTCATAAATTACTCTTAGGTTTTTTTAACTAACACTTCTCTATGGTGCAAGTTTGCACCTATTATCTGTGTGTCGTTAAAACAAGTTAAAGAGTAACGTTTAACGGTTACTCTCTGTCAAACGATAAACCGCCTAGCTCTGCTTCAAAGCTGGCAATATTCGCTGCAAGCTTTTCTGGATCGACTTTATATCGTCCCTCAGAGATTGCTTGCTTAATTTCAGCGACCTTTTTTTGGTCTACTTCTGGTAACGATGCCATTTTTGTTTGCGCGCTCTGAAGCTGTTGAGCTTGAGAGGTAATGCTAACGGAATCTGTTTTAACCGGTGCAGCTGATTTAGGGGCTGCAGTAGTTGTAGATTGCGTAGCAGACTGCGTGTCACGTGCAGTGCGCATTTGTGTATTGGTAGCAGTGTTATGCTTAATATCAATTGCCATGGGAGGCTCCAGCGTAATGAATCAGGTTTTCCAATCAGGCTATCGGCACCCCAGGAAAAAACTTTAACGCTATTTTACATTCTTACTTCAACTTCGCCAACGCCAATTACAACCGCATCGAATTGTTTGCTAGTGTTACTGTTTTTTACTCTGATAACCTCATCGATATTGCCATCACGCAATGCTTCTCCAAGGGTTTTTATTTCTACATTAGTGGTTTTAGCATAAATAGAAACAGTGTCACCTTTGCAAACAAAGCACAGGTTATTACTTAATACTGGAGAGTCTTTCGCTACCCGACGTTTCACCCGCGAGCCGATTAATGTCGTGGTGTCGGAAAAAAACTGACCTTTTAAGCTATATTGGTCAACATACATGACTTGTAAATGATGTTCGCCAATAATTTGGTCAGGGGACAATAGTTGGTTAGCCACCACAACAGGGTATTGGATTTCGACTCGAACAGAGAGATACATTTGCCATGGATAGTCATAGTCTGGGCTATTACAACTGAGTTTTACCATGTTATTTCGACTAATAGCCCTTTCACTGGCAAGTTCGACATTAATCGGTGGGTAACAGGCTGGTGGACTGATTCTGCCCTCAAGGTTTTGTGGGGTTATTTGCACTTTAGCTTTTGAGTCAGCATCAATTTTTTTGGCTACCGCCTCTTTAGCTAACGCATAAATGGTCGATAGTGAAGGTGTGATAATTTCTTCGCTAGCAAATGCAGGCAAAGAAAATGTTATTGAACACAAAAAACATAAAAAAAATACTTTCATAATGAAGATACTAGCTTGTTTTGCCAGAATGCACCTATACTTTGAAAAACGAAAAATATGCGAGTAATCTCTGCATACACAATAAGCTAAAATAAATGGGCTAGGGGACATAAGAATAACATTATCCCTTCGTCAAAAAAGTGTCAGTTCACAGTGCGAGCTAATTTATACAAAATTAAAGCAAGTTGCATGCCCACTTTTTGATTCATTAAATTGAGATGTATTTGTTACATTGGTGATGGTTTACACTCAAATTGAGTGACCATCAGTAAAATATGTACTAACCGTATTATGCTAAACCAAGGTTTACTATAATTTCAAAGAACAATTTTTATCCTTTTGGGTGACAGTTAACTACAAGGCCTTGTTATGTCGAGCATTTTAGATTCAGTAAATAAACGTACCCAACTTGTCGGGCAAAACAGACTCGAGCTGCTATTGTTTAGGCTTAGCGGCCGTCAACGGTTTGGCATTAACGTGTTTAAAGTGAAAGAGGTTTTGCAATGCCCACCACTGACTACGTTGCCTAAATTAAACCGTTTTGTTAAAGGTGTTGCTCATATTCGTGGCTCAACCATTTCCGTTATCGATTTAAGTGCCGCAACGGGTGGACGCCCACTGACATCAACAGAAAATTGCTTTATTATCATTTCTGAATATAACCGAAGTATTCAAGGCTTTTTAGTCAGTTCAGTTGAACGTATTATCAACATGAATTGGGAAGCCATTATGCCTCCACCGCAAGGTTCTGGCCGCTCTTCTTATTTAACTGCTGTGACAGAGATTGAAGGTGAGTTGGTTGAGATTCTAGACGTTGAAAAAATTCTTGATGAAATTTCACCGGTTAAGACTTCTATCAGTAAAGAGCTCAATGAAGCATTAACTATTGATAGAGAACAGCATTATCATATTATGGTTATTGATGATTCTGCTGTAGCACGTAAACAAATTATTCGTTCGTTAGAGTCATTAAATCTGCAAATCGATACCGCTAAAGATGGTAGAGAGGCGCTGGAAAAACTGAAAAGTATTGCCGCAGAAATGGATGATGTTTCAGTTGAAATTCCGTTAATCATTTCTGATATTGAAATGCCTGAAATGGATGGTTATACCTTAACGGCTGAAATTCGTAATGATCCAAAATTAAAGAATATCAAAGTAGTATTGCACACATCATTAAGTGGTGTATTTAACCAAGCGATGGTACAAAAAGTAGGGGCTAACGACTTTATTGCTAAGTTTAACCCCGATGAGTTAGCCGCAGCGGTTAACAAACATTTAAGTTTATAAACCTTTTATTATTGCAAAATATTGCAAAATATTGGAGGTTGAGTTCATAGGCTTACCTATTAGGAAGATAATGTGACAGATAAATCACTTGCTGAAGCAGAGTACAATCAATTTAGGCTGTTTTTAGAACAGCATAGCGGTATTGTGTTAGGTGAGAACAAACAATATTTAGTCCGCAGTCGTTTAGCGCCTTTGATGGGGAAGCATAATTTGCCTTCTTTGTCTGAGGTAGTTAAAAAGTCGATGAAACCGATAGAACGACAACTGCGCGCTGAAGTGATAGATGCGATGACCACCAATGAAACGTTATGGTTTCGAGACCGTTATCCATTTGAATTACTGCACAATACTCTATTGCCTGAATACAGTAAGCTTGGCAGACCATTAAAAATTTGGTCGGCTGCGTGCTCTTCAGGTCAAGAACCTTATTCGTTGGCCATGACGGTGTTGGAATATCAACAACGTAAACCTGGTGCTTTACCAGGAGGCGCGACAATTCAGGCAACAGATTTATCACCTTCTATGCTAGATCGTTGTAAAAATGCTGAATATGATGGTTTAGCACTTGCTCGTGGTTTGTCTGAAGAACGTAAACGTCAGTTTTTTGATGCTTTACCTTCGGGTAACATGAAAGTTAAAGATAATGTGAAGCGATTAGTTAACTTTAGAGCCCATAATCTACTTGAAAGTTATAGCCTATTAGGTAAATACGATATTATTTTTTGCCGCAATGTGTTGATTTACTTTGCTCCTGAGGCAAAGGCTAAAATTTTGCGGCAATTTGCTGCCGCACTTAATCCTAAAGGTATTTTATTTTTGGGTGCGTCAGAATCTCTTGCGGGATTAACCGAAGAATTTAATATGGTTCGCTGTAATCCTGGAATTTATTATCAAAAGAAAACCTAGATAATATAATAGCTTAATCTATTTATCATGCCGGCATTCGTCGGCATGTTTGTTTTTATCTTTTATTCCCTCATAAATTAAATTGTTGGCATAACCTTTGCTTTATTTCTACCAGTTAGCTGATGGAGGCAATTTTATGGCGATTAATTTCGATAATGCATTAGGTGTTCACCAATACTCTTTGGGCATTCGAGCTCAAAGAGCAGAAGTGATTTCAAGTAATATCGCCAATGCCAATACTCCTCATTATAAAGCTCAAGATGTCAATTTTGCTTCTGCTATGCAAGCGGCAAGCTCGCATCAGACAGGCTTGAGTATGAGCCAAACCACAGAGAAACATTTTGATTTAACGGCGTTAAGTCAACAGCATGTTCAATATCGTATGCCAAATCAAGCTGATACTGGCGATGGTAATACTGTCGATACGCAGAAAGAGCAAGCAGCATTTATGCAAAATGCGCTCGAATATCAAATGTCATTAGGCTTTCTTGAGGGAAAATTTAGTGGCATGCGTAAAGCATTGCGAGGTGATTAATTATGAGTTTATTCAATATATTTAATGTTTCTGGCTCCGGGATGTCTGCACAATCTGTCAGGCTTAATACCACCGCCAGTAATATTGCCAATGCTGATTCTGTGTCTAGCAGTGTCGATAAAACCTATCGCGCGCGTCATCCTGTTTTTGAAGCCGAAATGCTAAAAGCCAATAGCCAGCAAAACAGTTCGCCTGGCGTAACAGTTAAAGGCATTGTCGAAAGTAATAAGCCATTATTAAAAGAATACTCGCCAGACCATCCCATGGCGGATGGTGATGGTTTTATCTATAAACCTAATGTCAATGTGATGGAAGAAATGGCGGATATGATTTCTGCATCGCGTTCTTACCAAATGAATGTTCAGGTAGCAGATGCCACAAAATCAATGCTGCAACAAACGCTCAGAATGGGTAAATAGTTTTGATTTTTCAAGGAGGCAGCTATGAGCCTAATTAATTCTTACAGTCAGTCTTTACCACAGACCTCTAGCAGTGTGTCAAATACTAGCGCAGTAACCAAGAGTTCAGTACAGAGCACTACTACGACAACAACGGGTAATTCGTTTCTTGATTCTATCCGCTTACCTGCAGAGAGCAGTGTTCCTGAAGCAAATGATCAGCTGTTAAAGCAGGAGGATTTCTTTGCTTTGCTCAGTCAACAGTTATCAATGCAAGACCCTTTTGAACCAGTAGACAATGACCAAATGATTGCTCAAATGGCATCATTCTCTACCGTTGATGGTATTTCAAATCTTAACGATGAGATTTTAAACCTCAATACGGTGATGAGCTCAAGCCAGGCATTGCAAGCATCGGGTCTTGTTGGTCGTAAGGTGTTGATCCCTTCTGACACAGGTGCTATTTCAGCTGAGAGTCCGACTATGAATGGGGTGATTAGTACGCCATCTGCCATCGACACGATTACCGTGAGTGTGCAAGATGCATCCGGACAGCTCATTAAAACCTTTAGTGTTGATGGCAGCGCCGGCGGGAACGTGGATGTGTCTTGGGATGGACTGGATAAAAATGGCTCGCCAGTAAAAGAGGGAATGTACTCTATTAAGGCGAACGGAAAAGTCGATGGCGAAGCCCAAGACTTAGCGGTATCTACTTATGCTCATGTTACCAGTGTGTCATTAGGCACTGTAGCAACTGGAGCAATATTGAATTTGCGCGGTGTCGGCGGTATTAAGTTATCTGACGTACTCGCCGTATCTGAAACTTAACATCATCTGTAGTTTACTAAATAAACTTGTTGATTATGAATAAAACCTTTGAGGTGAATTATGTCATTTAACATTGCATTGAGTGGTATCTCTGCCGCGCAAAAAGACTTGAACACAACGGCAAACAACATTGCCAACGTTAATACTGTCGGTTTTAAAGAGTCGCGTGCTGAATTTGCCGATGTGTATGCAAACTCAATTTTCTCTAACAGTAAAACTGCAGTGGGCGGTGGTGTAACCACTACTCAAGTTGCACAACAATTTCACCAAGGCAGTTTAGCCTTTACCAGTAACTCATTGGATATGGCAATCAGCGGCGGTGGATTTTTTGTTACCTCATCTGGAGTCGGTACACAAGATTTGTCATACACTCGCGCCGGTGCATTTAAAGTCGACTCAGACAACTACATGGTCGATGCTGCAGGTAATTTTTTACAAGGCTTTCCTGTAGATGACGATGGTAATTCAACCTCGGTTAGCTTAACGACTACTCAACCAATCCAAATCCCTGATACTGCAGGTAGCCCTGTTAAAACCAGCCTTGTTGAAATGCAAATGAATCTAAACGTAGGTGACGAAACTCTCGACCCTGCTAATTTTGATCCCGATAATTCTGACACCTACAATAATGCTACGTCGGTAACCATTTATGACTCATTAGGTGAGTCGCACATTATGACCACTTATTTTGTTAAACCTACAGGGGGGTCATATACCGGTGAAAGTAACTGGGTGGCATTTTATGCTGTTGACGGAGAACCCGTTGATGTCACCACTGCTGGAACTTATAGTACTGATACCACTGGTGATGGTGCTTCCGATAGTACCGCTACTGCAAGTGCAACAAACCCAGTAGATGGTACTGCCTGGAATGGTGCTGTGATTAAGTTTAACTCTGTTGGTGCTTACACTGGAAGCGACCCTGTTACGATTACAACAGAAGCTCTTGGAACTGCTGGTGCAGGTGTTTTAGACCCTGGTGCCGACGGAACCCAAACCCTTGAAGTTAGATTTGATAACCCAACTCAATACGCTTCGCCATTTGAAGTGACATCATTAAGCCAAGACGGTATTACCGTTGGCCGTTTAACCAATGTAGGCATTGGCTCTGATGGGTTAATTACGGCCAGTTACAGTAATGGCTCAACCGTGCCGTTAGCGCGTGTTGCGTTAGTACGTTTTGCTAACGAGCAAGGCTTAACTCAGGTGGGTAACACCTCATGGAAAGCCAGTTTAGATTCAGGTGAAGCGTTAGCGGGTGAAGCTAATAGCGGTACCTTTGGTAGCATTCAGTCTTCTGCGCTTGAACAATCAAACGTTGATTTGACCACAGAATTGGTTGATTTGATTACCGCTCAGCGTAACTTCCAGGCGAACTCGCGTACCCTAGAAGTGAACAACACTCTAAACCAAACGGTATTGCAGATCCGATAATTATTCATTACTCACCGTAATCGATAAGCAAGGTGTTGCCGTTGTCGGCAACACCTTGCCATTTAAGTAATATACCGCCACTACCACCATAAAACTCCTGTTTTTTTGACTCTAAATAATTCCCTTTCACTACCTCTACTCCTTTACATTCAGTGTGTTGAATATAACTCTCCTGCAATAAACTCCATTGGCACGATGTTTGCTTTAACTCTACATATATTCATTTTGCAGAAAGTTTGACGGAGCAAAAAATGGACAAATTTCTTTATATTGCCATGAGTGGCGCAAAGCAGGGGATGAATGCCCTAGCAGTGAGTGCGAACAATCTTGCTAACGCCAATACTGATGGATTTAAAGCTGACATGGTCCAAGCCCGTTCAATGCAGGCATTTGGTGAAGGCTTGCCTTCACGGGTATTTTCGATGATGGAAAGCCCAGGCAGTAATTTTAACGGTGGTCCTATTAAAACCACGGGTCGTGACCTTGATATTGCGGTTAAGGGTGATGGCTGGCTTGCAGTGCAAGCGGCAGATGGTTCTGAAGGATACACCCGTGCGGGCAGTTTAAAAATTGACAGTACAGGTTTGTTGTTAAATAGCAGTAACCGCCCTGTAATGGGAGCTTCGGGTCCTATTGTGTTACCCATCCCGGTTGAGAAAATAGAAATTTCGGCCAACGGTATTATTTCAGTCCGTCCACAAGGGGCAACCGCTGAAGTGATAGAAGAGGTCGCGAGGATTAAATTAGTTAATCCGGGTAACGAAAACCTAATGCGCGGTGAAGATGGTTTGTTTCGCCTTACAGCCGGTGGTAATGCGCCAAATGACCCCGGGGTTGAAGTTGAAAGTGGCGCAGTTGAAGGCAGTAATGTCAATTCCGTGCATGAAATGGTCGCTATGATTGATATTCAACGTCAATACGAAATGCAAGTCAAAATGATGAAGAACGCTGAAGAAATTGATCGGGCGTCCACTTCCTTGATGAGAATTAGTTAGGAGTAATTATTATGATTCCAGCGTTATGGATAAGTAAAACAGGTGTTGATGCCCAGCAAACAAACATCGCGGTCATTTCTAACAACGTGGCTAACGCCAGTACGGTTGGATTCAAAAAAAGTCGCGCTGTGTTTGAAGATTTGCTGTATCAAACCGTTAATCAAGCCGGTGGCGTCAGTGCAGACAACACCAAGTTACCCAATGGTTTAAACATTGGTGCCGGTACTAAAGTGGTCGCCACCCAAAAAATGTTTACCCAGGGCAGCATGCTCACCACCGACAACTCATTAGATTTAATGATTGAAGGCTCAGGCTTCTTTGAAGTGCAAATGCCAGACGGCACCGCAGCTTACACCCGTAATGGTCAATTTAGCCTGGATGATACCGGCCAAATTGTGACCCCAGGTTCAGGTTATGTGGTGCAACCCGCCATTACTATTCCAGATGATGCCACAAGTATTACCGTGTCAGCAGAAGGTGAAGTGTCGGTGCAAATTCCAGGTACTGCCGAAAGCCAGGTTATTGGCCAGTTAACCATGACCGACTTTATTAATCCGTCAGGATTAGACCCATTAGGGCAAAACTTGTATACCGAAACGGGTGCAAGTGGCACACCTATTCAAGGTACAGCGTCGCAAGACGGCTTAGGTTCTATTCGCCAAGGAGCACTAGAAACGTCTAACGTGAATGTAACAGAAGAGTTGGTCAACCTTATTCAAGGTCAACGTATTTACGAGATGAACTCTAAAGTTATCTCAGCAGTTGATCAGATGCTGTCTTATATTAATCAGAATCTCTAAGGAGCTAACATGATTAAATACATTGCGTTAGCCTCAGTAGTGTTATTGGCTGGCTGTAGTTCTACTGCCAAGAAACCGATTGCTGATGACCCATTTTATGCACCGGTATACCCAGATACCGTTCCTACGCAGGTGGCGCCAACGGGATCTATTTATCTTGATAGCCAAGCATCAAGCTTGTATTCCGATATTCGTGCGCATCGCGTCGGCGACATTATTACCGTGACCTTAAAAGAGTCTACTCAGGCGTCGAAAAGCGCCAATAACGAAATCAAAAAAGGCTCAGATTTAAGTGTAGAGCCCATTTATGCCGGCGGTAAAAATATTTCCATCAGCGGTGTCCCAATTGATTTGGGTTACTCCGACAGCATGAATACCAAGCGCGAGTCTGACGCCGATCAATCTAACAGTTTAGATGGCAGTATTTCGGCCAATATCATCCAAGTGCTCAGTAACGGCAACTTGGTGATCCGCGGTGAAAAATGGATTTCTATTAACAACGGTGATGAGTTTATTCGTGTCACCGGAATGATCCGCAGCGAAGACATTAATCCAGACAATACAATCGATTCGACACGAGTGGCTAACGCTCGTATTCAGTATAGCGGTACCGGTACGTTTGCTGACTCCCAAAAAGTCGGTTGGCTGAGTTCATTCTTTATGAGTGACTGGTGGCCTTTTTAAGGAGTAATGCATGAAAATTAAACTGATTGCGTCGGCTGTATCGATAGTCGCATCAATACTAATGCTAACCGCACCTGCACATGCAGAACGGATTAAAGACATCGCCAGTATTCAAGGGGTGCGAAGTAACCAATTAGTCGGTTATGGCTTGGTGGTCGGTTTGCCAGGTACTGGGGAAAAAACCCGTTACACCGAACAAACCTTCAGAACCATGCTCAAAAATTTCGGCATTAATTTACCAGACTCTGTCCGTCCTAATTCAAAGAACGTCGCTGTCGTTGCGGTGCATTCCGAAATGCCTGCCTTTATTAAACCGGGTCAAAATCTTGACATTACCGTGTCCAGTTTAGGCGAAGCAAAAAGTTTACGTGGCGGTACTTTATTACAAACCTTCCTAAAAGGAGTCGATGGCAATGTGTATGCCATTGCTCAAGGCAGTTTAATTGTCAGTGGTTTTAGTGCCGAAGGACTCGATGGCTCATTGGTGATCCAAAATACCCCAACAGTTGGCCGCATTCCAGGTGGTGCCATTGTTGAGCGCAGCGTTATTAGCCCATTTGCTAGCGGTGATTACCTTACTTTCAATTTACGTCGCTCTGATTTCTCAACCGCCAAACGCACCGCAGATGCGATTAACGATTTACTGGGTCCGGATATGGCAAAGGCCATTGACGCCACTTCTATTCAAGTGAGCGCGCCACGCGATGCATCACAGCGGGTGTCGTTTTTATCGGTATTAGAAAACATTGAAGTTATACCAGCAGAAGAATCAGCCAAAGTGATTGTTAACTCACGTACTGGCACCATTGTGGTTGGCCAAAACGTCAAGTTATTACCCGCAGCCGTCACTCACGGCGGATTAACCGTCACCATTGCTGAAGCCACACAAGTGTCACAACCCAACGCATTAGCCGGTGGTGATACGGTTGTTACCACAAATAGTACGATTGATGTGTCAGAAAAAGATCGTCGTATGTTTATGTTTAATCCTGGTACCACACTTGATGAGCTTGTAAGAGCCGTCAATCTAGTGGGTGCAGCACCATCCGATGTACTTGCCATACTCGAAGCGTTAAAAATGGCAGGCGCTTTGCATGGTGAACTTATCATTATCTAATAATTGTCGGAATGACTATGGAAAAGTTGTCAGCTTCATCGAACTTTCTGGATCTAGGAGGACTAGATTCACTTCGTGTCCAAGCCCAGAAAGACGAGAAGGGGGCACTTAAAGAAGCAGCAAAGCAATTTGAAGGTATTTTTATTCAAATGCTGATGAAAAGCATGCGAGATGCTAATGCTGCGTTTAAGTCAGACAATCCAATGAACAGTGAAACTACTGCGTTTTTTGAACAAATGCGCGATCAGCAAATGTCAGTCGATTTATCTAATAAAGGCATGTTGGGCTTGGCTGAGATGATGGTGCAGCAACTAGACCCAGATGATAGCCCCATTACGCCAGCTTCAGTATTGCGTGGCAATAGTGATTATAAAGTTAACCCAAGTATGTTTGTTGCTCCAGCAACAGAGTTAGATAAAGACACTCTCGATATTATTGCGCCAAAAGATCAAATAGCCGCATCGCATTCAGTAATCACTAATTCTGATACAGCCCATTCTGTTATAGATAGCGCCGAATCGATGCGACCAATGTCAGCCCAACTTACTAATGTGCTAGACGGTGAACAGTTAAACAGCGTATTACGCGGTGAGCAATTAGCCAGTCAAGCATTACAAGTAGGCAAGGTATTGCCGCAAACAGATTTTGCAGTTCCTAAACCTAAAGGCGTGGCAGTGAGCGAATTTACTAGCCCACAACATTTTATTTCAGTGTTGTATCCCCATGCTGAAAAAGCGGCTAAAACCTTGGGTACGTCAGCTGAAGTGTTAATTGCTCAGTCGGCACTTGAAACCGGTTGGGGTCAAAAAGTGGTTCGCCGTAACGACGGCACCATGAGTCATAACTTATTTAATATTAAAGCCGACAAACGTTGGCAGGGCGAAAAAACCTCGGTTAACACTCTAGAGTTTGAAAAAGGCATCCCTGTGCAACAAAAAGCAGACTTTAGAATGTACGACGACCTTGAACAAAGCTTTAGCGACTTTGTGTCATTTATTGGTCAAGGCGATCGTTACGAAGATGCGCGCAAAGTGGCTAGCGAGCCAACACAATTTATTCGCGCACTACAAAAGGCGGGCTATGCCACCGACCCACAATATGCCAACAAGGTGATTAACGTGATGAAGTCGGTAAAAGAAGGCCTTAAATCTGTATTACCCCTGGAGACTAAATAATGGCGATTGATCTACTTAGTATCGCACGCACCGGCGTTATGGCATCTCAGTCTCAACTTGGGGTAACCGGTAATAACATCGCCAATGCCAATACCGAAGGCTATAACCGCCAAACGGCAACGCAGGCTACGTTACAATCACAACGCCTTGGCGACAGCTTTTACGGTACAGGCACTTATGTGTCTGACGTAAAACGTGTTTATAACGAGTTTGCCGCACGTGAATTACGCATTGGCCAAACCAGCATGAGTGCGGCAGAAACCACATACTCAAAATTAAGTGAACTTGACGAGCTTTACGCGCAAGTCGGTAGCATGGTGCCTAATAGCATTAATGATTTTTTTGCCAGCATTAACAGTGTTGCTGATTTACCAACTGATTTAGGCATTCGCAGCAGCAGTTTGAGTTCGGCTGAGCAAATGGCCATTAACATTAATCAAATGCAGTCGCAGCTGGATAACCAGGTTAAACAAACCAACAGTCAAATTGAGTCTGTGACCACCCGCGTAAACGAAATCAGCAAAGAGTTGGCTAACATCAATTTAGAGCTAATGAAATCTCAAGGCGACAACAACGAGATTTTAGACAAACAAGACGCATTGATTTTAGAACTCAGCGAATACGCACAAGTGAACGTTATTCCACTAGATACTGGCGCCAAATCGATTATGTTAGGCGGTTCGGTGATGTTGGTGTCGGGCGAAGTGGCAATGAGCATGGGCGTCGGCGCCGGCGATCCATTCCCTAACGAACCCACACTCACCGCATCTATTTCTAATAAAACACTCAATGTTGACCCGAGTAAATTAGGCGGTCAATTAGGGGCGTTATTCGCGTATCGCGACGACACCTTAATCCCTGCAAGTAACGAATTAGGCCAGCTTGCATTAGGTGTTGCCGATACCTTTAATGAAATGCAATCCAGTGGTTTTGATTTAAATGGCCAAGTTGGCAGTGATATTTTTCGTGATATCAATAACCCGTTAATGGCAACAGGCCGTGCAGGCAGTTATTCAACTAACACCAGTTCTGCGGCTTTATCAGTCAATATTGACGATGTGGGCGCTTTATCGGGCAGCAGTTATGAGTTGAGTTATACCACTGCAGCAGGCTATTCATTAAAAGATAACCAAACGGGTGAAGTATCAACCTTAACATTATCGGGCACCGAACTTACCAGTAGTGCAGGTTTCACCATCAATGTCGCTAATGGCCCAATTGCTAATGGTGATAAGTTTGAAATCAGGCCCACAGCAGGTGCAGCTTCGGGGTTAAAAGTGGTAATGACCGACCCTAAAGGCATTGCCGCAGCAGGGTCAACCTTAACCGCCGCCACTGCAAATTCTGGTAATACGGCGATTAGCTTAAACAGCATGGACTCTAGTGTGGCTGGCTTTCCTGGCTCAGCAACGGGTTCATCAATTACGTTTACCATTGATACGGTTGCCAATACTTATCAAACATTTGATAGTGCTGGCGCTTCATTAGGCACAGGCGTTATTACCAATAACAACATTAATGCCTTTGGTATGGACTTTGATATTACATCAAGTGGCACTGCAACCGCCGACAGTTTTACGTTCGACCTCGCATTTGCAGAAGGTAATAACAGCAACGCGGTTGAAATGGCCAAGTTGTCTGACGTCAAATTAATGAACAACGGCACTGGCACCTTAACCAGCGTATTTGAAAACACCAAATTAGATATCGGCAGCCAAACCAAAGCGGCAGAAGTGCGAGTTGACTCAGCAACGGCCATTTATCAGCAAGCTTACGACAGGGTGCAAAGTGAGTCAGGCGTTAACCTAGATGAAGAAGCCGCCAATTTATTGCGCTTTCAACAATCTTATCAGGCCGCCGCGCGCATTATGTCTACTGCGCAAACCATTTTTGACACCTTATTAAGCTCGGTTCGCTAGGAGATAAGCCATGAGAATTTCTACCGGACAAATGTTTCAACAAAGCACTAACAGCATTTTAGAAAAGCAGTCTGCCACTAATAGCATCATGGGGCAGATTTCAAGCGGCAAAAGAGTTGAAACCGCAGGTGACGACCCTGTAGCGGCAATCGCTATCGATAATCTTAAGCAAAAGAATACCCTGGTTGAACAATATGAAAAGAACATTGATTACGCGACAAATCGCATAGGGCTTGCTGAAAGTAAAATTGGTAGCACAGAGTCTTTGATGGACTCAATGCGAGAACAGTTATTGCGTGGCGCTAACGGCAGCCTTAGTTCAAATGAGCGGCAAATGATTGCCGATGAAATGCGAGCTAGCCTCGAAGAATTACTCTCTATTACTAATAGCCAAGATGAATCGGGTAATTACATTTTTGCTGGTAATAAAACTAATTCTCAACCTTTTGCTTTTGATACGAATGGCGAAATCGTTTATAGCGGTGATTCAGGCGTTAGGAAAAGTGTTGTAGCATCTGGCATTACTATAGCGACGAATGTTCCTGGCGATACAGCGTTCATGAATGCACCAAATCCACTTGGTGATTATGGCGTCAATTATTTGTCTTCACAGCAAGGTGATTTCAATTTAACCGGCGCCAACATTACCGATGAAACTTCACATATTTCTGATATTTATACGTTTACGTTCATTGATAACGGTTCGGGCGTTGATCTGCAGGTGACTGATTCAGCGGGAGTGATTGCAACAAGTGTTGCTAATTTTGATCCAACAAATTCGGTATCTTTCAATGGCATTGAAGTGAAATTAACAGGAACACCCGCCGCCGGCGACTCTTTTACGATCGAGCCTCAAGAAACGGTGAGTATTTTTGATTCATTTAGCCAAGCGATTAACTTTTTAGAAAGCCCACAAGCAACATCTTCTGCACAAAATAAATCACAGTTGGCACAACTATTGAATGATATTGACAGTGGTCAAAATCAAGTCAGTACGGCAAGAGGGATCGCAGGCAATAATCTGAAAGGTTTAGAGAGTATTTCTTCAAACCATGCGGAAGAAAAGATTATTAATAGTAGCGCACTTTCCAAGCTTGAAGATTTGGATTTTGCAGAAGCTATTACTGAGTTCGAAAAGCAACAACTTGCACTTAATGCAATATCAAGTTTGTTTAGTTCGGTGGGTTCGCTTTCATTGTTTGATTACATCTAACAAAAAGCAATCACGTTAAATTGTGAAATATAGCCAAGCTCCACACAGTCTTGGCAACAAAACTAGGAATGAGGAATAACTTATGGCTATTACAGTAAATACCAACGTTACATCAATGAAAGCGCAAAAGAACTTAAATACATCAAGCCAGGCACTTAATACTTCGATGGAACGTTTATCGAGCGGGTTACGTATTAACAGTGCTAAAGATGATGCTGCTGGTTTGGCAATTTCTAACCGTTTGAACTCACAGGTAGGTGGCTTAGAAGTAGGAATGCGTAATGCTAATGATGCTATTTCAATTGCGCAAATCGCCGAAGGTGCGATGCAAGAGCAAACCAATATGTTACAACGTATGCGTGATTTGACTATTCAAGCAGAGAATGGTGCAAACAGTACTGACGATATAACAGCAATTCAATCAGAAATTACTGCGCTAGCTACAGAAATAACGGCTATTGGAGACTCGACCGCTTTTGGTGGTACTAAATTAATGTCTGGCGGTTTTTCAGCAGGCAAAACGTTCCAGGTTGGTCATCAGGCCTCTGAAAATATTACTGTTTCTGTAAAGAAGACAAATGCAAGTTCTTTAGGCGTTAGTGGCATGACTTTAACCACCGAAGCAGCTAGAACTTCATCGCTTCAAAAAATCGATGCAGCAATTAAAAATATCGATACTCAACGCGCTAATCTAGGTGCTGTGCAAAACCGTTTAGCCTATAACGTTAGCAACAGTGCCAATACTCAAGCAAACGTTGCTGATGCGAAAAGCCGTATTGTGGATGTTGATTTTGCAAAAGAGACCTCGACAATGACCAAAAACCAAGTGTTACAGCAAACAGGTTCTGCTATGTTGGCTCAAGCTAACCAGTTACCACAAGTTGCATTATCATTACTTGGGTAATATACATTCCCCGCTATTTAGCTGAATAGCTAAGTAGCGGGTATTTTTTTACTTCCTTTTGATTTTTTGCTCGTTAGTGATTCATTCACCTCCGACTTTTCAACAAATATTATCTCTATTTACTTATTGTTTTTTTTATTTTTTATAGATAAATGAAAAAAAAACTAAAGATATTAATATAAATGCCGTTAAATATATTGTAACGAGCAAGACCTGTCTGACTTGACATAAATCAAACAGGGATATCTCAAGTCAGAAACAATATGAGGAAGTAATCATGGCTATCACAGTAAATACGAATGTTACATCATTAAAAGCTCAGAAAAATTTAAATTCATCAAGCGGTGCACTTGCTACTTCTATGGAGCGTTTATCTTCTGGTTTACGCATTAACAGTGCTAAAGATGACGCTGCAGGTCTAGCTATTTCTAACCGTTTGAATTCTCAAGTTAATGGTTTGGAAGTGGGTATGCGTAATGCTAATGATGCTATTTCAATTGCACAAATAGCTGAAGGCGCAATGCAAGAGCAAACAAACATGTTGCAACGTATGCGTGATTTGACTATTCAAGCAGAGAATGGTGCAAACAGTACTGACGATATAACAGCAATTCAATCAGAAATTACTGCGCTAGCTACAGAAATAACGGCTATTGGAAACACGACCGCTTTTGGTGGTACTAAATTAATGTCTGGCGGTTTTTCAGCAGGCAAAGCGTTCCAGGTTGGTCATCAGGCCTCTGAAAATATTACTGTTTCTGTAAAGAAGACAAATGCAAGTTCTTTAGGCGTTAGTGGCATGACTTTAACCACCGAAGCAGCTAGAACTTCATCGCTTCAAAAAATCGATGCAGCAATTAAAAATATCGATACTCAACGCGCTAATCTAGGTGCTGTGCAAAACCGTTTAGCCTATAACGTTAGCAACAGTGCTAACACTCAGGCAAACGTTGCCGATGCCAAAAGTCGTATTGTCGATGTCGACTTTGCCAAAGAAACGTCAACGATGACGAAGAACCAAGTATTACAGCAAACGGGTTCGGCGATGTTAGCTCAGGCTAACCAGTTACCTCAGATCGCTCTATCGCTACTTTAGTAGGTTAGTTTTATACTATGCTTTAGGGAGATCCGAACTGGGTCTCCCTTTGTTGTTAAAGCGAGTTGTAAAAAAACTAATATGATGTTCCCAAGCAAGACTGAGGTGTATCATGGAAATCAATAGTTCTGTCCAATTTAAGAGTAATTCAAGTGCCAGTAAAGCTGAACAACAGATACAGCTAGTTTCAAGTAAACCTGAGCTCGAACAAAATATACTTAATGAAGCATCAATAGTCGAATCTGTAGGTAGCGCAACTAAAGCTCATGTTGCAGAAGCTGATACTGAACAATTACAACAAGTCGCTGTCGATTTGACCAATATGGTTGCCATGATGCAGAAAGGCTTAAAGTTTTCTGTAGATGATGATTCTGGTAAACAAGTCATCAAAGTTCAAGATATTGAATCGGGTGATATTATTAGACAAATTCCTAGTGAAGAAGCATTGCAGTTAGCGAAAAAAATTAGTGAAGTTTCAGGGGTGTTAATGCCCATTGAAGTCTAAGTTTTATACATTTTCTAACATGCTTTTTAGGCATGTTTAAATTTTTTGTTTATTATTAGTATAAACATATATCGGAGGTTTTATGGCATTAACAGCAACAGGTATCGGTTCTGGGCTTGATATTTCAAATATCGTCAGCGTACTTGTTGACGCCGAGAAAACCCCTAAAGAAACGTTATTTACCGCAACAGAAACTAAAATTAATGCCAAAGTATCTGCAATTGGTACGTTGAAAAGTGCTTTGTCTACGTTTCAAGATGCCGCTGAAAAACTGCAAAGTGGTGAATTTTTAAATATTCGCACTGTCTCTACAGGTAATAGCGATTTTTTTACTGCAACAGCTGACCAATATTCTCAGCCTGGAAGCTATTCCATTATGGTGGAGCAATTAGCTCAATCACAAAAATTGGCGGGAATAAATGTTAGTGATCCTACATCAGGTGTTGGTGAAGGAAGCTTAGATTTTTCTGTTAATGGTGAAAGTTTTTCTGTTGCAATTTCATCGACTGATAAGCTTTCTGCAATTGCAACGAAAATAAATAATGCTTCCGATAATTCTGGTGTAATCGCGACAGTCATTAAAAGTGATGCAGGTAGTCGATTGGTTTTTACGTCTAAAGAGACGGGAACAGAAAATCAAATTACCTTATCAGCAACAGATTCAACTGGAACCGGTTTATCAGATATGTTCAATGGGGCTAATTTAGAATCCTTACAAGATGCTAAAGATTCAATAATCTATGTCGATGGACAAAAGTTAACCTCTCCGGGTAATACTATTGATGATGCGATTACAGGTGTAACTTTATCACTAACTAAAGCTGATCTAGGTTCAACATCTACATTGACGGTTGCTCAAGATACTGATTCAGTAAAGAAAAATATCCAGAGTTTTGTTAGTTCATACAATGCACTGCTTACCTCTATGGATACGTTATCCTCTTTTGATGTCGACAAAGGGACTGCATCTGCTTTACAGGGTGATTCAATCATTCGTTCTTTGGAGTCACAACTACGAAAAACGGTTAGTGAGAGGGTTAGTGTTGATGGCGTTGAATCGGCTTTATATGAACTCGGTATCACCACGGATAGTGATGGAAAGCTTTCCATAGATGATACCAAGTTAAGTGATGCGGTATCTAATAATATGTCTCTTGTGGAAGGTGTATTTTCAACCAGCGATACAGGGTTAGCTTATCAATTCGATGATTTAGTTGAGAGTTATACTAAATCTGGCGGGATAATTGATAGCCGTAACAATACCTATACATCACAAACAAGCCGCTTAACGGATCAAAGAGAAGCTTTTACATTAAAAATGGAACAGTTGGAAGCTCGTCTACTTAAGCAGTTTAACGCTATGGATTTGATTGTTTCGCAACTTAATACACAGAGCTCTAGTTTGACAAGTAGTTTAGCTTCATTACCTGGGGTAGTTAGAGAGTAAAAGGGGTATAGATTGAACGCTGAACTTGAACTTATTAACGATAGTATTGAAGATACGTTAAATCAAATTGAGAAAATTCCTGCAGAAAATGAACAATCTGACAAGTTGGTCTCATTATTGCTTGACTCTATAGGTGCGCGTCAATTATATATAGATTCATTGATTAATAGTGCTGTCGATGACACATTTACTACCTTACTATCCGAACAGTTAATATTGACGAATAGTTTTAAAGATAGGGCTTCAAAAGTAATGTTTCATCGACAAAATTTATTAAATGTAAAGCGCGCTCATCAACGACAAATTAAGGTTTATCAAAATATTGATGCTAACAGGTAGGTTATTATGAGAAGTTCTTTACAGTCATATCGTAAGGTTTCGCTTGACAGCGAAATATCAGTCGCTTCGCCGCACCGTATTATTCAAATGATGTTTGCTGGTGGTCTCGAGAGGCTTGCTCAAAGTCGCTATGCCATTGAGAACCGAGATATGAATAATAAAGGTCTGTTTATTGGTAAAGCGATAGGCATTGTCAACGGCCTGAATAATAGTTTAAATATGGATGAAGGCGGTGAAATCGCTGGGAACCTTAGTCAATTGTATGATTTTATTATTATGAAAGTAACCGAAGCAAATTTAAAAAATGATACTCAAGCTATCGATGATGCTGTTGCTGTTTTAAGAACACTCAAAGAAGGATGGGATGCTATTCCGCAAGATAAACATCATTTAACATCTGAAGTAAATTAATCGTTATAGCATACTGTATTTAAACCAGAAAGACGCTTAGCGTCTTTTTTGCTGTCTGGCTTAGTTTTTGAGCCTGTAAATAATTTTATTACCTGCAATTCATGTATCAATGTTAAATACCTAATTTAAGCTAATTTATTAGCATCATCTATTTTCCGTGAGAGAGTTTCTTGAGAGTTGACCTGGTCAAGTCTATATTTAACCTCACCACCAAAACAAAACTTGCTCCATTAGAATTTTTGAATGAAAAATCACCATTTTCAACATAAAATGCTATCTGTTGTAGATAAAATGTAACTGATGCTTGCTTATAGTGGGCTGATAATACAATATTTAACCTCAACTCGGGTTAAGATGTGGGTTATGTAAGGCAAAATGACAGCATGCGGCCTATTTCATATCAAACTTGTCATTTGTTTTGCTAACAAGGCGCAGTCTCTTGTTACTAGTTGCGTCAATAGCTAGCCTATTGCAAGTCAATGCAACACAGTTAGCGAGACAAAGGGCTGTTTGATAACCATTTATTATCCCTAGCTGAGGTTATTTACCATTGAGTTCGTTTTTCTTCACTGTATTTAGCGGATTAACGATCCTGTTTTAGGAATAATGCTAGAATAATGGCAGTGCTGTTAGTTTTTATGACGGCAATGTACTTTGGTTTATGTGGCGATATGCGGCATAATCATCCCGAATCAATACCTATAACAAGAGCTTTTGGCCTTCTGAATGATGCAAATAGAACAAAGAATTTTAATTGTCGGTACCCCATCAGAGCGCGTGACTCGTTTGTGCTGCATTTTCGAATTCCTAGGCGAGCAGTGTGAAATTGTCTCTAATGAATCTTTTCTAGCCCTGATCGAGCAATCTCGGTATCGCGCTGTTGTCATTGTTGATGAAAACATTAGCGTCGAGAGTATTAAAAACATAGCCGCTATAGTGCCCTGGCAACCGATGTTGTTATTAGGCGATACCGATATCAATTTATCCAATATGCTCGGAACAATTGAAGAGCCGATAAATTACCCGCAATTGACAGAGCTGCTGCATTTTTGCCAAGTTTTTGGCCAAGCCAAGCGAGAACACACTTTAACCAGTGGCAACCAAACCAAACTATTCCGAAGCTTAGTCGGGCGCAGTGAAGGCATTGCTAAAGTCCGCCATTTGATTAACCAAGTATCAAGCTCTGATGCGACAGTATTAGTATTGGGTCAATCGGGTACCGGTAAAGAAGTTGTTGCGCGTAATATTCATTATTTATCTGAACGACGAGATGGACCGTTTATTCCAGTCAATTGTGGTGCCATTCCTGCTGAATTACTTGAAAGTGAATTGTTTGGCCATGAAAAAGGCTCTTTCACTGGGGCGATATCATCTCGTAAAGGCCGTTTTGAATTGGCAGAAGGTGGCACGCTATTTTTAGATGAAATTGGCGATATGCCGCTACAAATGCAAGTTAAGTTGTTACGTGTATTGCAAGAAAAGGTATTTGAACGTGTCGGTGGCAGCAAAACAATTGCTACCGATGTGCGTATTGTTGCCGCAACGCATCGTGACCTTGAAACCATGATTGTAGATAACACATTTCGTGAAGATTTATATTATCGACTCAATGTGTTCCCAATTGAGATGCCAGGTTTAAGTGAGCGTCGTGATGATGTGCCGCTACTGTTGCACGAATTAGTTAGCCGAGTATTTAATGAAGGCCGCGGTAAGGTTCGTTTTACTCAACGCGCGATTGAATCGTTAAAAGAACACCCTTGGTCTGGTAATGTGCGTGAGTTATCAAACTTGGTCGAGCGTTTAACCATCTTATTCCCTGGTGGATTAGTCGACGTTAATGATTTACCGCATAAATACCGTTACATTGAGGTACCAGAATATTGTGTTGAAATCAGTGAAGAACAATTGGAGCGCGATGCTTTAGCTTCAATATTCAGTGATGAAGAACCTGTTGAAATACCAGAAACGCGTTTCCCTAGTGAATTGCCGCCAGAAGGGGTTAATTTAAAAGACTTACTAGCGGAATTAGAAATCGACATGATCCGTCAAGCACTTGAGCAGCAAGATAGTGTTGTAGCAAGAGCCGCTGAAATGTTGGGTATTCGTCGTACAACATTAGTCGAAAAAATGCGTAAATATGGTTTGAGTAAAGACTAGACCATTATCTGAATTTTGGATTTTATAAAAACACACCCTCAGGTGTGTTTTTTCGTTTTATCAGTAACTGAAAAATTAATGATCTCATGTTTCTAGTGCTTCAGATAATAGCCTGGCACAGCAAATGTTTTTAACTTGAGAAGTAATATATTGTTACCGCTAGATAGTAGTGTGATTAAGTAGTGTGATTAAGTCGTTTTATTGCAAACTGACCTAGAAATTGGTTTTGTAAAATGTGGTAGGGCCAATGAACTAAACTCATAAGTATGTTGCTTTATCATTGGCTTAAAAACGTTCTGACGACGCTTCTATTACTATAGAAAATTGCTTGGCACAGTAAATGCATTCAGCTAATCAAATGTTATTTTTTTGACGGAGCGACCATGTATTTAGCACGAGCGTTAACACATACAGATCATTCAGACTATGAGTTACCTGCGTCAGCTTCGTCTATCACTACAACTGATACAGCGGCTAAGTCGCCATCTACTGGGGCTAATTCAGTACAGCAGCGTAATGTGAATTTTGCTACCAGCTTTGCTACTAACTCAGTCACTAACTTAGCCACTAATTCTGCCACTCCCGTTTTCAGTACTTATTCTAGTAAGGCCGCCAATATGTCAAATCAAATGGCGCATATTCTTCAAGCCATGCCATCTGGTGTGGTGATCCTTGATGGTGACGGTGTGGTTACGTTAGCCAATCCAGTTGCAACCGAACTATTAGGACGACCTCTGCAGGGGGCTCGTTGGTTTGATATTATTCATCGCGCTTTTGCCCCACAAGATGATGACGGCCATGAAGTGTCGCTTAAAAATGGTCGACGGGTAAAATTGGCTATTACGCCATTAGCGCCTGAACCTGGGCAGTTGATTGTGTTAACCGATCTCACTGAAACCCGTTTATTGCAGAAAAATCTGTCTCATTTACAGCGTTTATCGGCATTAGGCAAAATGGTGGCGACATTAGCACATCAGGTGCGCACCCCATTGTCTGCCGCTTTGCTGTATGCCTCTAATCTTGCTAGCCCTAAATTATCTGATTCTGCCCGGTCTAAATTTCAATCTAAATTGGTCGACCGGCTTAATGAGCTAGAACGTCAAGTTAATGACATGTTGCTAATGGCAAGGGGACGTCAAGATGGTATGGCTGAATCAGTCTCAATGGACGAAATAATTAGTCAAGTAATGGCCAGTTGCGAACCGATTGCCGATAAAAAACATTGCCAGCTTGTTGTTGAAGATACTTCACATTCATTGATGCTTGCCAATGCTAATGCACTTAGTTCTGCGGTGAATAATCTTGTGATGAATAGCCTTGAAGCAGGCGCAACAAAAATAAAAGTCAGTGCCAGCGAAACACCAGATGGGCTATTGTTAGATGTGATCGATAATGGCAAAGGGCTAGAGCCGTCTATGCAACAACAAATACTTGAACCCTTTTTTACCACTAAAAGCCAGGGTACAGGGTTAGGTTTAGCGGTTGTGCAGTCGGTAGTGCGTAACCATGGTGGACAAATTCAATTGTCGTGTAAGCCGGGTATGGGTTGCCATATTAGATTGAGCTTTCCACACATGAACAAAGCAAGTCATCAGGAGGTGAAGCGTGGCTGAAGCAAATATTCTATTAGTTGAAGATGATGCTGATTTACGTGAGGCATTGCTTGATACCCTCATGCTTGCCCATTACGACTGTATTGATGTAGGTAGCGCTGAAGAGGCCATTTTGGCCCTAAAAGCCAACCAATTTGATTTGGTGATTAGCGATGTGCAAATGGACGGTATTGGTGGCATGGGCTTGTTAAGCTATTTACAACAAAACCAACCTAAATTGCCAGTATTGTTAATGACTGCTTATGCCACTATTAACAGTGCCGTGAGTGCGATGAAATTAGGCGCGGTGGATTATCTTGCTAAACCGTTTGCGCCTGAAGTGTTATTGAATCAGGTGTCACGCTATTTACCTTTAAAACAAAATCATGATAAACCCGTGGTAGCAGATGAGAAAAGTTTAGCACTGTTGTCGCTGGCTCAACGGGTAGCTGTTTCAGATGCATCGGTAATGATCATGGGTCCTAGTGGCTCAGGTAAAGAAGTGTTAGCGCGCTATATTCACCAACATAGCCAACGCCATGATCAGCCGTTTATTGCGATTAACTGCGCCGCAATACCTGAAAATATGTTAGAAGCCACTTTATTTGGTTACGAAAAGGGCGCATTTACGGGCGCTTATCAAGCCTGCCCAGGCAAGTTTGAACAGGCTCAAGGCGGCACTATATTACTTGATGAAATATCTGAGATGGAACTTGGCTTACAAGCTAAATTGCTCAGGGTATTACAAGAGCGTGAAGTAGAGCGTTTAGGTGGCCGTAAAACCATTAAACTTGATGTTCGAGTGTTGGCAACCTCAAACAGAGATTTAAAAGCGATGGCAACATCAGGTGAGTTTAGGGAAGATTTATACTATCGAATTAATGTGTTTCCGTTAACGTGGCCTGCATTGCATCAGCGTCCTGCAGATATATTACCGCTAGCGCGCCATTTGCTGATTAAGCATGCTAAAGCATTTAATATGGCTTCAGTGCCTAAACTTGATGACGCTGCAACTCGTCGTTTATTAACTCATCGTTGGCCCGGTAACGTGCGCGAGTTAGATAATGTTATTCAACGAGCACTGATATTACGGGTTAATGATGATATTGGTGTCAATGACATTATTTTAGATTGTGCCGATGTGAATTTGGTTGCAACAGAATATGTTGATGCGGATAAACCTGCCGAAGTTGACGGTTTAGGTGACGAACTAAAAGCCCAAGAACATGTCATTATTTTAGAAACCCTAAATCAATGTCAGGGTAGTCGAAAAATGGTCGCTGAAAAACTCGGTATAAGCGCCCGTACGCTACGTTATAAAATGGCCAAAATGCGTGATATGGGTATTCAATTACCTGCGTAATGTAAATGCCTGTTAACTAATCGTTAGTTAACATTATGATTTTATAGTCTAATAAGTCTATTTTTTATCGTTCACCTACGTGAAAGTGACCTGTTTGTTTTAATGGATAGGTTACTTTTGCTTGTGCCTGTGCTTCTGCTTGTGTTCTCCCCCTCTTTTATCGCCGAATCTTTTACTAATTGTAATACTGGCATCTAAATTGCTTTAACTCCTTATCAGTTATTGTTGTCGTCAAAAAGTCGACGAAAGGGAGTTACACCATGCAGATTAGCGCAAATCCATTAATGCAAGAAATGCAATCGCTTCGCGGCGAAATAGCCCCTTCTATTGGTTCATCTATTCGTCCTAACCTTACCCAGCAAGTGAATAACACCACGGGTGCTGATTTCAGTCAGTTACTGTCTCAAGCGGTGGGTAGCGTTAATGAGCTGCAACAAGCATCATCAAGTTTAGCGACTCGTTTAGACATGGGCGACACCACGGTGACGTTGTCTGATACCGTTATTGCGCGTGAGAAAGCCGGCGTTGCCTTTGAAGCAACGGTGCAAGTACGTAATAAGCTCGTCGATGCTTATAAAGAAATTATGAGTATGCCTGTTTAGTCGCAGACGGTTTTGAGCACTAAATAACATAACAACATTAGATATAGCAGGTACGTATTGTGAGCACAGACATTATGGTAGGTTCGGGTTCAACAGCCGATGGCGGTGTCCAACAAGAGAACAAATCTGGACTTCTTGGTGGCGTTGGTGGTGCAGATATGATGCGCCAAGTCATCATGATTCTGGCATTAGCAATATGCCTTGCTATGGCTGTTTTTGTGATGATGTGGGCCCAAGAGCCTGATTATCGCCCGCTTGGTAAAATGGAAACGGCTGAGATGATTCTCGTCTTAGACGTGCTTGATAAAAACCAAATCGATTATCAAATTAACGTCGATGTGGTTAAAGTGCCTGAAGATAAGTATCAAGAAGTTAAATTACTGCTCAGCCGTGCCGGTATTCAAAGTAGTACTCAAGCAAATGATTACTTAAACCAAGATAGTGGTTTTGGTGTCAGTCAGCGTATGGAACAAGCACGCTTAAAACAAAGCCAAGAACAAAACCTAGCCAGAGCCATTGAAGAGTTAAAAAGCATTAGTCGTGCGAAAGTGATATTAGCATTACCAAAAGAAAATGTTTTTGCCCGTAATGCATCTAAACCCAGTGCCACAGTGGTCGTTAATGTACGTCGTGGTGGTTTAGGCCAGGAAGAGATTGATGCCATTGTTGATATCGTAGGCTCTGCTGTTCAAGGGCTTGAACCTACTCGTGTGACGGTAACCGATTCAAATGGGCGCTTACTCAATTCCGGTAGTCAAGATGGCGCGTCTTCTAGAGCACGTCGTGAGCAAGAGCTAGTACAACAGCAAGAGGCTGAATACCGTAAAAAAATCGAATCAATCTTAATGCCAATTTTAGGACCTGAGAATTTTACTTCTCAAGTCGATGTGAATATGAACTTTACCGCAGTAGAGCAAACCGCGAAGCGTTTCTCTCCTGATTTACCGGCGATTCGCAGTGAAATGATCATTGAGAGAAATTCGTCAGGTCAAAACTCTGGCGGTATTCCTGGTGCGCTAAGTAATCAACCACCGATGGAATCTGATATTCCGCAAGTGGCAGGTGGAGCAACAACCTCAACCATGTCTGGTGACTCATCAAAAGAAGCTACGCGTAATTATGAATTAGACACTACCATTAGCCATACCCGTCAACAAATTGGGGTGGTTCGTCGTGTTAGTGTGTCTGTTGCGATTAATTTTAAACCTGGCCAAGTTGATGAGAACGGCCAAGTCACTCGCGTGCCGAGAACAGAACAAGAATTAACTAATATTCGCCGCTTATTAGAAGGCGCGGTAGGTTTTAGTACCCAGCGTGGTGATGCGTTAGAAGTGGTAACGGTGCCGTTTATGGACCAGTTAATTGAAGTGCTACCTGAGCCAGATATGTGGGAGCAGCCTTGGTTCTGGCGCGCAATTAAATTGGCATTAGGTGCAATTGTTATTTTAGTGCTCATTCTAGCCGTAGTGAGACCTATGCTTAAGAAGCTAACCAATCCCAATGGCATCAACATGCCTGACGATATTCGTCCAGGACATGAGTTAGCTGAAATTGAAGATCAGTATGCAGCAGATACCTTAGGTATGCTTAATACCAAAGAGGCGGAATACAGTTATGCCGATGATGGGTCAATTCAAATACCTAATTTGCATAAAGATGATGATATGATTAAAGCAATTAGAGCGTTAGTGGCAAATGAGCCTGAACTTTCCACTCAAGTGATTAAAAACTGGTTACAAGACAATGGCTAATGAAAAAAAAGATAAAGCAGCTAAAGCAGAGAAATCAACAGCATTTGACCCCGAGTTAATTACTGGTGTTGAAAAAACGGCTATTTTACTGCTCAGCTTGAGTGAAGCGGATGCGGCGTCAATTTTAAAACACTTAGAGCCTAAGCAAGTGCAAAAAGTGGGTATGGCGATGGCAGCAATGGATGACTTTGGTCAAGAAAAGGTCATTGGCGTTCACCAATTATTTCTAGACGATATTCAAAAGTTTTCTTCCATTGGTTTTAACAGTGAAGAATTCGTCCGTAAAGCGTTAACTGCAGCATTGGGTGAAGATAAAGCCGGTAATTTAATTGAACAAATTATCATGGGCAGCGGAGCTAAAGGTCTGGATTCATTAAAATGGATGGATGCACGTCAAGTGGCCACCATTATTCAAAATGAACATCCGCAGATTCAAACAATTGTATTATCGTATTTAGAACCCGATCAAGCAGCTGAGATTTTTAGTCAGTTCCCTGAAAATACCCGTTTAGATTTGATGATGCGTATTGCCAATCTTGAAGAAGTTCAGCCTGCGGCATTGCAAGAATTAAACGACATTATGGAAAAACAATTTGCGGGTCAAGGCGGTGCGCAAGCGGCTAAAATGGGTGGCCTAAAAGCGGCTGCTAATATCATGAACTACCTCGATACCGGTGTTGAGAGTCAAATCATGGAAACCATGCGTGAGTCAGATGAAGAAATGGCGCAGCAAATACAAGACATGATGTTTGTGTTTGAAAACCTCATTGACGTTGACGACCGCGGTATTCAAGCATTGTTACGAGAAGTACAGCAAGATGTGCTTATGAAAGCACTCAAAGGTGCGGACGAAGCGTTGAAAGAGAAAATTCTGGGTAATATGTCTAAACGTGCAGCTGAATTGCTCCGTGACGACTTAGAAGCCATGGGGCCTATCCGTATTAGTGAAGTTGAAGTGGCACAAAAAGAAATTCTGTCTATTGCTCGTCGACTCAGTGACAGTGGTGAGATTATGCTAGGCGGCGGCGGTGGTGACGAGTTCTTGTAACCATGCGCATATTCATTAGTGTGACAGTACTGGCGGGTATTTCTATTTGGATATCTGTCAGCTATCTGTATTATTAGGTTGTTAGTAGTACTCTTAATATTGTGTACTACTGTTAATATTTTTGTTTTGAGCCAATGTTTTTAACAACACAAGTGATGAATTATGCCTGAATCAAAACCGCCTAAAGATGCACTCACTACCGATAGCGAGGCTGAATTTAGTCATTGGCAGCTACCTGATATTACCAAAGATAGCAGTCTAGAACCTTCAAATTTTTTTGGTCATTTCGCTGAAGCTCACACACCTAGTCCTGTTACTGGGGCTGAGAAGTCTATGGCGCCACCGACGATGGCGCAAATTGAAGAGATTCGTGCTGCAGCTGAGCAAGAAGGGTTTGAACAGGGTAAGCAAGACGGTCATCAACAAGGATTAGAGCAAGGGCGTTTAGAAGGACTAGAGCAAGGTCATCAACAAGGTTTTACTCAAGGCGAGCAACAAGGATTAGAAGCTGGGCAAATTAAAGCCAATGAACTTATTGCACAACTTAACCACATTATTTCCCAATTCGAGTTGCCATTATCCATCTTAGATAATGAAATTGAAGCGGAATTGTTGGCCATGACAATCAGTTTAGCCAAATCGGTTATCGGTCATGAGCTTAAGACTCACCCAGAACATATATTATCGGCGCTACGCCAAGGCGTTGACGCACTTCCATTAAAAGAACAGTTGGTTAAATTACGTTTTAATCAGGCTGACGCTGAACTTGTAAACCAATGTTACAGTGCCGAGCAACTGCAAAAAAATCAGTGGCAAATCGATATCGATCCGACGTTATCTAATGGTGACTGTATGATTGAAAGCGTTCGTTCTGCTGTCGATTTACGTGTAGAACAGCGTATTAGCCAAGTGTTTAGTGAGTTAGACGCCCAGTCGAATCAGTTAGTTAAAAATGTGCAGCAACAAAAATCAACTCATCCACAATATCAAACCACATCTGTCGATAATTTTAGTGAACATCAGCAAGCAGCTGAACTTGCTGGCACAACCGATAATACTGGTCGAGCAGATAAAGCGGATATTGGCCAAGATCATTTTACAGATCATCAGTCAGAGCTGGGTGCTGATGCGGTTACTGAACCGTTAGTTCAACAAATGGATACTTCTTCGGCAGTGTCAATCGATGCTGAAGACTCTGATGTTGTTGATTCTGATGCCGGTGTAACTCTCGATACAAGCACGACGTTCAATACAAGTGCGCCTCTTAATACAAGTGCACCTCTCAATACAAGTGCACCTCTCAATACAAGTGCACCTCTCAATACAAGTGCGCCTCTCAATACAAATGCACAAGCCGATACCTCAACAGCTGGTAAAGTCGCAGACGCTCAGCAACAGACGAAAGACCTATCTCAAGGAAATACCGATGAGCACTCGTCAACATAAACTACTGAACAAATTCGCTGTACATCATAAACACGTGTTACCGCTGCGACCAGTTGCAAGCGGCCAGTTAGTTAGAGTAGTTGGTTTAACGCTTGAAGCAACTGGATGCCGCGCGCCTGTTGGTAGTTTATGCTCTATTGAAACCATGGTTGGCGAGTTGGTTGCTGAGGTTGTCGGCTTTGATGACAAATTACTGTATTTAATGCCTATTGAAGAGCTCAGAGGCGTTTTACCTGGTGCCCGTGTAAAGCCTTTAGGTGAACAATCAGGATTAAATGTAGGCTTATCATTATTAGGCAGAGTATTAGACGGTAGCGGCGTGCCGTTAGATGGTTTAGGCCCGCTTAATACAGATCAACATGCATCGCGTCATGGTCCTTATATTAATCCATTATCTCGACGAGCGATTACTGAACCGTTAGATGTCGGCGTTCGTGCCATCAACTCGATGTTAACGGTTGGTAAAGGGCAGCGAATGGGCTTGTTTGCGGGTTCCGGTGTGGGTAAAAGTGTGCTGCTTGGCATGATGACACGAGGATCGAAAGCCGACATTATTGTGGTGGGATTAGTGGGCGAGCGTGGTCGTGAAGTTAAAGAGTTTATTGAAGAAATTTTAGGTAAAGAAGGTCGTGCGCGCTCAGTCGTTGTGGCGGCACCAGCGGATACTTCTCCGTTAATGCGCTTACGAGCCTGTGAAACTTCCACGCGTATCGCCGAGTATTTTAGAGATTTAGGTTACGATGTACTATTGCTGATGGACAGTTTAACGCGTTACGCACAAGCACAACGAGAAGTCGCTCTTGCTGTCGGTGAGCCACCTGCAACTAAAGGCTATCCACCTTCAGTATTCGCTAAGTTACCGCGTCTGGTCGAGCGAGCGGGTAATGGCGGTGCTGGACAAGGTTCAATTACCGCTTTTTATACGGTATTAACCGAAGGTGACGACCAACAAGATCCTATCGCCGATGCGTCTCGAGCAATTTTAGATGGCCATATTGTATTATCTCGTCAGCTTGCTGATTCGGGCCATTATCCCGCTATTGATGTAGAAGCATCGATTAGCCGTGTCGCGCCAATGGTGATAAGTGAAGAACATTTAGAAGCGATGCGTAAAGTTAAACAGATGTATTCGCTGTATCAGCAAAATCGCGATCTGATTTCAATTGGGGCCTACTCACAAGGCAGCGATCCTAGGATTGATAATGCCATACGCTTACAACCTGCAATGAATGCCTTTTTGCGGCAGGGGTTTAAAGACCCGGTGACGTTTGAAGAAAGCCGAGTCATGTTGACTCAAATTGCCGCACAGTGTCAGGGATAATATCAATGACTCGAACTGACCCACTACTGACGGTATTGAAGTTAGCTACCGCAGCAGAAGACCAAGCGGCATTACAGCTTAAGTCTGCGCAATTTGAAAAACAAAAACGCCAGGGGCAGTTGGACGCGCTAAACAACTATCGTTTAGATTATATGAAGCAGATGGAAGGGCACACAGGGACTACATTACGTGCTAACCAATACCATCAATTTCATCAATTTATTCGCCAAGTCGATAGCGCTATTACCCAGCAAGTTGCCGCGGTTAAAGATGCTGAAAAACAAGTCGGTTATCGTCAAATTCATTGGCAAGAAAAACAACAAAAACGCAAAGCGGTAGAGATGCTATTAAGCCAAAAAGCAACTAAAGCGATGGTGATAGAAGCTAAGCGCGAACAAAAAATGTCGGATGAATTTGCTATGCAGCAATATTTTCGCCGAAATCTTAAATAACACTACCTGCCAAATGACTCTCTAGTCCTAATATCGTTTTACGGTTAACTTTTTTCATTACTCTTTTTGTTTATTTAATCCACCGAAAAATTAACCAGTTAATGAGTATTGGCATTTAAATTGCTTATTATCAATAATTGAAATGAAAATCGTCAGCGAAGCGACAGTGAATTCCTATTTATAAGGTTTTCATGATGACCTTATTGATATAGCGAAATAAACCGTTATATGACGCATAAGGTTTGAATACTGAGCAATTTTTAGATGACCAATAACTTAACCTTGTTTGATTGAGTGGAGTAGATTATGCAGCAGATGAGCAATATCTTACTTGGCAGTAGCAGTAAATCTGCCGATGTGAGTACGAAGGGGAATGTACAAGATGTTGAAAATACATCATTCTTATCTGCTTTCAATCAGGCGAGTGAATCCGATCTTGTTATACGGCGCAGTGGTAATACAGCGCAGGTGTCAATGGATGCTGAAGTGGACAAAACCAGTGTTGCCTTAGCAAACGAGTTGTCTACCGAAGAAAATGCTGATGCGGAATTGATTTTTGCTCAACTTAATATGGCAGATTCATTTAATAAACGTCATTCCTCTGGCGGAAATGAATTGCCGCATGTCGATAAATCCGACGTTTATTTTGACGCAGCAGTTTCTACAGAACCTAAAAGCAATACCGTAGATGTAGATCTTCTTGAGCTTGAAGCTGATGTTTCTTCTATTAAAGATGTTCTTTCTCAGCTTAGTCCAGAAGAACTCGACAACTTAATGGCATTTGCTGATTTATCTGCACAAGATTTACAAGCTCTAGACAATCAAGATTTAAGCAAATTACTTAGTGACTTCAATTTACAAGCACAGGTTATGACTAGCAGTAATGAATCGCCTGATAGTGTGCTTAATAGTGAAGAACAGAGCCAAATTGATAAATCAGTTGCCACAAGTGTAGCTGTTCAAGGCCAAGTTAGTGCGACAAACCAGAGTTTAGCAACCGCTAAAGTCGATAAAACTGTTGCTTCTGGCGTTAGCAGTTCTGCAGCGTTAACTGGAGCTACATCAGCTATGACAATTGACCCTGAGACCATTTTAGGTGATAAAACTCGTATTGATGGCAACATCCAATTAGACACTGATAATGCCAAAGTACTAGCAAAAGCTGATTTTTCGGTGGTCCTAGATTCCTTAGCGGCAAAACGCGCCTCCGGTGATCCTTCAACCGCTGTAAATCAAACTAGTTTTGGATTAGATACTCTGGCTGACATCGGTGACACTGACAGTAAGGCGTTACAAAATCAGAGTAGTTTTACGCCAATTCATAAAAGTGATGTTCCACAATTTCAGCTATCGTTAAGACCACAGGGAGAGCCTGGTGCTCAGATGCAAGAGATGATCCAGCGTTTTTCTCCTGTAATGAAACAGCAGTTAATAACCATGGTCAGTAATGGTATTCAACAAGCTGAAATTCGTCTTGATCCACCAGAACTTGGACATTTAACGGTTAAAATTCAAATCCAGGGCGATCAAACTCAAGTACAGTTTCATGTAGCGCAGTCGCAAACCCGCGATATAGTTGAACAAGCTATGCCTCGATTACGCGATATGCTGGCTCAAGAAGGATTGCAACTGACAGACAGCCAAGTGTCCCAAGGTGATGGTGGTAGTGAACAACCGCATGAACAATCATCTAATCAAGGTGGGGGAGACAGTCAGTTGGATGAAATTTCAGCACAAGAGGTCAGCTTGATGACAAATCCATCAAGGAGTTTACATTCAGCTATAGATTATTATGCTTAAGCAGGTAACCTATAGCAATAATATGACTTTTCAATAAAAGCTGACTACTTAGCTAAGTTTCAATATTAATCACAATGTTGATTAGGAACCAGAATGCCTGAACAAGAATTAGAATTAAACGAACCCGCTGAAGGCGGTAAAAAAAGTAATAAGCTGCTTATCTTTGGTGGTATTGGTTTAGTGTTGGCTTTACTGATTGGAGGCGGATTGTGGTTTTTCATGGGGACGGATGAGCCAGCCCCTGTTGCTGTAAACGCTGATGACGCTACAGAAGCTGTTGCACCGGTCAATAATGCTCAAGCTGATTACGTTGGCATGCCTAGGCCTTTCCTATTTAATTTACCAGGTGTCGATCGAGCTAGATTAGTTGAAATAAAAGTCCAATTAATGGTGCGCGGTGAAGATGATAGTGTGCTTACACAAAAACATATTCCATTAATTGAAGATGCATTACTAACTACTTTTAGTGCAGCTGACGTACAAAAACTCAGTACCCAAGCCGGTAAAGATGAGCTGCGTCAGTTAGCCTTACTCAATGTTCAAAATACGCTGCAACCAATAACAGGTAAGAAAGTTGTTGAAAAAGTCCTGTTTACTGGTTTTGTAATGCAATAACCAAAAGCATTAACTGCTAAGGCGATGATGTGAGTGATTTATTAAGCCAAGATGAAATTGATGCGCTTTTGCATGGTGTTGATGATGTTGATGATGATGAGATAGAAGAGGACAGCGCTGATGCGCGTTCTTATGATTTCTCTTCTCAAGATCGAATTGTGCGTGGCCGTATGCCCACGCTTGAAATCGTAAATGAGCGATTTGCACGGCATTTACGCATCAGTATGTTTAACATGATGCGTCGCGCAGCCGAAGTGTCGATCAATGGCGTACAAATGCTGAAGTTTGGCGAGTATGTACATACTTTATTTGTGCCAACCAGTTTAAATATGGTGCGTTTCAGTCCACTTAAAGGCACTGCATTAATCACCATGGAAGCACGTTTAGTCTTTATTCTGGTAGACAATTTCTTTGGTGGTGATGGTCGTTTTCATGCCAAAATTGAAGGCCGTGAATTTACACCAACAGAACGCCGTATTGTACAGTTGTTGCTTAAAATTATTTTTGAAGATTATAAAGAAGCATGGGCACCAGTAATGGATGTGGAGTTTGAGTACCTCGACTCTGAAGTGAATCCTGCAATGGCGAATATTGTCAGCCCGACAGAAGTGGTCGTGATTAATTCGTTCCATATCGAAGTTGATGGCGGTGGTGGTGATTTCCACATTACCATGCCGTATTCGATGATTGAGCCCATTCGTGAATTACTCGATGCCGGTGTTCAAAGTGATAAACAAGATACTGATATGCGCTGGTCGCAAGCATTACGTGATGAAATCATGGACGTGCAGGTCGGTTTTGATGTCAATGTTGTTGAACATGAAGTGACATTACGTGATGTGATGGGGTTTAAAGCTGGGGATATTATCCCGATAGATTTACCTGAACACATTATGATGCGAATTGAAGGTTTACCGACTTATCGTTGTAAAATGGGTAAATCGCGCGATAATTTAGCATTAAAAATCAGTGAGAAAATTCCGCGGCCAGAAACGGTTAAAACAGAGATGCAATTAGTGACTCGCAAAGGCAAGTCGCGTGATATTTCAGATTTATAAGGTGAAGTAGAATGAGCACAGAAGATACAGGCGATGACTGGGCCGCAGCAATGGCAGAACAAGCTTTAGAAGAAGCTGAACACGTTGAGCTTGATGAATTAGTCGATGATTCCAGACCTATCACGAAAGAAGAAGCTGCCAAGTTAGACGGTATTCTAGATATTCCGGTAACGATTTCCATGGAAGTGGGTCGCAGTTTTATTAGTATCCGTAATTTACTCCAGCTCAACCAAGGTTCGGTGGTCGAACTTGATCGTGTAGCCGGTGAGCCTTTAGACGTTATGGTTAATGGAACCCTGATTGCTCATGGTGAAGTTGTGGTAGTGAATGACAAATTTGGTATCCGTTTAACGGATGTTATTAGCCAAACAGAACGAATCAAAAAACTTAAATAACTAAAAAATATAATAAACAATAATATAGCAAAGATTGGCGTGTGTTGAGCTTTGCTAAGTTGGTTGCACAAACAAGGAATAGCAGTGGCGAATATGATACTAATGCTGAGCATTATGAGTGAGGCGTTAAGCGTCCCTGAAGTGTCTAGTACTCTGGCTAAAAATGCCTCTGCTCATCCCGCTGAAGTGTCTAATGTGGCAACATTAGCCAACATGGTTGGTGGATTAATTGTCGTATTAGCGCTTATTTTTTTGTTAGCTTATATTGTAAAACGTCTTAAGTTAGTGCCATCTAATGGCGGTGTGATTAAAACGATTGCAGTAACTCCCATCGGTCAACGTGAAAAAGTGGTATTGGTGGAGGTCAATGGTCAGCAATATCTACTTGGTGTAACCTCGCAACAGATTAATCTGATTGATAAGTTAGCCACCCCCGTCGACGTTCCCATTTCTTCGTTTGCTAGCCGTCTAAAACAAGCCAAGGAACAGCAATAATGAATAAGTACACAACAGCATTGGTATTGGCGATGATGGCGCTAGTGGCAATGGTTTTATCGCCTTCAGCACTGGCTCAAGATGGGGTGTTACCTGCGTTAACGGTTACAACAGCTGCAGACGGAACAACTGAATATTCGGTAACAATGCAGATTTTATTGCTGATGACAGCAATGAGTTTTATTCCTGCAATGGTGATAATGCTCACTTCATTTACCCGCATCATTGTGGTGCTATCGATATTAAGACAAGCTTTGGGTTTACAACAAACACCCTCGAATCAGGTATTGATCGGCATCAGTTTGTTCATGACGTTTTTTATTATGGCACCAGTTTTTGATAAGATTTATGCTGAAGCTGTAGAGCCTTATATCAATGAAACCATGACCTTAACGCAAGCTTATGATGTTGGTAAAGAACCCATTAAAACATTTATGCTATCGCAAGTGCGTACCACAGACTTACAAACATTTATTGAAATTTCTGGTTACAAAGATATTCAATCTCCTGAGCAAGCACCAATGAGCGTGGTGATCCCAGCGTTTATTACCAGTGAACTTAAAACGGCGTTCCAAATTGGCTTTATGCTGTTTGTGCCTTTTTTAGTACTCGATTTGGTCGTCGCCAGTATTCTAATGGCCATGGGTATGATGATGTTGTCACCGATGATTGTGTCACTGCCATTTAAAATTATGTTGTTTGTACTCGTCGATGGTTGGGGCTTAGTGATGGGCACATTAGCGAATAGTTTCGGAATATAAGGCCGCGTATTTATGTCTCCAGAATCGCTCATTGATATCTTTCGAGAAGCACTGTCAGTTATCGTACTGATTGTGTCAGCGATTATTTTACCAGGCTTATTCATCGGTTTAATTGTGGCGGTATTTCAGGCCGCGACATCTATTAACGAACAAACCTTAAGCTTTTTACCACGTTTATTGGTGACGTTATTCGCGTTGATGTTTTTAGGCCATTGGCTAGTACAAACCATGATGGATTTTTTCTTTGAGATGGTTAATCTCATCCCACAGGTTATAGGTTAAGCCATGGATATTTTGTTTGATGAAATCAGTCAAACAATTGCCGCATATCTTTTGCCGTTTTTCCGTATTTCATCCATGCTCATGGTGATGGCGGTATTTGGCGCCAATACGACTCCCGCTCGAGTTCGATTGATGTTATCCGTGGCGATAACGATGGCCGTTGCGCCTATTTTACCTCCTATTGAAAATGTCGAGTTACTGGCATTGAGTTCAGTTTTTGTCATTGCTCAGCAAATTTTAATTGGCGTCACCATGGGATTTGTGACCTTAATGGTGATGCAAACTTTTGTATTAACAGGGCAAATAATTGGTATGCAAACCAGTTTAGGTTTTGCCTCCATGGTCGACCCCGGTTCTGGTGAGCAAACGCCTGTTGTGGGTAACTTTTTTCTATTATTGGCAACACTTATCTTTTTAGCTGTTGATGGCCATTTGTTAATGTTACGTATGCTGGTGGCCAGTTTTGAAACTATTCCCATTTCAAATCAAGGTATATCAATCGCCAATTATCGTGCGCTTGCTGATTGGGGTAGCTTTATGTTTGGTTCGGCATTAACAATGTCGATTTCGGCCATTGTGGCGTTGTTATTAATCAATTTATCCTTTGGTGTAATGACTCGCGCCTCGCCTCAGTTGAATATTTTCTCTATTGGCTTCCCTGTCACTATGGTTAGTGGTTTGTTGATTTTGTGGTTAACGTTAGCACCTATCATGGCGCATTTTGATGAAGTGTGGATGGCTGCGCAATTACTTATGTGTGACGTTTTGCAACTTCAATGTCAACTAAATGGCTCAGTGGTATTTTAAGGGGCACATATGGCAGAAAGTGACAGCGGTCAAGAACGCACTGAAGAACCCACAGGAAGGCGACTTGAACAAGCTCGAGAAAAAGGTCAAGTCGCTCGCTCTAAAGAGTTAGGTACCGCAGCGGTTTTGCTTGCTGCATCTGTTGGGTTTTCGATGACAGGTCCGGCTATTGCCAAAAGCCTCTATACCATTATGGAGCAGATACTTTCCATGGAGCGCGATCAGATTTTTGATACTAACTCCATGTTCCGAGTATGGGGGGTCGTCGGCAATGAGCTTGCAGGGCCATTAATTAGCTTTATTGCTTTGCTGGCGTTTGTGTCTTTCCTAGGCAATATTGTGTTAGGTGGCATGTCTTTTTCAGTCAAAGCGTTTATGCCTAAAGGCAGTAAGTTAAATCCCATGAACGGTTTTAAGCGTATGTTTGGCACCCAGGCATTGGTTGAGCTTACTAAGGGTATTGCTAAGTTTTCGGTGGTAGCATTATCGGCTTATTTTTTATTAAAATTTTATTTCTACGATATTTTGACTCTGTCCAGTGATCACCTGCCGGGCAATGTTTATCATGCTCTAGATTTGCTTATCTGGATGTTCATCTTACTCTGCAGCTCGATGTTATTGATTGTAATTATTGATGTGCCATTTCAAATTTGGAACCACAAAAAACAGTTAAAAATGACTAAACAGGAAGTCAAAGACGAATATAAAGACACTGAAGGTAAACCTGAAGTTAAAGGCCGGATAAGACAAATGCAGCAGGAGATGGCGCAACGACGCATGATGACCGAGGTGCCTAATGCGGATGTTATTGTGGTTAACCCAGAACATTATGCAGTGGCAGTTAAATACGATGTCAGCCGATCATCAGCCCCTTTTCTCATCGCTAAAGGTGTCGATGACGTAGCTTTTAGAATACGTGAAATAGCTCGAGAGCATAACGTTGCTATTGTATCGGCCCCGCCGTTGGCTCGTGCTATTTACCACACGACTAAAGTGGATCAACAAGTGCCAGAAGGCTTATTTACTGCTGTTGCGCAGGTCTTGGCTTATGTATTCCAGCTTAGGCAATATCAAAAAGGTAAAGGTCGTAGGCCAAAACCTATCCCGCTTAAACAACCCATACCAGATGATTTAAAGCACTAATAACTAATCTATTTTAGATAGATAACATTTATGGCTTAATTTTTGCTTTGTATGTTTATTCGCGTCAAATAACAGTCCATTGACGCCGTGATCTGACATAAAGGGTTCATCTTAATATGGATGCAAAAGCAGCTTTTGGCCAAATGAAACAAATGAAAGTATCTACTTTTAAAGGGATCGGAACGCCTTTATTAGTACTTGCTGCGTTAGGAATGGTGGTTTTACCTATTCCTGCTTTTTTGCTAGATATTCTGTTTTCATTCAATATTGCGTTGGCTTTAGTTGTACTCTTAGTTGCTATTTATGCTGACAGACCACTCGATTTTGCTGCTTTCCCTACCGTATTATTAATTGCAACGTTACTAAGACTCGCTCTAAACGTCGCCTCTACCCGTATTGTATTGCTTGAAGGTCATAATGGTGGTGCCGCTGCGGGTAAAGTCATTGAGGCTTTTGGTTCTGTGGTTATTGGCGGCAATTATGCCGTTGGTTTAGTGGTGTTTATTATCCTTATTATCATTAACTTTGCAGTAGTAACTAAAGGTGCGGGGCGTATTGCTGAGGTGAGTGCTCGTTTTACCTTAGATGCAATGCCGGGTAAGCAAATGGCCATTGATGCTGATTTAAATGCTGGCACATTAACCCAAGACCAGGCGCGGATCCGCCGTGCTGAAGTAACTCGTGAAGCCGATTTCTACGGTGCGATGGACGGTGCTTCAAAGTTTGTTAAAGGTGATGCCATTGCAGGGATCATGATCCTAGTCATCAATATGATTGGTGGATTTGTGATTGGTATGATCCAGCATGGATTAGACTTTTCTAGCGCGGTTGAAATTTATACCTTACTAACCATCGGTGATGGTTTAGTTGCACAAATTCCCGGTTTATTGCTGTCTATTGCCGCGGCTTTAATGGTGACGCGTCAAAACGAGTCAGGCGATATGGGCCAAATGATGTTCAGTCAGATGTTTGACAGTCATAAATCATTAGCCATTGCAGCTGGGTTACTCTTTATTATGGGTATTGTGCCTGGTATGCCTCATGTTGCGTTTTTGACATTTGCATTTATTACCGCTGGTGCTGCGTACTTTATTTACAAGCGTAACGTTGACAAAAAGCAAGCTGCACTAACGTTAGCAACTAAAGGGCCGGTTGAGAGCAAGGATAAAGAACCTAAAGATTTAAGCTGGGACGATGTGCGCCATGTTGATACTATTGGTCTTGAAGTCGGATATCGCTTAATTCCGCTGGTTGATAAGTCTCAAGGTGGTGAATTATTAGGCAGGATCAAAGGCGTACGTAAAAAACTGTCACAAGAATTAGGTTTTTTAGTGCCAGCGGTGCATATTCGTGACAATCTAGACTTATCACCTAATGCGTATCGAATTTCGTTAATGGGCGTCGTAGTGGGTGAGGCTGAAGTTAGGCATGATTGTGAATTAGCCATTAATCCTGGCCAAGTTTACGGTAAACTAGACGGTATTGAAACTCGCGACCCAGCTTTTGGTTTAGAGGCAGTTTGGATAGCGCCAGAGCAACGTGAACATGCACAAACTTTAGGTTATACCGTCGTTGATACTGCAACGGTTGTAGCGACTCACATAAGCCAGTTACTGAGTAATAATGCTGCTAAGTTATTAGGTTACGAAGAAGTCCAGCAGTTAATGGATATGCTTGCCAAGAACTCTCCTAAATTAGTGGATGGTTTTGTACCAGATGTCATGCCTCTGGGATCAGTTGTTAAAGTGATGCAGAACTTACTGAATGAAGGGGTATCGGTACGAGATTTACGCACCATAGTGCAGACACTATTAGAGTACGGTACTAAGAGCAATGACACTGAAGTATTAACGGCAGCAGTGCGTATAGCGTTAAAACGTATGATCGTACAAGAAATCTCTGGACCAGAACTCGAAATCCCTGTCATAACATTGGCGCCAGAGTTGGAACAGATGTTGCATAAGTCTATGCAGGCGACTGGCGGTGAAGGACCTAATATTGAACCTGGTCTTGCAGAGCGTATGCAGCAGTCATTATTAGACGCTGCACAGAAGCAAGAAATGGTAGGGCAACCAGCCATTTTATTAACATCGGGTATGCTTAGGTCAACGCTGTCAAGATTTGTTAAATACACTATTCCAAATTTACGAGTGATTTCATATCAGGAAATCCCGGACGAGAAACAAATTAGAATTGTTTCTGCAGTAGGCCAATAGTGATAACGTCAGTTTATAGAGGTGCATAAGTGAAAATTAAACGATTTTTTGCCAAAGATATGCGCGCTGCATTGGCTCAAGTAAAAGAAACCTTAGGTTCTGACGCTGTCATTATGTCAAATAAAAAAGTCACTGGCGGAATCGAAATTGTCGCTGCTGTAGATTATGATGAACCTAAAGCCGCCATCGCATCACAAGCGCCGACTACCGGTTTTATGGATGTTAGTGACGATAGGGTGTCATTAGGCGCTAAGCCTGTGATGAAAGCTCAATCAAAGGTGAACCCACCTCCTGAGGCCGACTCTTTACAAGCCTTACTTCAAAAACAACATAATCGCATGACACAACAAATGTCTGTCAGCCAAGATGAACCGGATTTACCAGAATGGGCCCGCCAATTACAAGGGGCAAAGTCTGCTAAACCAGCATCAACTTTTCAATCGCAAGCGGCACCAGAGCAAGCTAAAAAAACCAATAAAAATCAATCTGCTGATATGGATGCTCTGCGCGAAGAAATGGCTTCATTGCGTAACTTATTGACCCATCAAGTTTCATCGTTGATGAAAGATCAAAAAAAGCGTACCGATCCTGTTGGCGCAATGCTAGAAAGTAAATTGATTGCAGCAGAGTTTTCTCCAGCCGTTGCTGCTAAACTAGCGGGGCTAAGTCAACACTACACCCCAGCCGATTTAGTGAGAGCATTACCACAAAGTTTAGCCAATTTACTCGACAATCAAGGCGACGATATAGTTAAACGTGGTGGTGTTGTGGCGTTTGTTGGTCCAACCGGTGTAGGTAAGACAACTTCTTTAGCTAAAATAGCCGCTCGCTTTGCCGCCCATCATGGCCCAGAGCAGGTAGCATTGATTACCACAGACCATTATCGTATTGGTGCCTATGAGCAATTAGCGACTTATGGCAAAATAATGGGCTGTCCGGTTAAGCAAGCACATGATTTAACCGAATTAGAACAAATTTTATATCAATTTAGAAATCGTAAGTTAGTATTAATTGATACCGCAGGTATGGGACAGCGAGATATGCGCTTATATCAGCAACTGGATAATTTAACAGCAAATAGTAGGATCCCAATTCGGAGCTACTTAGTCTTATCTGCGACTGGTCAACGTCGTGTGTTACAAGATGCTGTAGAACATTTTAAACGAATTCCATTAGCGGGTGCGATTTTAACAAAGTTAGATGAATCGATATCAATTGCAGGTGCATTGAGCGTATTGATTCAAAATGAGTTACCATTAAGCTATGTTACTGACGGTCAACGTGTTCCTGAGGACATGAAAGTAGCAGATACGTTAGAGTTGGCTAAAAAGGCTCTCGCGGCGTTAAATGAAACAGAACAACAATCGTCACAAGACACAGTGTGGTCTAATGACACAGCCTATGCATTTGAGTAAAGATATGACTCGGGATCAAGCAAGTGGTTTACGTATGATGAATCAACCAAATAACGATAAAGTTAAAGTAATTGCCGTATCCGGTGGTAAAGGCGGAGTGGGTAAAACCAGTGTGTCAATTAATACTGCGGTAGCACTAGCTGAAAAGGGCAAACGCGTATTAGTGCTTGATGCCGATTTAGGTTTAGCCAACGTCGATGTCATGCTTGGGATACGTGCTGAGAAAAATTTATCTCATGTTTTGTCCGGAGATGCCGAATTAGATGACATCATTGTTCGTGGGCCTAAAGGTATTGGTATTGTTCCTGCCACATCGGGTTCTCAAGCGATGGTTGAGTTGTCGCCAGCACAACATGCTGGACTTATCCGTGCATTTAGTGAAATGCGAACTCAGTTCGATATTTTAATTGTGGATACTGCTGCTGGTATATCAGACATGGTGCTGAGTTTTTCTCGTGCATCACAGGATGTATTGATAGTCGTTTGCGACGAACCAACATCAATTACTGATGCTTATGCGCTGATTAAAATTTTAAGTCGTGAACATGGTGTGTTCCACTTCAAAATTGTGGCAAATATGGTACGTAGTTTACGAGAAGGTATGGAATTATTTGCTAAACTCAGTAAAGTGACGGATAGATTTTTAGATGTTGCTTTAGAATTAGTGGCAACAATACCATTCGATGAAAATTTACGTAAAGCTGTTCGTAAGCAAAAGTTAGTTGTTGAAGCGTATCCTAAGTCGCCTTCAGCTATCGCTTATCATGGATTAGCCAATAAAATTATGACTTGGCCAGTTCCACAACAGCCAGGTGGTCATTTAGAGTTTTTTGTTGAACGTCTTGTACAACGTAAGCCGATACAAGAAGGAAGAACGAGTGAATAAAGCCGCCGCGTATACTCAGTTCGATAACAAAACGTCTATTGTTGAACAGTATGCACCGTTGGTAAAAAGAATTGCTCATCATATGCTGGCAAGATTACCAGCATCGGTGCAACTTGATGATTTATTACAAGCTGGGATGATGGGGTTACTTGAGGCCTCATCTAAATTTGATAACAGTAAAGGGGCTAAGTTTGAAACCTTTGCAGGCATCAGAATTCGTGGTGCAATGATAGATGAAATTCGACGTGGTGACTGGGTTCCGCGCTCAGTTCATCGTAATAATCGTTTAGTAGCACATGCAATTGATGAATTGGGGCAACTGCTTGGAAGAGATGCCAATGATACAGAAATTGCTGAAAAACTTGATATGTCTCTCGATGAATACCATCATATCTTAAATGATGTTTCTGTTGGTAAAATCATAGGCATAGAAGACCTTGGCGTGTCGCAAGATGTGTTAATCACAGACAACGAAACGCCAGATGAAACCTTTGACTCGCTTGCTGAAATTCAATTCCAATCTGCATTGGTTGAAGCAATTAAGACATTGCCAGAAAGAGATGCATTAGTGTTGTCGTTGTATTACGACGAAGCATTAAATTTAAAAGAAATCGGTGCCATCCTTGAAGTTAGCGAATCGCGAGTAAGCCAGATATTAAGTCAGGCAATGCTCAGATTAAAAGCGAAACTCAAGCATTGGACACAAGAATAATAACTTATCTAGAGCAAACGAGTGTCAGCTCACCGGAGGAAACCTTGGACAAGAATATGAAGATTCTTATTGTTGACGATTTTTCAACAATGAGGCGTATCATTAAGAACTTGTTGCGAGATTTGGGATTTAATAATACCCAAGAAGCAGATGATGGCTCAACAGCCCTACCTATGTTACAAAAAGGCGATTTTGATTTTGTGGTAACAGACTGGAATATGCCTGGAATGCAAGGTATTGATTTACTTAGAGCAATCCGTGCAGATGATTCGTTAAAGCATTTACCTGTGCTAATGGTAACTGCAGAAGCTAAGCGTGAACAGATTATTGCTGCAGCGCAAGCCGGTGTAAATGGTTATGTCGTAAAACCTTTTACCGCAGCTACGTTAAAAGAAAAGTTAGACAAAATCTTTGAACGACTCGCATAAGCAAGGATAAGTCATGCAGGCATCAATATCGGGGTTAATCACTCTCGAACAGGCCCAAGAACTTGTTGAATTGCTTACCTTGGGTCAACAAGATAAAGCCGATGAAATGATCAGAGAGCTTGCAACGCCATTGCAGCGTGAGCTTTTTGAAGAAGTCGGTAAGCTAACTCGACAACTCCATAGTGCACTAAAAGATTTTCAAGTTGATAACCGTTTATCTGAATTAGCCAATACCGAAATACCAGATGCTAAAGAAAGATTGAACTATGTTATCGACATGACAGAACAAGCTGCAAATAAAACCATGGATGCAGTTGAAGAATGTCTACCTTTGGCCGATACCATCATTAGCAATATACAATCAGTGACGCCAATGTGGGATAAATTGATGCGTCGTGACATAGAAATGGGTGAGTTTAAGTCACTTTGTCATGATGTTCAGCAGTTTATGTTACATAGTGAAAATGATTCTAATCGTCTTCGCGAGTTATTAAATGAAATTTTGATGGCGCAAGACTTCCAAGATTTGACGGGGCAAATGATCCGTCGAGTGATTGATTTAGTTCGTGAAGTAGAAAGTAATCTGGTCTCAATGCTAACGGTATTCGGAGATCATACTACTGAATCATTGCCAACTATAAACGAAAATAAAATAGAAGCAGAAGGTCCCATCATGCATGCTGAACTGCGTGAAGATGTGGTGACAGGTCAAGATGAAGTAGACGATCTGCTATCAAGTCTGGGTTTCTAATTAGGAGTCAATTTAATGTCTTTTGATGTTGATGAAGAGATACTCCAGGACTTTTTAATTGAAGCTGGCGAGATTTTAGAGCTTCTACAGGAGCAGCTAGTTGCTCTTGAAAATAATCCTGATGACAGTGATTTACTCAATGCTATTTTCCGTGGATTCCATACTGTTAAAGGTGGGGCTGGTTTTTTAAGTCTAAAACCGATGGTTGACGTGTGTCATGAAGCTGAAAACACGTTCGATTTATTACGCACCGGTAAACGTGGCGTAAATGCAGAATTAATGGATATTATTTTGCAAGCGGTCGACGCAATTAATTCCATGTTTGCTCAAACTCAACAGGGAGAATCACAAGACCCTGCGGATTCTGCATTACTTGCTAAACTCAAATTATTAAGTTCAGGAGCGCCATTACCTTCAGAAATGTCGGCAGATGAGCCAGAACCAATTGAAAATATTGTTGAATTCAGTGATCCTGAATATGTCGAAGATATTAGCATTCCCTCAGCGGAAGCATCTGACACTGGCAGTATTGATGACATTGATGAGTTAGAATTTGAGGCGTTGCTTGATGCCTTACATGGTCCGGGTAAAAGTCCTGTTGCAGCTAAACCTTCTGAAGTAAAAAAAGACAATATTGATTCAAAGCCTGCCGCAAGTAGTAGCGATGAAATCACTGATGATGAGTTTGAAGCATTATTAGATGAATTGCATGGCTCAGGTTCATTTGAAGCTAAAACCAAACCTGCAGCTCCAACTAAGCCTGCTGCAACGCCTATTGTTGAACCCCTTGTTGATTCTGATGAAATAACTGACGATGAATTTGAACGTCTTTTAGATGAATTACACGGAAAAGGTACTGCGCCAGTTGCTAAATCGCAAACGCCTCCTCCAGCTCAACCTTCTAAAGCCGTTGCTCCTGTGCAAGCAGCAAAAGTTAGCCCAGCTCCTGTTGTTAAACCAGTAGCGACATCAGTCCCTGTAGTTGCTCCAAAGGTTGAACCTGTAAAAGACAAAACACCTGCTAAAGCGGCGTCTGTCCCACAAGGTGAAACAACGGTTCGTGTTGATACTGCTCGTTTAGATCAAATCATGAATATGGTTGGTGAGTTAGTGTTAGTGCGTAACCGATTGGTTAGTTTAGGCATTAATCGTGAAGACGAGGAGATGTCCAAAGCGCTAGCAAACCTGGATTTGGTTACGGCTGATTTACAAGGTGCGGTGATGAAAACCCGCATGCAACCGATTAAGAAAGTTTTTGGTCGTTTCCCGCGTGTTGTCCGTGATTTAGCCCGTACCTTAAATAAAGAAATTGATTTAATCATGATTGGTGAAGAAACCGATCTTGATAAAAACTTAGTTGAAGCGTTAGCCGATCCTTTAGTCCACTTAGTTCGAAACTCAGTCGATCACGGTATCGAAATGCCGATAACTCGTGAAGCTAGCGGTAAATCTCGAACCGGTACCATTACCTTATCGGCTAGCCAAGAAGGTGACCACATCCTGCTTAAAATTGAGGATGATGGCGCGGGAATGGACCCTGAGAAGCTAAAACAAATTGCGATAAGTCGTGGTGTGCTTGATGAAGATGCCGCTTCGAGAATGACCGATAACGAAGCTTACAATTTGATTTTTGCCCCAGGGTTTTCAACCAAAGTTGAAATTTCAGATATTTCAGGCCGTGGAGTAGGCATGGATGTGGTGAAAACCCGCATCAACCAACTTAACGGTACTGTTTATATTGACTCAATGAAAGGTAAGGGTACTGTTCTCGAAATTAAAGTGCCATTAACCTTGGCTATTATGCCGACATTGATGGTTGATGTGTCTAATCAAGTTTTTGCACTACCATTATCAAGTGTGAATGAAATCTTTAATTTAGATTTAACAAAAACCAATATAGTCGATGGTCAATTGACGGTGATTTTCCGTAATAAGGCCGTGCCATTATTTTACCTAGAACATTGGCTGCACAGTAAAAAATCAACCTTTAAACATGGTGATAAGAAGCATGGTCATGTGGTTATTGTTCAGCTTGGCACTATGCAAATTGGTTTTGTTGTAGATGCATTGATTGGACAAGAAGAAGTGGTCATTAAACCGCTTGGCAGTATGTTACAAGGTACTCCAGGTATGGCGGGTGCGACAATTACATCCGATGGTGGTATTGCACTGATTTTAGATGTGCCAGGACTGCTAAAACATTACGCTAAAAGCAAAAAAATAAAATAAAAATAAAAGTTCCATTATTTAAGGAATTAAATGGCCATAAAAGTACTAGTTGTAGATGATTCTAGCTTTTTTCGACGTCGAGTCAGTGAGATTGTCAATCAAGATCCTGATCTCGAAGTCGTTGCCGTTGCTGTTAATGGCAAAGAAGCTGTTGATATGGCTGCAAAGTTAAAGCCTCAAGTCATTACGATGGATATTGAAATGCCTGTGATGGACGGTATAACTGCTGTCCGTGAAATTATGGCTAATAATCCTACTCCCATTTTAATGTTTTCATCGTTAACTCATGATGGTGCTAAAGCGACACTTGATGCGTTAGAAGCCGGTGCACTAGATTTTTTGCCAAAACGTTTTGAAGATATAGCAACCAATAAAGACGATGCGATTCTTTTGTTACAGCAACGAATTAAAGCATTAGGTCGACGTAGGATATATCGGCCAAGTTCGTTAACACCTACTTCATTACCAGAATCTCGTCGTTCAACGATTGCGGCTCCAGATATCAACACGCCTCGTCGTCCGCTAAGCAGCCGTTTAGCTTCCACAACAACGCCTGTAGCGACTCGTTCCAGTTTATCCACAACCTTAGCAGATCGTCAGAGCGCTAATCCGACAACGTCTTCAATATCGTCTATTCGGGCCAGTGGTAAGCAATATAAATTGTTACTCATCGGGACTTCAACCGGTGGGCCAGTAGCATTACAGAAAGTATTAACTGCATTTCCTGCAAATTATCCTCATCCCATAGTGTTGATACAGCATATGCCTGCGGCGTTTACTCCAGCCTTTGCAGCTCGTTTAAATACCTTGTGTAAAATTGAGGTAAAAGAAGCTGAAAATGGTGATGCCATGCGCCCTGGTTGTGCCTATTTGGCGCCCGGAGGCATGCAGCTCATGATTGAGCGAAGCGGTATTTCTGGAAGACTTAAAGTCATTTCCGGAACCCAAGAAATGAACTATAAACCGTGTGTTGATATTACTTTTGCATCAGCATCCAAAGCTTTTGGCGGTGATGTTTTAGCGGTTGTATTAACGGGAATGGGCGCAGACGGTAGAGAAGGTGCCAGAATGTTAAAGTCTGTCGGTGCCACTATTTGGGCGCAGGATGAAGCAAGCTGCGTGGTATATGGTATGCCTCAAGCTGTAGCATCAACCGGTATCGCAACTCACTCTATTTCATTAGATAATATGGCTGAAGCTATTTTAAAAGAGTCTAGTCGTGGCTAAGCCAGAATACTCATTGCAGACCAAGCAAAAACTGGGATTTTTTTTGTCCTTTATTGCCATAGTAGTATTAGCGGGTTTGTATATTGACGCTGATCAAAAAGTGACGTTATTAGAGCAGGATGTAGCACGATTAACGGCGTCTCAAGTGTTATTGATGGTACCCGATGATCAGGCCGCGAATATTGCTAATTGGTTAACTCAACATCCTGAACAAACTCAAGCAATCATAGCGTCAGCAGGAAAAAAACAAGCACAAAGTGTGCTGTTTGGTCCGGGTTCTTTAGATGATGCACCGCTTACTGATATTGATAAGGTAGAGCACGATACTGATGTTTTTGCTGAACAAAATGATCAAGAAGTCATAGTGTCAGAAGATGCTCAGGGGGTTAAAGTGATCCGTTTACCTAATGGTGGCATCCGTGTAACAACCCGCGATGATAAACAACACAAGCAGTAGTCAATTTACCATAACAATATCATTATAATGAGTTGAGAGGCTTCTTTGAAAGTATGGACGGTAGCTAACCAAAAAGGTGGGGTAGGTAAAACCACCACAGTAGCCAGTTTAGCCGGAGCATTGGTTAAACGTGGCCAACGAGTGTTGATAATCGATACCGATCCTCATGCTTCATTGGGCTATTACTTAGGTATTGATTCAGACGAAGTGCCTTGCTCGCTTTATGATGTTTTTTTGAATCATCAAACACTGACCCAAGAGTTTATTTTACAAAATGTGCTTCCAACTCAAATTGAAGGGCTTGATATCATTCCGGCTAATATGGCGTTAGCGACACTTGATAGGTCACTAGGTCATCAAGAAGGAATGGGGTTGGTGTTACGTAACTTATTGTCATTGCTTGAAGATAAATATGATGTTGCTATTATCGATTGTCCGCCAGTATTAGGGGTGTTAATGGTTAATGCATTAGCAGCAAGTCATCACATTATTATTCCTGTTCAGACTGAGTTTTTGGCGATAAAAGGACTCGAACGTATGGTGAAAACCATGGAAATAATGGGGCGTTCTAAGAAAACCCGTTATAGCTATACCGTATTACCTACAATGTATGACAAGCGCACTAAAGCGTCCCCAATAGCGTTACAATTTTTGCAGGATAAATATGCTTCAACACTGTGGCCTAATGATGTAATACCTGTAGATACAAAATTTAGAGATGCAAGTTTGGCTCATTTACCCGCATCACATTATTCAACCAGTAGCCGAGGTGTAAAAGCATATAATCGTCTGCTGGATTTTTTATTTTCTCAGGAGTTTACTCATGTCAAAATCGGTTGATGAAACTGTTTTTGATTATTTCAGTCTTTTATTACAGGAATCGCCTAAACCGATTACTGAGCAAAGCCTTGAGGTAAAACCAAGTCTTTCTGTTAATTCCGTTAATGACATCACCGATAAAGTGTCAATTATTAACGACGACAAACCGACTCGTATGTCGGCTGAAATGACGTTATCGGCACATTATTCACAACTAACATCATCTAAAGCCTCTCCTGTCATTGCTAGGCAATATGCAGAGCCAACTACCAGTGTCGATAAACAGGCACTTGAAAAATTATTATCTGCTGTGTCTAAACCCAGAGTAGAAACCGATTTAACGCAACAGATTAAAGCCAGTGCAGAACGAGTTCGTCAGGCTATCACTCATATTGAGCCTGAAGTTGGCATTAGTCGTGCAAAAATACAACAAACAGAATTAACGAATAAAGAAATCAAGCCGTTAGTCGATATAAACAATAACGAAAGTTCACATGCTGATATAAAAGACGCTATTATTAAGCATGAACAGTTGGTAGAGAATTCGCCGACGCAAGAGCACAATGCGCCACAGACTCAGGTTGGACACCAACCGCCCAGTATTACTCATGATTTGCAAGAGTTACTTGAAGATGAATTTCAGGTGTTATTCTTCAATGTAGCAGGGTTAACACTCGCTGTGCCATTGGTGAGTTTGGGTGGGATTATAAAAATAGAGAAGATAAGCCATCTTATCGGTAGGCCATCTTGGTTTAAAGGGGTGCAAACCCACCGAGATACTAAAATAAATGTGGTTGATACGTGCGCGTGGGTGATGCCTGAAAAATATACTCCAGAATTAGCACAGACAGTAAATTATCAATATCTTGTTATGCTTGAAGATAGTCAGTGGGGATTAACGTGCGAATCGTTAGTTAACGCCGTTAAAATAGATAAATCACACGTCAATTGGCGTGAGAAACCGGGTAAGCGTCCTTGGCTTGCTGGGGTAGTAAAACAACAAATGTGTGGCATTTTACATGTTCAAGCATTAATCAAAATGCTTGATGCAGGTTTAGGTTGTCAGGATTCGATTGACCGAGGTTAACTATGAGCAATTCTAGAAGTGTAGCAGCGGCTACTGCAGCTAAAGACGATTTAGTATTACAATGGGTTATATTTAAGCTAGATAATGAAACCTACGGTATTAACGTAATGCAAGTTCAAGAAATATTACGTTACACCGAAATTGCTCCTGTACCAGGTGCACCAGATTATGTTTTAGGTATTATTAACTTACGCGGAAACGTGGTAACGGTTATCGATACTCGTTCACGTTTTGGTTTGCCATCAGCCGAACTGGATGATTCTACTCGAGTGGTTATTATTGAAGCTGAAAAACAAGTGATCGGGATTTTAGTTGATAGTGTCGCTGAAGTGGTTTATTTACGTCGCTCAGAAATTGATAACGCGCCGAATGTGGGCACTGAAGAAAGCGCTAAATATATTCAAGGCGTCAGCAACCGCGATAACGAATTATTGATTCTAGTCGACTTGGATAAATTATTATCTGATGATGAGTGGGTAGAGTTAACACAAATTTAATCGTAATCTGATGAAAAAAGCCAACCGAATTACTGTTGGCTTTTTGTTTTGGCTTTAATTTTGTTTTTTTGGTTGAAGCAACAAAGGTATGTTAATGGGTGATGAATTTCTAATTGCGGCTTTAGTGTATGTTATTGCATGTCTTGGTTTGGTACTTTACTTACAAAAACAGTCGAGTAAATTAAAGACTAAAGTTAATGCCCTAACAGTGCTAGTAAAAGAAAGCGACCGTCAGCGGGAAGCTGTTAAACGTGAACTACACGAATTGCGCAGTGGTACTATTGGTGTAGGAAGGCGAGTTGTCGAATTAGAGAAAAAACTCTCCAAGCAATTTGACATGTTGGAAGAAGCTAGCCAGCAAGACCCTCAAGCCAAATTATATTCTAGGGCAGTAAAAATGGTGGGTTTGGGGGCCGGTATTGAAGAGTTAATGCAAGAGTGTGAGTTACCTAAAGCAGAAGCTGAATTAATATTACGCCTACATCGAAAATAGCCCGTTAACCATTAGCTCGCAATAATAAAAGCCATCGACTTGATGGCTTTTTAGTGGGAAATTTTAATTCTCTTACGGCTAGGCGTACTATTTGCGGCGCATTTTTGCGACAAACATGCCATCACTGTTAGCTTGCTGAGGCCAAATTGTCAGCATATTACACGGTTGCCCAGTAAAAGGATGGATGACCGGTTCAAGTTCAAACTCGGATGTTTCTGATAAAAAGTCTTTTACAATTTGTTCATTTTCACTAGGTGATAAAGAGCACGTAGCATAAACCAATTTACCGCCTACTTTTACTGCCACTGCGCTACGTCGTAAAATGGCTAGTTGTAGCATCGGTTTATCTGTTACTGCACTGGCATCATCAAGCCATCGCATATCTGGATTTCTACGCCAAGTACCTGTGCAGCTACAGGGTGCATCGACTAACACTCCGTCAAAGGTATTCGCATCTACGGGCAATACGTCGCCTTTCCAAGGTGCAACACTAATATTATCAAAACCTGCACGTTTGGCACGCTTGCGTAGCTCTTCCAACGGTTTAGTTCGAATATCAGATGCAATAATACAGCCCGTTAAGGCAGAGCTTTGCTGCAACATTAATGAATATAATTGCAGTGTTTTGCCGCCAGCACCACTACAAGCATCCCACCATTTTTCATGGTTACTTGGTTGACAAATTTGACCAATTACTTGCGAGGCTAAATCTTGGATTTCAAGATAACCTTGTTTATAAACATTTATTTCATTTAGATTAATACTTTTATGACCTAAATTTATGGCATCAGAAAAGTAACTATTCGCTTTTGCTTCAACGCCCGCTTGTCGAAGAGATTCGATCACTTTTTCTGTTGATAATGTTTGTGCACGAGCCCAGATCGGAGGTCGACTGCTCATTGCATTAACAACAGCATATTGATCAACATCATCAATAGGGCAAAGTTGCCAAAACCATTTTGGTAACAACTGGGTTAGTTGACAGGTATCAATGCCACTTACATTAATAAAGGCGGTTAATTTGTCATTTAATGAAGGGGTATTTATCAGTTCAACCTGGTCCGGGCGGGTTTGAGGCCAACTTGCGAAGTCATTCCAGGCAGTAGTAACGTCATTCCATTCATGTTGTTCCAACATCGCGCATGTGCTTAGCTGTTGAAACCATGTAGTGTGTTTTTGGCTTGAATTTAATTGCTTTAACCAGCCCCACCAGCGAAATAGACCAAACAAACTTTCGCGGATCACTCGCCTATCTTTTGACCCATGTTTTTTATGTTCACGAAAATATTGGCCAATGATTCGATCGGCAGGCATGTTGGTACTCATAACCTGATTAAACAGTGTCTCAATAGTGGTTGAATAACTTAGGGCTCGCTTTTGTGCTGGTGTCGTCGCAGCTATTTCTTGCGCATGTGTCTCGTCTGATGTGGTTGCGTTAGACATGGCGGGAATATTATGACTCATGAATTGACCTGATATTGCCGCACAGCACATAACCGATGCTGTACAGGGGACTATTTCTTGCTAGTTTAACACGGCTTATCTAAATGATGAGCTAAAACTATGTTGGCCAAAATGACATCATACCTTAGCGACAATCTTGTAATAATAAATAATTCTCAAAGGTTATCACCCGCGTTCTGTGTTAAATAACCTGAGCTCGGGATAATAAACGCCTTTCAAACAGCCCTTTGTCCTGCTAATTGTGTTGAATCGACTTACTATAGGCTAGCTATTGACGCGTCAATTCGCCTTGCTAGCATAACAAATGACAAGCTTGAAAGTGAGCTTGGTTAACATGCTGATTTTAAATAGCTAAGTTCATTCCTTATCCCGAGTTCAGGTTAAATACGCTTATTCACGTCGTCGAAACGACGCTTCTATGATGATGTTATGATTCACTCTCACTAAAAGTCTAAATCTAATGCAAAACATAGATAGGCCATTAGCGCGCGGGTATGTTGATATTCTTGTGCACAAAATTCAACAAAATCAGCCTGACATACTTGTTCTGAACTAATTGGTTTGATGGCAATAAAGTCTTTTCGCCTGAGCTCGGCAATCATTGGGTGATGTTTATCAAATCCTCGTGGAGGTCTAATTAAACTATCTCCCGTTAATTCAAATCCTGCTTGTGATAGTTGAGTTAATGCTTTTTGATAAGCATTAGGGTTTTCATCAATACAATGACGAATGGCATTGAGATCTTTTGATTCTGGGTGCCAAATACCCGCGGCAATGAAGCATTCATCATTAGCGATGTGAACATAAAACCCCGGAGCATGGACATCTTTGGCTTGAAAGTGTTTAAACTGAATGCCGACATTGGTTTTATAAGGCGTTTTATCTTTGCTAAAGCGACTGTCGCGTTGTGGGCGCATTAGACTGCCGCCAACTTTTTTAGCCACGGCGATGAATCGTGGCGACAAACCTAAAATAGGCCCTTGCATGGCTTCTATAAACTGTAAAGCTGGCGTTCTCACTTGATCTTCGTATTGCTGTTGGTTGGCTTTAAACCATTCTCTATCGTTGTTAACTGCTAGACTGTTTAAAAAATCGAAACTATGTTGACTGAACATGACGGTACCTTTTTTTTACAATAGCGATGCAGATATTAATGTTATAATTTGGCTATCATGTTAAACAATGTCTACTCTGAGTGAAATAGCTAGGGTTGATTTAAGCCATTAATATTGTGCACGTTATTTGAACATTTAAATGTTAACTCTGTATTTTTTGTATTAAAAAACAAGGTAAACGTTAGTTTTTGGCGCTTTAGGTGTGGTCGTGTTGTTGTTGTAACTTACTGACATAGAAATTTTTTTTAGATATGTTGTTAATGTTAGTTTGATATAAATAAAGTGTTGGTGTTAAAATTGTTTTGAAGGCTATATTTTTGACAAAAACTTTGTCGGTTAACGTTTGGTTAACAAAGCGTATACGTTGAGCAGTGCAATCAAAAACTTAATTGTGGCGTCTGCTCAAATATTGAATTTATAGAAAGATAACACTTTGGAATGAATAATTCCTCTACAAGAAAGGATAGACCATGACTGAACATTCCCTCGGTATTGTGGGTTGGCGTGAATGGGGCACTTTTCCTGATATTGGCAACGAAAGAGTCAAAATCAAAGTGGATACTGGCGCAAAAACATCTTGTTTACATGCGTTCAAAATAAAACCGTTTCAAAAAGAAAACCAAAAATGGGTTCGAGTCTGGCTTCATCCTGACCAAGGTTCAGATCGTGAAGTCGTCTGTGAATTTCATGTATTTGATCGCCGAGATGTTAGTGACTCTGGTGGTCATGTAACGAAACGCTACGTGATAAAAACGCCGATCTTAATCGGTGATCAACTTTTTGACATCGAACTGACGTTAACCAATAGAGATCACATGAAATTTAGAATGTTATTGGGACGCCGCGCATTAGAAGGGCGTTTTTTGGTTAATTCAGCAGAATCATTTCTAGCAGGAGAATAACAAATGCATATTGCAATAATGTCGAGAAATAAGAATTTATACTCGACAAGTCGGTTAAAAGAAGCTGCTGAAGCTCGTGGTCATATTGTCAATATTGTTGACCCATTAAAGTGTTATATGAACATCAACATGAATGCGCCTAGCATCCATGTTCGCGGTGAAGAACTGCCAAAATTTGATGCGGTTATTCCGCGTATTGGCGCATCTGTCACCTTTTATGGCACCGCGGTATTGCGCCAGTTTGAGATGATGGGAACACATCCATTAAATGAGTCGGTCGCGATTACTCGCTCACGTGATAAGTTACGTTCATTGCAACTATTATCACGTAAAAATATTGGTTTACCAGTAACAGGTTTTGCCAATAAACCGGCAGACATCCCCGATTTATTAGACATGGTCGGTGGCGCCCCTTGTGTGATTAAGCTACTTGAAGGAACCCAAGGTATTGGTGTTGTCTTAGCTGAAACTCGCAAAGCGGCTGAATCTGTTATTGAAGCCTTTATGGGCCTAAAAGCTAATATCATGGTGCAAGAATATATCGCAGAAGCCGGTGGTGCAGATATTCGTTGTTTTGTTATTGGTGACAAAGTGATTGCCGCGATGAAACGCCAAGCATTACCTGGCGAGTTCCGTTCTAATTTACACCGTGGTGGTTCTGCTAGCATTGTTAAATTAACGCCTGAAGAGCGCTCAACCGCGTTACGTGCCGCTAAAACAATGGGTTTAAATGTTGCTGGCGTAGATATTTTACGTTCTAAACACGGTCCATTAGTGATGGAAGTTAACTCATCTCCTGGTCTTGAAGGTATTGAAAAAGCTACCGGCATTGATGTTGCTGAAAAAATCATTCAGTTTATTGAGAAAAACGTTAAATCCACCAGTTCAAAAACGAAAGGTGTTGGTTAATGGTAAAAAAGCATGAACCGTTTGTTATCGGTGATGTTAGCGTAGCGGCAGGCACTCAACAAAGTGTCAAATTGCCCGCAGCAAAACTGTATAACGATACACCGATGGATTTGCACGTTGAAGTGTTTCACGGCACTAAAGCGGGACCTGTTTTATTGGTTTGTGCAGCAATCCATGGTGATGAGTTAAATGGCATTGAAATATGTCGACGTTTGCTCGGTCGTGTTAATGCTAAAACCTTAACGGGAACCCTATTAATTGTTCCCATCGTTAACGTGTTTGGTTTTATTCAACAATCTCGTTATTTACCGGATCGTCGCGATTTAAATCGCTGTTTTCCGGGCTCTGCTAAAGGTGCGCTAGCGAGTCGTTTAGCCCATTTATTCAGCAGTATTTTAGTGAAACGTGCAACCCACATTGTCGATTTGCATACTGGTGCTATCCATCGCGATAATTTACCGCAGATCCGTTGTGACACCGACGATGAAGTGATGCTCGACATGGCAAATGCCTTTGGTGCTCCGGTGATAATGTCATCAAAAGCACGTGAGGGTTCAATGCGTGGTTATGCCAACAGCCTGAATATTCCTTGTATTTTATATGAAGCAGGTGAAGCACTGCGCTTTAGTGATATGTCGATTAAATCTGGCGTTAATGGTGTTATCAATGTGATGCGCTGTTTAAGTATGACTAAAGGCAAAATTAAAACTAAAAGTACCAGCGTCAATGCCAGCCGCAGTTATTGGGTCCGTAGTGAGTCTGATGGATTAGTAAATATTAAGCTTAAATTGGGTGAGCGCGTCTCTAAAGGGCAGGTGTTAGCCAATATCGTTAACCCTTTGGGTGGTGAACCATTGCCATTGCTAGCGCCGACAGACGGAATTATTATTGGCAACAGTAATATTCCCGTGACCAATGAAGGCGAAGCCTTGTTTCATATTGCGCAATTTAGCGGTGACGAGATAGAAATCATCAACGATAACCTTGACGATTTTATGCAAGAATACGCTTAATACATTTGTACATTGATGTTTGTTTTGTGTAAATGGCCCTGTTGCTGCTCAAATTGAATATTGTTAGCTGATTGAGAGCACGACTTGGATCATTTGAGCGTCAAATTAATATGTGGGGCAATACATTGCCTCACATATTAAGCCTTCACCACTATATCCCCTTAAGTAATAACTCACTTTTGCAGTTAACCTGTTAAGCTCTGCCCTGGGTAGTCGCTTGGGTAAATCGAGAGAAACGTCTTAGCAGAATTTATCTATATCACTGTGCGAGTGGTAAGTATTAGGGTTAAATTAATTATTTAATTGACAATTTTCAAATACATATCAAACTATAATGACTTATAATAAATAGGGATATGGCACACTCACATTAGTGATGACATTTCTCAACCACCTTATTAAATGGAAGTTCTGTCTATGCACCTTTGGTGTAACAGATAGCATTAATGAGTTTTCTTATTCACTATACCGAGACAAGGATGTCAGTGCCTATGCGCAATAATCAACCCATTACCCTTAATCAGTACCACTTCGATGATGATGTTCGTTTAATTTCAGGAACCGATCTGCGCGGTCATATTATCTACTGCAATGATGCTTTTGTTGACGTCAGCGGCTTCGACAAAAATGAATTGATTGGTAAGCCACATAATCTTGTGCGTCATCCTGATATGCCAAGTGAAGTATTTAAGGATATGTGGGCATGTATCTCTAGTGGTAAAGTGTGGATGGGGCTGGTTAAGAATCGCCGTAAAAATGGTGATTATTATTGGGTTAGTGCATTTGTTACGCCAGTATTTGATAATAATAAAGTCGCCGGTTACGAGTCCGTTAGGGTGACTGCATTACCAAGCGAAATTGCCCGTGCTGAAGCGGCTTATGCTAGAATAAAAGCTAAAAAGTCACCAAGACCACTTCATGCAAAAATAAAACATCAAGTCATTAAATTATTACCGGCTTGGTTACCCATGTTTATTTTTTCCCTTGTATTAACTGAATTTTGGGGCGTTCTCCCTGGTGCAATAGGGTTATTCACGCTTGTAGTATCAACGGCATGGTTGGGCTATAAACAGCAACAAGATTGGTATGAAGTGGTCCAACTTAATCCTAATTCGTTTACAGATCTCATTGTTGCAGAAACCTATTTTGCTGACTTTGGCGCCAAAGCGCAGGCAAAATTAGCGTTGGGTTGCGAAGTTGCCCGTTGTCGTACTGCGATGACGCGGATTGAAGATGCTGCAAAATCATTAGATGGCATTGTCGAACACACCCAAATAGAGGCTGAGTCAACGGCTAAAGCGGTGAGCTTACAAAGTGGAGCAACACAACAAATTGCCTCGGCAATTACCCAAATGTCCACTGCTATCCAAGAAGTGTCCGCGAACGTTGAACGTAATGCTTATAGTGCAAAAGAAGCGTTAGACAATGTTAATGCAGGGGCTCAACTGGCTAATGAAGCTAAGCAATCTATTGATGAGTTAAATCTCTCTGTCGCGGATATCGCCAAAACAGTACGCGAGTTATCTGAATCTACAAGTGAGATAGGACAAGCCGCCAGCCTGATTTCGAGTATTGCCGACCAAACTAATTTGTTGGCCTTAAATGCCGCGATTGAAGCTGCTAGGGCGGGAGAACAAGGTCGTGGCTTTAGCGTTGTTGCAGATGAAGTGCGCTCCCTAGCACTGAAAACCCGCGAATCCACCGACAGAATTCACAGCATTGTGAGCGTATTAACGAAGCGAGCCAGTAATGCCGTTCAAGTGTCGGTTAGTGGTGAACAAGCGGCCAGTAAAGGTGTTGAAATTGTTGATAAAACACGTAATGCATTAGCGTCGATTAACCAATCCGTTGAACAAATCACCCAACTTACTTTAGATATGTCTGCGGCGGTAGAGCAGCAGAGTGCTGTTGCTGAGCATATTAATCAGCAAATTATTGATATTGCTGATTCTGCAGAAATTACTAAAGCTTCATCAGAAAAATCGCTACATAACAGTAGTGAATTGGGCCAGTCAGTGTTAATGGTTCGATCTATTATCAGGCGCTTTGCTGTAGGGACCTTAGGTAAGAAATAGACGATACACCACAGCATCTTTTACAGAGTCAAAATAGGCCAGAAATCATTGCGATTACTGGCCTATTTTATTGTGTCTCTTACTAAAGATTTTATTACGCTACTGATTAGAGTGTAAAGCGTTCAACAGAGGTGGTAAGTGAGTGAGCTAATTGATTTAATTGCTGGCTTTGCTGTGTCATTGAAGCTGACTCATGGGCATTTTGTTCTGCTGAATCGGCTGTTTGAGTCATCGTTTGCTCTATTTGTTGGCTATGGCTTACTTGTTCATTGGCTGCATGAGTAATGCTTTGGCTCATGCCATTAATGGTGCTAAGCGCCGCCTCTATTTGTTCGATTGCATCATGCAACGACTGGCTTTGTTCTACACATTCACTGGCTTGTATTTGCCCTTGTGAGATGGCTGTCACGGCATAGGTTGTTTCTTGTTGTAAGGCACTAATCATGGTTTGAATTTCGGCGGTTGCTAATTGCGTTCTAGAGGCTAATGAACGCACCTCATCAGCAACAACGGCAAATCCACGCCCATGCTCACCGGCCCTAGCGGCTTCAATCGCGGCATTTAAGGCCAACAAATTAGTTTGATCGGCAATCGCACTGATGGTGGTTAAAATCCCACCAATATTATCACTGTGTTGACTGAGCTTTGCCATGGTCTCGACTGAGTCGCGCAAGCTGGTTGATAAGGCTTCAATACGGAAACGGTTATCATTAGCAATGGTTTTTATTTGTACTCCTTGCGAAGAGGCTAATTTAACATGTTGTTCAGATTCTGAAGCTTGCTCATTGACTTGATTTGAGCTGTGATGTATTTGCTCTGCAAGCTGCTTAGCTTGATTAATATTGTTAATTTGTCCGGCGGCCGAATGGGATATTGTCTCGCTTTGCGCTTGCGAGCGAAGAGCGGATTCATCTAGTAAGTGTGCATCACGACTAATGGCTTGCAATAAATTAGTTAGATCGTCAGACAGTTTATTGATGTTATCCATCAGCTCGCCAAATTCATCATTATTTCGTTTGGTTAATCGCCGAGATAAATCACCGCTGGCAATGCGCGATAATGCACTGTTAATGGCTTGTAGAGGGCCTAACATGGCTTTTGAGGTAAAGTAATAGATAAACATCGCCATTAACACAAACACCACTGCCATTGTAATAGCAAAAGTTTGTGCGGTACTCACTTCATCAATCGCAACCATTTGTAATTGATGGAACCTTTCATTGGCAAGCTTTACTAATTGATCTAACTGATTGTTAGTGGCATCAAAAAAGGTGTTGGCTTGCAGGTTACTATTCTCAGCTAAGCGCTGCTGATTGACGACATTTTGTTGCGCGAGATACAAGCTACCGGGGTTATCAGTGAAGTTTTTAATTCCTTGCAAGTTGGTGTCAAAATCTACAAATAGCGCAGTTGCCCCCAAAGGCTCTGCTTGTTGGGTTAAGTAGTTGCCATTAACCGTAATATTACCCAATAACATAGCCACATCTTGTTTATGAATATTAACGGTATCAACAGAGGTTAATCGGCCAAGTTCCGTCATGGTATTGCCCAGAGTAAATAGCATATCGTCGATGCGTACTCCGCCGCCAATGACTTCGTTTAATAACTGCTGCTCGCCCGACGGGGCTTCTATCAGTTCTAAATCAATCATATTATTACTGGCATTAATTCGAACATTATCAAATTGTTGTTTTAACGTGCTGAAGCTGCCGCGGTTTTGTCCTATTTCAAGTTTAGCGCTGAACATGATGTGCGATTGCTGTTCGTACTGCTGGTATGATTTTTGAGCTTGAGTTAATGACTGAAGCATTGTGGGTTGATCAGCAACTTTTGCCGATAATGTCTTTAATACCTCTCTGAACTCTAGTTGCAATTGCTTGAACTGCTTATAACTGAGGTCAATATTGTCATTATCGATTTGTGAATAAGCTAAACTGCCGGTTTTAGCCATTTTTAATAAGGTAATTTGTAAGGCATTTGACTGGTTTTGTACCGGTACTGCTAACGTTTCGATATTAATATTGGCTGTTTGAATTTTACTCAAGGAATGATAAAAAAAACTACTTCCAGCAAGCAGTAATAAGCCAATTGAGGCAAATCCTAATGCTATTTTTTGTTTGATTGTCAATTCGAATATTGTCATTTAGTCTCTCATATTGTTATTTTTTTGACGTCATTCTTACTGTATTAATACTTAATCAAGCATGATTTTTGTCCAATAGTGACAAACTCTAGAGTAGTTGGTTGTTAAAATAATGTAAATGGCATTGTGTAAAAATAGAAATATACCTTTGTTTTTATAGTTATATTTTACTTTTTCAATCCAAATAGATATTGAGCATGTGTGCCAATTGATTATGATTAATGAGCAATATCATTGAACCATTCACAATCTAATAGGCAAGCGATAATGCTTTGGGTATGATTTAAAAAGAGTCGTTGTTCTATTTTGAAATAATTCGCTTTATTGTTAGAAGGATTACTCTTATCACTATTTCAATTATTCGAGGTTAATGTGAGTTTACAATCCGTTTCGCTAACGCAATCAGATGGGCAAGTACGCCTCGTCTCGCCATCAAAAATCATTTGTATTGGGCGTAATTATGCTGAGCATATTGACGAACTCGGTAATGAAATTCCTGATGATATGGTAGTGTTCCTTAAACCAAACTCAGCCATTACCACTACTTTGTGTAGTCACTTAGGTGAGCCTTTACATTATGAAGCCGAATTATGCTTTATGGTGAATAATGGTCAGTTTAGTGCGGTTGGTGTTGGGCTTGATATGACTAAGCGTGAGCTGCAAACCAATTTAAAAACCAAAGGCTTACCGTGGGAGCGTTCTAAAGCTTTTGATGGTTCGGCGTTATTCAGCGAATTTATTGCTATAACCGCAGACATCAAAGATTGGTGCTTTCAATTAACCATTGATAATGCCGTGACGCAATTAGGTCATCAGCAATTAATGATGTACCAGCCACACGCTATTTATAACGCTGTCAGTGAGTTTATGAGCTTAAATGATGGTGACATTGTGATGACAGGCACACCTAAAGGCGTAGGCGTGGTGACGGAAAATACTACCTTTGAGTTGAGCTTATGGGCAAATGTACCATTTACTGTATTTGAGGCTGCGCTGTCGGGGGATAAACCGGTTGAACAGCTTTGTGGTAACCCAGAAATCGTTAAGCAATGGCTGGCTAAATAACGCTAGGTTTTGAAATAAAGAATGCTCGAAAAAAATGACCCTCTTACTAAAGAGGGTCATTTTTTTATGAAGACATTAAATGGGTATTAATGCTATTGCATTAACGCTACGGCTTCCATGTCTAGCTCGATATCAGTGCAACCTTTAGCGCAATAAATCCCTGGGGCTTTAGCGTTTTTTGGTGCCTTTTTAGTATTAGGCGGTAATTGCAGTGTTAGTGGTTTATTACAGTCGCTGCAAGTTGCGCTGTTGCCTTTGAGCATGCGTTTTATCAGATTTTTTTGTTGATTAAAGGATGCCAATGTCGGTTCATTAATCGCTGAAAAATCGAGTTTCTGTGTATCGCTCATGTCGGTTCCTGTCTATCTCGTTGAGCTCGCAATAAAGCGAGATCAATCTATTCACTTGGTCGATCACTTTACTTGATCAACTGGGCGCCAGCGTTGTAATGCTACCGGAAGGCTAACACCTTGTGCTGTTAATAAATTAACTCGGGCCAAATAAGCTGCGCCATGCATTAAGTGTTTGGCTAAGTCTACTGCATGACGCTGGGTGTAGTCATCTAAATAACTGCCTTTAGCCCATGCGTTAAATGCGCCGAGTGCCGGACCAGCCCAGATTTGATAATCCATCTCGCGACCAAGCTCACCAGTGTTTGACCAACGGCTAGACAGACCTAAGTACCAACGGAAAATCAGCGCCATTTTACGTTTAGGATTATCTTTAGCACGCTCGATTTGCTTTGGATCGCGCTCATTAAAATGCGCTACCGTGCCAGCCCAAATATCATCCAGGCTTGAGCGGAATACTTGTTTTTCAAGTTTTTCACGCTCGTCGCTTGGAATGGCTTCAATAGAGTCATAGCGGGTATAAATTTCGTATAACTTGTTGGCGCGCATTGGAAATAAGGTGCCACGTTTTACGACTTGCAGCTTAACGCCCATTTCGAACATATCGGCAGCAGGTGCCATCGTCACATCGGCCATTTCGGTGGTGGCCAGTAATTTGCGAGTATGCTCGCTGGCTCCCGCTTCTACACAAGCCTGGTTGATTGAACCGGTAACAATGTAGGCTGCGCCCATATGAAAAGTCGCCAGTGCTGCGTCAGGCGTGCCAACACCACCACCGGCACCAACCCGAATAGGGGTTTTATACTTGTACTGTGCTTGTACTTGATCTTTTAATGCCAAAATAGTCGGCAGTAAAGTGACTAATGGTCGATTGTCTGTATGACCGCCAGAGTCTGCTTCGGCAGTAATATCATCAGCCATAGGCACTAATTGAGCCAGTTCCATTTGTTCTGCGCTAATAAGACCTTCATCCACCAACTGTTGCAGTATTTTAACTGGCGCAGGTTGCATAAACTTAATCGCCACTTCAGTACGGCTAATTTTCGCAATTACTTTATTGTCTATTTGCACATCACCGTGTGCGTCACGGCTTAAGCCTGCTGCGCGGTAATAGACAATTTGTGGGGTTAAGCCTAAAAAGGCAGATGCCTCAACAGTACGCACTTTGTGTTTTAAAAATAGCTCGACACTGCCACGTTCAAGTGCGGGTTCACTTGGGCTGTGGATTAAATTAAACGCATAAGGCCCGTTTGGCAGCGCGGCTTGAATGCGGTTAATCGCTTGCTCAACTCGAGATGGAATTAACCCTGCTGCGCCAAATGAACATAAAATACCAGCCTGACCTAACGCAATAACCAGTTCTTCAGAAGAAATACCATTGGCCATTGCGCCAGCATGATAGGCGAATTTTACCCCATGCACGCGGCGGAAATTACTGTCACCTAAGCTTTGGGTGCCAAGGGCAGGGGCAAATGCGCTGACTGGCAGAGCATTTGCTGCAGTAATAGCATCGGTTACGACTTGGGCTTGCTGAGCAACGCCTAAGCCTTGTTGCGTGTCGTTAACCACATAACACGCTTGTGATAAATCTTTAAGCTTTTTGTCCATCCCAGTAGGGTCAAAACTGACGTGTTGCTGGCTAACTTGCCATGGCCAAGGAGAAAGCTTTTCGTTATGCACTTGTGTTGTCATTATTATTATTCCTATTTGGCCTAAGCTTCTTCAATACAGATGGCGATATCTTTGACTTCATAAATACGCAGACCATCTTTACTGAGGTTTGCGTCGCCTATTATGATGCGTTTACCGTCTTCATCTTTTACTGCACTGATATGTACATCAAGTGACATTTGTATGTTAAGTGGGTTAATTTGACCGCGATATTTCCATTTAATATCCGACAATATTTGGCCAAATTTTGGATTAGTGAAACCTTTACCTAGGTCTGTACTGATGGCATAAGTTTGCATCAACTCGATCACGGCTTCAACACCTAATGAACCGGGCATAACCGGATCTTGATGGAAGTGGAATTGGAAGAACCAATCACTTGGGTCAATAGTGCGTGACGCAGCAAGATAACCTTTACCGTATTTGCCGCCTGCTTCAACAATTTCGGCTTGGTCGATAAAGTTAAGCTGGCCGCCCGCTAAACAATAATGCGGTTGGCTAGTTGGCGGATTAAACACCCGTGACTGTTTATCCAATAAATTAACGCTGATGTCTGCCGCGACGTTATTATCAACATGCCATGGTTGGGTTATTTTACCGTTATCTATGCCTAACTGGTTTTTAAGCGCATCACCTTTAAAGTAACCAAATACCGCGCTACCGGTGTAAAACGGCTCGTTATCGACACTTAACTCAAAGGTGAAGCTTTGAATAATGTTACTGCCAGCAATGACGGTTGATAATAGCTTTGAATCATTGACGATAGTTTTGCCGCGTAAATCCACATGACGTAATAATTTTCCGCCACCGTCTAAGTTACGGAAAAATAGCTCTTGCCCAGGAAAGCCTAAGGTGGTGCCCATGTAGCCAGAAATAAAGCCATTGGGTTGTAATGAAATTTCCATTAACACCGAATAAGGCATTACCGCTTGGTGGCTGTTTTTTGCAAAGTACCAAGCATCTGCTGGCACTTCGTATTCTGCTATACATGATGATGGCTTTTTCAATTCGCCGCGTTTACCGTTAATTTCAACCACGCGAGTGGTTAACTGTAAGTCGCCACAAGGTGTGCGCGGTGGGATAAGTCCGCGGTAAATACTAAAGTCAGGACCAAAGCATTTTTCGATATCGCCAGTAGCAAACTCAAACATATGGTATGGGGTAAATGGCACGGTATCAGGCACGCGATTAGCGTACTTTGAATCGGCACTGACTATGGGCGCTTCAACGTGTTTTAGTGGAATAACGCCCTTGTTACTCGGGGCGTTTAAATCTGGAACTTGTGCCATTAACGGGGCTTTGTTGGTAATCACTTTACTGCTAGCGTTTGAATCAACGGCAGGGCTAGTGTTTGCTGTGTTTAACGAGATAAGCGGATAACGAGCACATTCGGCATCTTCTTTAATCATCACACCCAAGTTTTGGAAATCGACCACGACTTTACCATTGAGTAAAATATCAATATTGGCTTTAGCGTAAGGGCGGGGATGAATACCGATTTCAGTCACTTCCATGCGATAAGTCAGCTCAGCCGTTTGTGGTAACACTTGGCCACGACAGCGAACTTTTTGCGAAGCATTTTCCAATGGTTGGAATCGACCATTTTCTACTAGAGTATGCATGCCGATGTGGATCATAAAGAACTGTAATAGCTGGCCACAACCTTCTGCCATTAACGAGCCTGCCATCACTTGGTCGCCTTGGAAATGACAAGGGAAATACCAATGGTCTGGCGCAATGTGTTTATGACCTTCGAGTAAGCCTAAGCCCCACGTACCACCTTGTGTTTGTAATTGACTCACTCGCTCAATCATTAAGAACTTTTCAGAGGCAAAACAAAGCGATTTTTGCACCCCAGTTTGTAGCTGATGCGCGACATGGTCGCCACCAAAACAGCTGCCAATATCACCGGTCAGTAAATGATGAATTTGACCATAATCAAATGCCGTTTGGTTACAATGTAGTAATGGTGTAAAGGTTGGTTTATTCGGATTGTTGAGCACTTGTTGACGATGTTTTATTTCATCTTCAGTTTGAATAACGCCTTTACCATCGGCCAGCTCTTGGTCGGTAAAGAAGCCCGCACAGCCGCCATCCATTTTTAGGATCATCTTGTCGCCTACGAAACACTCGTAAGAGAAAAAGAATAATAACGTGTCGCCATTGCTGGCAAAGTTATTGATTTTAATGTCGTAACGCAGAGTGTCGCCGCCACGAGGTAAATCTTCTAAGAAGGTTAAAGTACAATCTAATAAGCGATAAACCCGCTCGCCTTTGTTTTCAAAATCGATACCTAAATAACTGATCAACATTAAATCGCACTGGCCCGATTCTACCGCGACAGCCCAAGGGATTTGACCATCCACTAAATACGGGGCATCGACGGGGATGTCGTATTCTGTAGTCATTGAACACGGTTTGTATTGATTCATGGTGGCATCGAGTTTAGTGACGCGTGACACCAATAAATAATCTGTTGTCGGTAAGCGAACTCGGCGCGAGTAACTGTCGATAATGGCGTAATCTGAGCCAAATACTTTAGCGATATCGCCTTCGGCATATTCAACTAAATCAGCGTAATTCCAAATACACGGTTTATTCGCCGGAATAGGTGCAGTGTAAGCGGGTACACAAGCATGATTAGGTTGGATTACCGCAACAGAGCTAATGGTTTCACTCTTAACCGCGGTTTGTACTGCAGCATTAACGGCATAAGTATTAGCCGCCGGAGACGCGACTTGAGTCGCAGTTGTCTGATGGCTAAAACCAGCCAATTGAGATCGTAATAAACTGTCGGCTACTTTCAAGCCTGCATCTCGGCTGGCCAAATAAGCTAAATGCGCTTGTTGTGCTAACCACTGATTTTGTTGAAATGCCGTTAAATGTGCAGGTGGGATAGCATGATTTGTCATACTGGCAACCCTTGGTTGCTTTGGAATTGTTTTATCGGGCATATTTTCTGACATAAGAGGCTCGGCGATATTCTCGCTATTATTGACGCTAAGAGGGTTATTATCACGAATAGTTGGTTGCTTACTTTCAATGGTGTTGACCACCGTTGGGGCGATATCTGCACATTGATTGATAATACTGTCGAGCGCATCAAGTGGGCTGTCGATAATGTGTTGGTAAATATCTCGACCACCTAAACTGACTTGTTTAATTAAACTTAACTTACTGCCCGTAGCCAGTTGTTGAGTTAAATTATTGCCCAGTCTAGCGTGCAATGCGTGTTGTTGCGCCGCAGAAACAGACAGATTAACTTGTGAGTATTGATTGTCGCTGCTGGTGAATACACTGGCATTGATAGACGGTTTATCGATGTGACGAGTTTGCACTAAACCGTGCAGCAAACTGGCCATGCCAGAAGCAGCAAATGTATGACCGAGAATATCATGAGCTTTACTCAATAACGGCGCTGAGCTGACCGCGATTGCAGCATCAGTTAATCCTTGGGCGAACTGTTGGCCTTGAGTTGTTAATATGCATTCAGGTGATTGGTTTAACTCAACAATGTCTGCTGATAACTCAGTTGGTAGTTGTGTTGGTAATTGTGACAATGGCGTAAAGTTGACGCTATCGATACTGGCATAGCTGTCAAGCTGAGTGTGTGCTGCATTGGTTTGTTGCAGCACGAGTGCGCCAGCCCCTTCACCTACTAACCAATCTGTTGAACTTAATCCTTTGGCGTTAAGTTTTGCGGTATTGAACAACATATTTTCAATGCTGCCAGACAGGTCTACAGCGGCAATAATGATTGCATCTAATGGCTCTTGTAACGAGCCTAACGCAAACAAGTTTTGCGCCACATCGATACAGCGGTTAACTGATTGCTCGCCTGCAGAAATGGTAAATGCTGGGCCGTTGAAATCCCATAATGAGGCTATCCGCGACGCCATAATATTACCAATAAAGCTGGTGTATTGGTTAAGCTTAGCGGCGTCGAGCACACTGTCCATCGCAATGGTTTCAAGGCTGTCATATTCCGCTGTAGATAATTGAATACCTTGAGCGTTAAGGCTTTGAGCTATTTGGCTGTGTAAGTTAACTCGACCGCGGAATTGATGAAGTTCAAGTTCGGTTTCCATGGCAACTAACACTGCGACTTTACTGCCTGGTGTCAGTTTTGCATCGGCGATAGCTTCATCGGCAACTTTGATCAACAGTAGTTGTTGTGAGATCAGCCGGTCATTTTCATTTGGTGGCACTTTAAACCGCAAGAAATCAAAATCGAACTGATCGATATACGCGCCTTGCGGCACTTGGGTGATGCCATATTGGGCTAATAGTTCAGGATGTTTGTCTAAACCTTTCCAGCGCTTACGGGGTAGCGGGCTAAAGATGGCCTGTTTGGCGATGATTTTACTCGCCAGTGCATCAATACTACTGCATTGACCAAAATGCGCCGCCATGCCGGTAATGTGCATCGGCGTTTCTGCATCAACTAACGTTGAGTGACGAGTTTTAGTGCTATTATTCAGAGTGCTGTCAGTGACAGCTTTAGCTTGATATGACTCAATCAATAAATGAGCGTTACACCCGCCAAAACCAAATACTGATACGCCAGCATGGCGGGCTTTATTGCCAACTTTATCGGGCCAAGGTAGCACTGCATTTGGCAAGGTCGCTTGACCAAATAAGCCGTTGGGCGAGGTAATAGGAGTACTAATATTAATACTCGGTGGCAACACGCCTTCACGCATCGCAAAAATCATTTTCATGATCCCTGGCATGCCTGCTGCGGTGAGTAAATGGCCTAAATTGGATTTTGCGGAACCAATTAATGGCGTGGCGCTACCTTGAAGTTTATCTTCAAAAAAACGCTCCATCGAGGTTAATTCAACTTTGTCGCCTAATGGTGTTCCCGTAGCATGACATTCAATCACTTCAATGCTGGCAGGGGTGATACTTGGATCGATTGCTGCTGCATCGCGATAAGCGCGCTCGAATGCTTGCACTTGGCCTTTGCTGTTTGGGCTTAACACAAACTGGCCTTTGCCATCGTTCGACAAGCCAATGCCACTGACCAAGGCATAAATATGGTCGCCATCACGCTCGGCATCTTCAAGGCGTTTGAGCACTAATACTCCCGCACCTTCGCCAGCGAATAAGCCTTTACTGTTACTATCAAATGGGGCGGAAATGCCGTGGTCGGGATAGGCATGAAATATCGAAAAGCCCATATTGATAAAGAACGGATCGGCTCCCGATACCGCGCCAGCCAGCATCATGTCTGCTTTGCCGGTATGCAAGTAGTCGCAGGCCAATTTTAATGCGTAAACTGAACTGGCACAGGCGGCATCTAAACTCAGTTGCGTACCACCTAATCCCAAAGCATCGGCCACGATTTTAGAGGCGTTATGGGCAATGGCACCATTACGCAAGTTAACCGTTTTTGGCATTACATTATTATTATTGTTATTGGCATTTTCTGCGGTATTGCTTTGCGATGCTTGATTAAACGATTGCAGACTAAAGTTTGGCTGTTGGAGTTTAGTCTGTAAGGCTTTTTCGACTGCGCTGTGATAAAGCGGCACAAATAGCTCGTTAGACTTGGCAGTAGGGAACGATAAGGTGCCCATGACAATACCAGTGCGCTGCAGCACGTTATGATTAAGGTCAATACCTGCATCAGTTAACGCATTTCGCGCTGTGTCGGTTGCCCACAAGAAACTGTCATCCAAACCAGTAAATGCGTCGGGTTCAATACGATAACCTTGAGGGTTAAATTGAAAGTCCTGAATGTAGCCGCCTTTATCACAATAAAAACGGTCCGACTCGCCTTGTACACCCAAGTAGTCACTCGGTGAAGCATTGAGTTTGCTCGCACTGATTTGGCTGCGTGAATCTTTTTTGTCTAATAAGTTTTGCCAAAATTTAGCCGGAGTATCCGCGTCGGGATACTGATTGGCTAAACCGACAATGGCGATTTTAGGGGTGGCTTGAGAACTCAATGAGGTTCTCCTTCTAATGATGTTTCACTGCAACGAGACAGTGGTGAGCCGCCGGCTATTGCCGTCTGCTGAGATAATGAGTTAATTGCATCGTCAAGGCTGCGAAAAAAGGGCGTTAATGACATCGGCACGCGATGCGCTATTAATTGTCCCAAACACTTGAGTAAACTGCTGACATCGTCGCCGCCCTTGGCATTAACAGCAATCGCCATCGCTGGGGACGTGTTACCACTCTGAGCATTGATTTTGTCTATTAAGGTGGTGGTTTGCCTATCGGCTCCGACTTCTACAAATAATCGGCAGCCTTGCTCTCGAGCATTGTGGATTAACTGAGTAAAATCCAACTGATGACAAAAAGTATCGGCAATCGATTGTGCAATAGCGTGCGAGTCTAGCGTGACAGGTGCTGTTTGAGCCGCCGAGATAAACTGCAATTGCTTGGGTAAATTTTCCAGCAGCGGTTGCTGATAAAACTGGCGTACATCGTCGACAATATTTAGCGCCGCTGGCGTATGCATTGCGGTAATTCGATTGGCTGTAATACCACGTTTACCTGCTTGCTTTAACAATGCTTTACAACTGGATTCACAACCTGCGATAACACAGGTATCACCTTGAATAATGGCAATATAAACGCGTGGATAATCCGTTAAATGGGGCGTGAGTTCATCAATACTGGCTCGAGTCACAAAGCTGTTCCAGACAATGGGTTCGTCATCGGTTAATTGCCATTGCTGGCGAACACAGCGAAGCTCTCCAGAGATATCTTGGGTAAAGATACTGCTGTTTTGGGTTGCTTCAATCATAGTGTGTGGCGCTTGCCAAACATCTAGACTCGCCCACATGGCCGCTTCGCCCATGGAGTAACCCAAGGCAAACCTGGGCTCAATGGCAAACTCTTGCTGCAACAGCTTGGTTAACACATAACTGGCGCCCACACCGGCAATGGCTAATTGGCTCAAGCTCATCTGTGCAGCACGGTTTTTATCCGTCGCATAAATAAACTCTGTTTGTAACATCGATGGCATGTCACCTTGGCTTTCGAGTTCGGCGTACACATTGGGGAACACTAAGCCCATTTGACTGAGCATGTTTGGATACACAGTACCGACGCCAGGGTAGACAAAACTTAAGCCATGATCACCCAGCGGCGCAGAATAGAAACAACTGCCAGCAGGGGTTTTATATTCTATCGGCGGGTTATCGTTAATGTCTGGCTGAAGGTGAGTCGACATTGTTGCCAACATCGCATTAATTTCTATGATTAATCCGTTACGATCCTGTGCCATTAACACTAAAGCTAGGGGCGCATCCGTTTGATAATCGGCCAATGTACTTTTGATAAGTTTAAGTAAGCTTAAATCGTCTGTCGCTGAATTGACCTGCGCAGAGAAAGCCATCAGTTTAGTGTGCAGTTGCACCAATGAAGTGGCACACAGTGGCAGCCATAAACGTTGGGGATTAACCAATTGCTTTGAGGCGACTAATGCACGTCCTTGGGTCAAGATCATTGCCTGAACACCGTTGGCACTTGGATAACATAAAGCTGCAACTCGACTTTGGTGAAGTGGGCTAAACCAATACTGGCTGTTGACTTTGTCTTGTGTTGGTATACAACGACTGGCGATAGACTCTACTAGGGTGGTCATTGCGGCCAATGCGGTTTGTGCATTATTGGCAATATTGGTTTTTGCATTGTTATCTAGCGCGACAATCTGCGGTCGAGTATGTAAACGTTTTGCATGATTCAGCGCCAGTGTTATTGCTTCAGCCTGATTGCTACCAAGTGCAACACCATTGAGATAAGCGTGCGCATTGACGCCATGTTTCGCGGCAAGTAGCCCCGGCATTATCCACAACCGATCGGCAATATTGATCATTTCATCTGCAGTGGATGATAGCCGCTCTATGCTGTGTAATAACGCCAGTTCAAAACCGTCGCTATGCTGAGTATCAATTGCAACCTTGTGCTCATTAACCGAGTTGATATTGGGTTTGCTGAGCAACAAAGCCAAGCGCATTGGCTTGGTTTGTTGCTGCAAAATACGCTCACTAATGGATTTTAGCGCCATGTTATCTGTGGCTGTCACACTGTGTCCTTGTGTGATAGTTCAGCAGAAGCTTGATGTGGAATAAATGCCCCATTCAAACTCTTACTAATGGTCACTTTAGCATTGAGCATTTGGCAACTCAGGCGGCCGTCTTGATGATATAAACTCACGTTAGCCACCAGCATTCTGCCACTGTGTTTAACCACATCAAGTTGAATATAACCTTTATCACCATTTGCAAATGGCCAAGCGGTAACACACTCACCGGTTGATGCCGGTAAACTTGCGGCATCGTATTTCAGTCTTGCCCATACCAGCATGGCTTGTAGTAGCAAATCTTCAGCGAAAATTTGGCTACCACCTAATACCGATGACGGGATAAAACCTTGGCAGTCTGCGGCATTAATCTGCGGCAATTGCACTCGGCACAGTAGCTGAGCATCATCAAATGCCAACACTTGAGCAATACCTTGCAAACGTGGGCCATGAAATAAGGTTCCGTTTTGGTATAGCTCGGCCCCTGAGAACAATGGCGTCATGTTAGCCCAATGAGCCAAACTACTGTCGCTAACAGTCGGTTTAGCAACATCAGCTGCCAATATCACATGATTGATCACCAATTGAGCTTGGTATTGCGGTTTCATGGCTGCGCTTGGATCGTTTACCAAACGAGAGGAGATCAGCGCGCTGATCCCTGCGTCAGTTTGCGTTAGTTCCAGTTGCAACAAATGTGGCTCATTGGTGTCAAAAATAACCCCTTTAAGCAATTTGTATTCAGCAATACTGACAGGCACATGACATAACGTTTCTGCCGCATCACGCATCCATTGCATGGCGCATACCGTCGGCAATACCGGATTGCCAGCAATACAATGATCGCTAACAAAAGGCATTTCAGCCGGGGTTAATACTCGAGTCAGCGTCTGACTGATAACATCAGCAGCCGATGTCTTAGTCGTAACTGCCTCAGTCGTAACTGCCTCAGTCGTAACTGCCTCAGTTGTAACTGCGTTAGCCGTAAATGCTTTAGTCACAAGTGTATTAGTAGCAAATGTCAGCGAACCCTTGGCCATAAGCAAAGCGTCCGCATTAAGCTTTTTTACAGCGTTGTCCTGCTCTGATGAACCTTGCATATCAGAGCCAATAAGCAGTTGTGCTCCTTGTGGGCTTAATAAACTGTGAGCAAATAGCTCGGCACCCGCTTGTAGCGGAATAACGTAAACGCCACGTTCAACAAACATTTTCTTTAATGCTGAACTGACCATACCGCCATCCCAAGGGCCCCAATTAAAACTCATCACTTTAGCTTGCGGTAAGGTGTGCGCTAGTTTCAGTGCGGTTTTATTAAGGATTTCATTCGACATAGCGTAATCACTCTGTCCGGTATTACCGTAAAAACCTGCCGCCGATGAAAACAGTGCAATCAGCTTAATCTGTTGTGGGTCGAGTGCATTAATGATGCTGGCAAGCCCAGTCACTTTGGTGTGGTATACGCGGTTAAGTTCATCCAAGGTTTTATCTTGAATGTGCTTATCGGCTAACACGCCCGCACCATGAATAACCCCATTAATGGTTAATGAGCCACCCTTGGCATTAGTCAGACTTTTAAGACTGGCAGCTACCGCGGTAGCGTCGCTGACATCCATCGAGACATATTGAGCACTGGCGCCGACCTTGCTGAACGCATTTAACGCAGCATCGATTTCTAGGCTACTGCTGATTGGCCACACTAGTGCATCAATCTGTTTTGGCGTCGGTTTGTTGCCTTGAGATTGAATATAAGCGATGGCGGCGACTTTTAATTCTGAAGCTTGTTTGCCTTGTGCCCATGCCGGTAAGTCGCTACCAAAATGTTGGCTACGACCTGCTAACACAAAATGTGATTGGCATTGTTTGGCTAAGGTGAGGGCGCATTCAAAGGTTACGCCTTTTGCGCCGCCGGTGACCAAAATAGTGTCATTTTTGTTTAGACTTGCCGGTGCAAACTTTTCGCTAGCGTCGGCAGCAACTAAGGTTACTCGACCTTGGCTACTGATTCCCACTTCATTAATGCGATCCGCGCTAGCATTGGCACCATCGATATCAAATAACTCAGCAACGATGGCATCGGCAAAGTTTGCTGTATCAATGTTGTTGGCAATGTCTAATGCGCGGCAAAACACCTGAGGCCATTCATGGCTTAGGGTTTTGCTCAGGCCAGATAAGGCTGCTTGGTTAAGCTCTGCTGTTGCTAGCTGAGAATTATCAAGATAACCAAATCCGCCGTCTAAACGGCTCACGGTAAAGTAGCATAAGCGCGAACCTTGAGCTGGTTTAGCAAATTCAGCATGAAGATGCTTAGCCCATAAAAACGCGTTGTCGACAGCGGCTTTTGCTGCAACAGTGCACGACATTAATTCGCTGCTGTTAGCGGTAGCTTGAGGCTGTAAATGAATAAAGCCTGCAATGGCATGTTCAGCGCCCAAATCGGCTTTAATATCGGCAATGACTTGTGCAATTTGGGCATCATCAATGCTGCTCAACGTATAGCTTTTAATATCGCTGCTTAATGGTGAATGTGCCACGCTAATGGTTTGTGGGTTACGAATAACGGCGACGGTTAATCCCTTTGCATTTAGCTTTTCAGCCAGTAAACCTGCATTGTGGCCATCGTCTGTGATGACAATACAAGAGTCTGTTGAAAAGCAATCTACGAGTTTATCCGCCGCTGGTAACTTTTTTAGCGCTACCTCGCTGTGTGGCGGTAATGCCGCGGTGTTAACGTCAGCCTTGTTTGCAGTTGATGCTGGTGCGACCGACGCAATAGCGGTTGCTGCAGGCAATTTGGTTTGCATGTAGCTGACGATTTCACCTAAGGTGCGACATTCGGCTAAATCTTCTGGGTTCAGCTCAGGTAAGCCTGGTAGTTCGTCTTGCACTGTACCTAGAATTTCAACGCGTTTGATTGAGTCGATACCTAAATCGGCTTCCATGTCCATGCTCAGTTCAAGCATTTCAGCAGGGTAACCGGTTTTGTTGGCTACCACTGACATCATGGTGCTTAATACGGTATCAGCATTTAAGCCAGTTGTTGCAGGTGCAGATACTGGAGCCACAGTGTTAGTTGCAGGCAATTTTGTTTGCATATAACTGACGATTTCGCCCAAGGTACGACACTCGGCTAAATCTTCTGGGTTCAACTCAGGCAAACCGGGTAGTTCGTCTTGCACTGTGCCTAGAATTTCAACCCGTTTGATTGAGTCGATACCAAGGTCTGCTTCCATGTCCATGCTCAGTTCAAGCATTTCTGCAGGGTAACCGGTTTTGTCGGCTACTACTGACATCATGGTGCTTAAAACGGTATCAGCACTCAAGCCCGTTGTTGGCGTTGCTGTTGCAGATGAAGATGAAGATACCGTTGCTACTGGAGCCAATGTGCTGACAGCAGGTAATTTAGTCTGCATGTAGCTGACGATTTCGCCTAAGGTGCGACACTCGGCTAAATCTTCTGGGTTGAGTTCAGGTAAACCTGGTAGCTCGTCTTGCACTGTGCCTAGAATTTCAACACGTTTGATTGAGTCGATACCAAGGTCTGCTTCCATGTCCATGCCCAGTTCAAGCATTTCCGTTGGGTAACCAGTTTTATCGGCAACTACAGCTAACATGGTGCGCTGGACATTTTCAGCGGTTAAGCCCGTTGCTGGCGCTGCAGATGCATTTGCCGATGTTGATCCCGTTGACGCTACAGCAACCGAGTTGGCCGCTGGTAATTTGGTTTGCATGTAGCTAACGATTTCGCCCAGGGTGCGACACTCAGCTAAATCTTCAGGGCTCAGTTCAGGTAAGCCTGGAAGCTCATCTTGTACTGTGCCTAAAATTTCTACACGTTTGATTGAGTCAATACCAAGGTCTGCTTCCATGTCCATGCCAAGTTCAAGCATTTCAGTTGGGTAACCGGTTTTGTCGGCAACCACAGCTAACATGGTGCGCTGAACGTTTTCAGCGGTTAAGCCCGTTGATGCTGGTACTGCAGTAACTACCGATGTTGATCCTGTTGACGCTACAGTAGTTGTGTTTGCCGCAGGCAGTTTAGTTTGCATGTAGCTAACGATTTCGCCCAGGGTGCGACACTCGGCTAAATCTTCTGGGCTCAGTTCAGGTAAACCTGGAAGCTCATCTTGGACTGTACCGAGAATTTCTACCCGCTTGATTGAGTCAATACCAAGGTCTGCTTCCATGTCCATGCCAAGTTCAAGCATTTCTGTTGGGTAACCGGTTTTGTCTGCGACCACATTGAGCATAGTGTCTAACACTTGTTGCTGTGTTAGTCCGGCTGTTGGTGCAGAAACCGCTGCTGAGCTAACTTGCTGAGCCACAGGAGCTTGAACAGGTATACTGGCTGTCGGTTGAGGTTGAACCGCTTGAGCGGTTTGAGGCATTTTAACTGGAGCCAGAGCCAGAGCCGGAGCCGGAGCAACAGGAGCGACGACAGGCGAAGCTATCATTGGGGCTTGAGCAACTTGGCTTTGCGGCACAAATGCAGGCTGTGCCACGGCAGCAGATACTGTTGCAGGCATTGGTGTTTGCCCTTGCAACATGGCTAACGCAGCTTGGCTTGCTTGTGCTTGCAACGTTAAGAATTGAGTATGACTTTGCAATGTTTGTGCTTGATGCTGGTGGAACATCTCCATCGAACGTTGCAAGCTTTCTGGAATGGCTAATCCCGATGACGCCATTTGCGCTTGGGCTGTCATCAGGTGAGCAAACGTGTCGCCATATTGCTGTGGTATGGCTAAAAACTGCTGATGTAATTCAGCGGTTTGTTGCTGCGCCGCAAAAAATGCACCGATACTATCGGTCGACGCTGACACACTTGAGCTAACTGGTTGAGCTTTAGCGATAGGAGCTGTTGCCGTTAAAGGTGCCGCTGTTGCAGATGCTGGCGCTTGAGCTGGTGCGGATGTTGCTGGCACTTCAATATATTCAGTTTTAATGACTTCTTTTTCCACAATTCTTTCCACAACTTTCTCGACAGGCACTTCCACTGTCTGGCTGGTAACGGTGCCGGTTTGCAATGACTTTTGCATTTTGGCTTGAGTGGCCGGACTAATATAATTACTCGCGGTTAACTTAACGTTCATCGGTGACACTTTGGCAAGCTCAGCGATAGGCGCTTGATAAGGATCAACCTCAGTTAATGCCACCCCTAATACCGCAAGCTGACACGCTGCTTGGCGCAGTTGAGTGTCACTATTGCCTTTAGGATTTGGGTTCAAGCTCACTACACTGACTGATTCTGCTTTATTGCCTAGGGTAGCCTCCACCAATTTTTGGAGGATGTTTTTAGGGCCAAACTCAACAAATACTCGAGCACCCGCATCATACATGGCGTTTAGTTGCTCGCTAAAACGAACCGATTGCAACATATGTTCACTAAATGCTGCTTGGATTGCTTTTGGATCATTAGGATGTGCTTTACCTGTGCCATTGGCATAAAGGCTTAGTTTTGGCTTAGCAAATTTAATCTTATTGATTGCCGCAGCAAAAGGTTGTTGAGCATGGGCCACTAATGGAGTGTGGAACGCGCCAGAAACCGGCAGGGCGATTGCTTTAAAACCAAGTTCAGTAGTGATTGCTTGTGCCGCTAAGGTACATGACGCTGTTGGCCCTGCAATAACCAATTGGGTTGGTGCATTGTAATTAGCCACCTTGACGCCTTCAAACGCACTAATGCACTGTTCAAGCTTTTCAACACCGTTGTCAACAGATTGAGCGGGGACAATAATGGCGTACATTACCCCAGCGTCTTGATCTTTAGGTGTAGCCGCCATTGCTTGGCCACGAGCAAAGGCCAATTGATAATAATCAGCTTGGCTAATAACGCCTGCCGCACATAATGCTGACAGTTCACCAAAACTATGGCCGGCAACCATATCAGCTTTAAAACCTGCTTGAGTCAATAATGCATATTGGCCCATGCTCACCGCACCAATAGCACTTTGGGCATTGGCGGTATTGGTTAATGCCGCCTGTTGCGCGGCAATATCTTCGGCTTCAAAAGCAGGATTTGGGTACATAATTTGCGATAGTGGCGTTTGTTTATGTTGGGCAAACACCTTATCTGCTTGCATCAGTTGCTGACGCATTTCTGGATACAAACAGGCTAAATCGGCGCCCATGTTCAGATATTGTGCCCCTTGTCCGGCAAATAATGCTGCCACTTTATGGCTTGCCGCTTCAGGATGAATCAATGCTGCTGCGCGATAACTGGTGCCAGAAGGCAACTGCCAGCTGTCGGCAGTATTTGAGCTTAACTGCGCCAGCGCCTGAGTCAGCTGAATGGTTAAGTCTGCTAATGAGGCAACCACTAAGCCTATACGGGCCGCGTTAGGGGCAATAGTATTTAAGGCAAAACGTTTACCAAAATCGGCTAACACAATTTCTTGGCGATTTTGCTGTGTGGTATCAACAGCCTTAATTTCAGTTTGCAGGGCAGTTAATTGAGCCTGTAATGCGGCTTTGTTTTCAGCATGGATCAATAGACTTTGTGGCACTGAACGTTGACGATACTTATCGCCTCGAACATGTTCTTGACGATATTCTTCCAACACAATGTGGAAGTTGGTACCGCCAAAACCAAAGGCACTAATACCCGCGCGGCGCGGTGTATTGTCAACTCTTGGTAACCATGGACGGGTTTCGGTATTTAAATAAAATGGCGAGTCCTGAATGTTTAATTTAGGATTCGGCTTACTGACGTTAATGGTCGGTGGCAACACTTTATGATGCAAAGCCAGAGCTGCTTTAATCACACCAGCGGTTCCTGCTGTTGATTTAGTGTGGCCAACTTGTGATTTAACTGACCCAAGAGCAATGTGCTGTTGAGTGTCATTACCGTCGGCAAACACTGATTTTAAACCATTGAACTCTGCGACATCACCAGCTGCAGTACCAGTACCATGGGCTTCAATTAAGCCAACAGTGTGCGGCGCAAAACCTGCGTCGTCATAAGCGCGTCTTAATGCTTTTGCCTGGCCTTCTGGGCGCGGTGCGTAGATACTTTTAAACTTACCGTCTGATGATGAGCCAATACCTTTGATAACAGCATAAATTCGGTCACCATCACGCTCAGCATCATCAAGACGTTTAAGCGCCATCATGCCAATACCTTCACCAATCATCATACCTTTAGAATCGATATCGAAAGGTTGAATGGTGTCGTTGGTGGTAAATGCCGGTGTTTTTGAAAAGCTCATGTACATAGAAGGCGAGTTATCGGTACACACACCACCCGTGAGCATCATGTCACTGCGGCCTTCAACTAACTCTGTAATCGCCATGCGCATTGCCGCTAAAGAACCTGCACAAGCTGCGTCAACCACGCAATTCATGCCGCCTAGATCAAAGCGGTTAGCGATACGCCCAGCAATCACATTGCCGAGTGAACCTGGAAATGAGTTCTCTTCCCAGTGAATATATTGATCCTGAAACTTTTTGATCAACATCTCAGTGTCTTCATCACTTAGACCACTATTTTTAAATACTTTTTTGAGTATTGGGTACTGCAAGCGACCGCTGAGACTGTGATTAATTTTTTGACCACCGCCGACGCCTAGTGTAATACCGATGCGATCGGTATCGTACTGTGCATCAATACCTGCATCAGCTAGCACTTCTTTGGCGACCACTAACGATAAAAGTTGTGAGGTGTCTGTTAGTTCGAGGATATTAGGGGGCAAGCCAAATTCCATTGGATTGAAATCGACTTCAGGTAAAAAACCACCGCGTTTACAGTAACTTTTGTCGGCCATTGATTTATCGGCATTGTAGTAATCTTCAGTATTCCAATGGCTTTCTGGAACGTCGATAATCGCATCAATTTTTTCGCTGATTAAATCCCAAAACTTGTTTAGGTAACGTGAGTTAGCAAAAATACTCGCCATGCCGACAATCGCGACAGGCATGTCTTTTAAGCGTTTGTTTAAACGCTTATCTTTATTACTGGATTGGCTCATATGAGTCTCCGTTTGATAACTGAGGTTCAGTTATCTGGTGTTGGGATCCAGCTGCATCAATGGTGCTAGTGGATACTGCGGCTGGTTGACTTGCTCCAGGAAAACGAGCAAGAAAAGTGTGATAATTGCGAACCAATAACTTACGTAAATGAAATGGTCCGTGCTTTAAGACATGCGTTATATAGCGATTACTCGCTTGGGTATGGCTGTCTTGATAAATATCGAGGTAAACCCAGTCAGACTTAAAATCGACTCCAAGCAAAACAGAATAGGCTTGCTGCTTCGTTAATTGAGGCGGAATACTTAACGACACTACTTGCACTACGTTGTCTGGATCTGGACTCGGCAGGGCTAAAGTGTCGGCTAATGTCTGCGGGTTAACGGTATAGGTTTGAATATCGGCGCCTTGAGTAATAGGCAGCTGATTGAAGAATTTTTCTGGCACAAAAGGGCTGTCAAATTCGTCTAGTTTAGAGACCCCAAAACGCTTTAAGCAGCGGGCAAGACCGGAGCGAGAGACATTGGGGTTGATAAATTCTTGGGTGACTTTTAATAGCCTATCTAAAGGCATTTTTAATTGATAACGCAAACCCAGCATCACGTACTCTTCCATCGGAGATAGTGTCGTGTTGAGTTTGTGCGGGGTATTTGGGGTGTTATCGATTGAGTCACGTTTACGCCACTTACGTACTGTAGCTTCGCTGATATTGAGGATTTTGGATAATTGACTGACGCTGTAATCGGATTGCTGAATAAATTGACGCATTTCAGGTGTTGTCGTCGCATTACGGTGTTGGACCGTTTTTGGGCGAGGCTTACCCTTAAATAGACCAGATTCTAAATGTGTGGTTATCTTTTTTGTCATCTAGACAGGAATTCCAAATAATCTATTGGGACTTTAGCGCATTTAAACTTACCGATACTTACTTAAGTCATACTTAAAGAAGATAAAAAATTAGTCTAAATATCCATTTATGCTTTTTTTAACACAAAGCAGATTACCTGAGGTTTCACTCCGATACAATCACCCGAGACTGAAAACAAGATATGAGGTGTAAAAAATGATTATCTGAGGAATGTGTCAAGGCATCTCTAGATCTAAAATTGCACTGAATTTACCTTGTTTTGGCGATTATTTTGTCAGTTAATCATTTGATATATTGCCCCAAATAAAAAGCAGGTAACGAGTTTTCTCATTACCTGCTTTTTTTGATCAATCGACATATAAGGTTTATGCCCATCAACTCGGGAAGAAGTCGATAGCCCAGATAGTAGTCATTAGCGCGACTTTTTCTGCTGGGAAGCTTATTGAACGTAATACCAAGGTTAATTGACGCTCTAACTTGGGGTTATTGAGTTCGCTTGATTTAATCGTTACCTTGCTGATATTGCCATTGGGTTGTATGACAATTTCAAACATCACTTTGCCTTTTAAAAACGGATCTTTTCGAAGTGCACGATTGTACAACGAATAAAGCCGCGATTTATTGGCCTCTAATGTTCGTCTTAATGCTGCTTCAGAACGTTGCCCACCTTGGCTAGCTTGACTGGCTTTTTCTGCAGAGGCACCTTGGGTAGCTAATATTTCTTCTTTTGCTAAACGTATTTGTTGAGTTTGGTTGCCACTTAACGATTCTGCTGCAACAGTTTTACTGATAGTTGATTTTGCCAAGCTGTCAGTTTGTTTATTGGCCGCACCAGCTAATAAATCACGTTTTACTTTGACTTCTTGAGACGTGGTTTGGTCAAGTTTGCGTTGCGCTGTAGGTTTAATATCAAAGGCTTCGCGCATTGAAAAAAGCTCATCTTTCATCGCCGCTAAGCCTGATGTGCTGGCTTTCTCTTTTGCAGCGTCACGTGTTACTGGTTGAACAACTTGAGGTTTTACAGCTTGTTCAACAGACTTTTCTGGTACTTTTTCATCTGGTGGTGCAGGCTCAGGCTTTGGCAGCGGTTCTGGCTCAGGCGGTTTCACCTCTGGCCTCTCTTCTGCTTTGGCCGGTGGCGGTAATTGCTTTTCTTGCAAGATGATTTTGGCTAATTGCGGTGGTACTTGCTCTTTTACTTCACGTGGAAGTTCAACTTGTTCAAGCATGGGCACTACGACCGCAAAGACGACATAAACTAACAGCAACAACCACAAAATCTGTTTAAACAGTTTGTCTTGTTTACTGGGTTTAAATAAGTCGCCTAAATCATTAAAGCTCTGATTGGTTTGGTGATGGTGTAAGGTTGCTGTTGTCATATTAGCCCTCACCATTAGCTTGTTTTGCTTGTTGTTCAACCGCCAACGAAATATCTCGGTAACCGGTTGCAGCACAAGCAGCCATAATTTGCTTAAGCACCACATAAGGTGTTGATGCATCGCCAATAATGGTTACTGCCCGGCCATTTTGTTGCTCGGTTTCGCTAAGCTCGCTGCGTTTACTGGCTTGATAGGTCAATTCGTTGGTTAAGGCATTAATAAACTCAGGATTTTGTTGTTCGGTTAAGCCTATTTCATCAGTACCTTTTTGCCATATAGGGCGCTCTTGCACTAATACGGTGTCGGTAAACACTGTAATCACCAGGTTTTCAACTGGCAGTACATCTGCAACAGACACGGGCAAACTGATTTTTTCGATATTTTGCAGTACTCGCACTTCAGATTGATTCACAATTAAGAAAAACACCAAAATGGTAAAAATATCCATTAATGCAACAAGGTTGAGCTTACTGCCAGCTTTTAAGCGTTTGTGGTGTTTAGCTAATCTGCGGCTTCTTGCCGATTGCTTCATCATGGCTTAGCTCCTACTGGTTTTCCAATAGTGGTCTGCGCCGGTGTGGCGATGTCTGCATCATTAACGGCAGGCGCATCACCTAATGAGATCATCGGAAACAATTCAGCATCAACTAAATTGGCTGCCACTACCGCTTTAAATGATCGCACAGTGTCCATGGCAGACACGATGGTTTGATAGTCAACCGCTGGGTCGAGTAACAATATGATGTCATTTTTTTCAATACCTTGTTGTTGAAATGTCAGCTTTAAGTCTTGTAGATAAACAGACAACGCGGCGAAATCATAACCTTTATCAGTCAGTTCAAAATGTTTAAGTGACATGCCGGCTGGGTAGTTTAGTGCTAAGCGAGCTGGGGTTATCACCAATTCGAGTATTTTAGGTTCTTGATCATCTTGTGCTTGCTCAGCTTCAGACAATACCGGCAATTGCAGATTCAAAATACGCACTTGTGAGAACACCAAGCTCAGCAGAAGTACTGGCACTAACACAATCATCAAATTCATGAATGAGGTGATATCCAGTTCTGCGTCTTGGGTATTAGGGCGACGACGGCGTCTCATACTCATTAGCCTCGGTTGTTATCCGTTTGCTTGTTAAATGACAATGAATTGAGCAGTTTGATGCCTGCCATTTCAATTGAGTCAACGATGGTTGCCGTTTTAGTCTGTAGGCTTGAGTGAAATAAAATCAGCGGAATGGCGGTAATCAAACCAAATGCGGTGGTGTTCATCGCAACCGAAATACTAGAAGACAATAAGTTGGCTTTTTCAGCTGGATCGGCGCTAGCCACTGCCGAGAATGCTGCGATTAAGCCCATAATGGTACCTAATAGACCCAATAAGGTGGCGATGTTAGCGAGCGTTGCTATAAATGGCGTACGCTTTTCAAGGCGTAACATGTATTCCATCACGGTTTCTTCCATGGCGTATTCTACGTCTTCACGGCGACTTGCACTTGATATACGGGCAATACCAGACTGCAACACGTCAAACACAGGCGCTTTATGGTTTTGTGCATGCTGACTAATGGTATTGATGTCACCTGTTTTTAAGGCATTTTTAATCAGCGCAAAAGCGTGCTGGTTACTACGATGTGCAGAGCTTAAATATAACCAGCGCTCAATGGCAATGGCCAAACCGACCACTAACACTAAGGCGATAGGATAGATAAATGGGCCGCCATTTTGTAAAAACGCAATGATATGGTCGGTAAAACTCATGTGATGTTCCTTCTCTTATTGTCGTATTGAACCCTGGCGTTAATGGCTACAGGTGTTCAATTATTTTTGTTAGGTGTTACTCAGTTTTTGGCTAGCATGTTGCTTATTTAATGGCTTATTTAATGGCTTATTTAAAAGCTTATTACAGGGTGTTTATTGATTATTTTCTGGTGTGCCGTTGGCAAAATCCCTGACTTGTTGTCGAAATACTTTTGGATTGATAGGCCTAAACTCAGGCAGCGTCAGTCGCATGCCTTCGTTGTTAATGTCTATCGGATTATTGATCCCTTGCCATGGCATAATATAAAGCACTTTGGGTTGCTCTTGTGAGCCCGTCACTTGGCTTTGAATGACGACAGGTTTGTTGCTCGCTGGTTTCACCGCTTGTTGCTTTTCAGTGTCATCATTGGCCGTAGCCTGAGCTGATACACTCAGTAAACAAGTGGCTAAAAACAGCGGCAATACGCCAAGACAACGCGTTGTTTGAAACACTTTTAGCATGGTCATTTTAGCCTGCTCCATTAGCATTGTCGGGTAATGTTAACCCTGCGCGTTGAATTTTTATTTCTACGCCAGCGAGCCAACGTTTGGCTTGTTCATCATTTGGCTGGTTAGCCAAATACGCCAGGTAGTATTGGCGGGCTTGCAACAACTTACCGCGATATAACTCTAATAAAATCGCCAAATTTAATTGTGCTTGTGGGTATTGAGGCCACAGAGTTAGCGCCGTTAAATAACCTTGCTCAGCCTGAGCATACTGGCCTTGTACCCTTGCGATATTAGCTTTAATTTGGTGCGCATAAGGATTGCTGTTATTAACCGCAATCGCTTTTGCGAGCAGTGTATCGGCTTGATCTAATTGCTGCTGATTTATCGCTATGATGGCTTTATTGACATAGGCGCCCGACAATTGAGGCTCTGCAACAATCACTTTATCAAACAAACTATTCGCCGCTTGCCATTGCTGGTTTTTCATTTGGCTAATGGCTTGCTGATATTGACTCAATACCGATGTGGGCACATCGGCTAACCGCTGTGAGGCTTGTTCAAGATACATATTACGGTTATCTGTTGAGCCAGCACTGATACTGGTGCTGTTATTGACACTTTTTGTATTGAGGCTAACTAAGTCGACAATGTCTTTGTCCATGCCCTTTAGGCTTGGGTCCGTAGTGGTTTGCTTGTTGGCGTTAGTGCCGCTAGGTGATGTACTACAACCGGGTAACAGCATAAGGCTTACTAGCGCGAATAGTGCCAGTTTCGGTGTCGATGAGGTAAATAATGACTTAATGGATAGCATCGATAACCTCATGCGTTAACTCTTGTTTTTGATAAAGGGCAGGGGACATTTGTGCCAAGCGTTCAAAGCTTTTTTCAATCCATTGATCGTATATATCATCCCATGCTCTCTGGGTGTTGCTGATGTGGATTTCGATGGCTTTTTCTTCAAATGGATAAGCCAGTTCTTCTAATAAAATCTCGTACTCTTCTAAAGCCAGTTCATCTAAGTCGCCTGGACGTTGTGAACTCATCATGTCGGTTGCCAGTTGGCGATACATTTCTGCGAGGTTGTATGTCGCATGGGGAACGAATTTAGCCAACTGAAAGTCGAGCACTTGTTGATAATAACCAATGGCTTTTTTCATCGCCTCTTGCTTGCGCTTTAGGCTTTTTTGTAAAGGTGCGTCGAGTTTAATTGCCGCAAAACTGCGTTGTTCAGCTTGTCCCAAGGAAAATGCTGCGATAGAGGCGAGTTCAATTTGGCGAGCTTGAATAGCATTTGCATCTTGCTGCAATTGTTTGCGATCGAAGCTAAGTATTTGCCTAAACCAGTAATATTGCTTATTGGCTTCACCGTTTTGGCGATAAAACTCACTCATTTTAAAGCGAACCTCTTGTGCCACATCAAACGGTTGTGGGTAGGTTTTTGCATAAGTTCTAAAGGTGCTGAGTGCGTTACTGTTATCGCCTGCTTTTAAATAATACTCTGCTGCCGTGTACAAGGCCTCACGCTTCAGCGCACCAGAATCTTCTTTGGCTACGATAATCAATAACTGCTCTGCGGCTAAATCCCACTGGGCAAGTGCTTCATAGGATTGAGCTAATTTTGCCGGAATAGCCGCACTAAACTGATGGTCGGGATTACGTTGTTGAAACGGCTTTAGTACGTCAACCGCTTCTTGCCAGCGTTGTTGTTCAAGCAACAGGTTTGCAGCGTCGAGTTCGGCATTAACCGCGTATTTTGATTCAGGCACTGCCTGAGCAACGCGTAATAACTGGCTTACGGCTAATTCTGGTTGTGTTTGTTTAACCGCTTGAGCCTGGAAGTAAATGCTAGAAGCTAACAGATTACGCATTTCAGACCATGAGCCTGTGCTCTTGTCTGTATATTGCAGCGCTAAAATGTAACCTTCTTCTGCCTGTGCGTATTGCTCTTGCTGATACAAGCTATTAGCATAAAGCTGGCTAACAAACTGCACTTGCTTACGGGCAGAGTCTGACAACGGCGTGGCAGTTTGCACTGAGCTTACCGCATTATTGATCGTGTGAATGTCGTGGGCTTGTAATACAAAATCAGTAAAGTATTTAAGGTCGGTGTAGTTTTTAGCATCAAACGAATATTGGGCGGCGTTACTGGCGAGCTGTAAGGCACGCTCGTCAGATGGATACTGATTGATAAAGTCTTTATCTAGCTGATTACGTTGTGAAATGAGTTTATTGTAATCATCAGTATTACTTTGACCACTTTGTTTTTGTTGGTTCTGACCTTGTTGGCTTTGATCATGTTGCGAAATGATTTCGCGTATGGTGACGGTTGTTGCGTAAGCCGATTGCTGTTGTATCTTACGCAAGGCTGCCGACGTTGCTGTGGTGTCATAGGCAATGGCGTAATAACTGGCAAGCGCTTGCTGATATTGTTTGGCTTCAAAATTGGCGTCAGCAAACAAGTACTCGTCATTAAGAATATCTTTAGTGAGTAACGTGCTGGCTTGAGGTAATTTGGCCAATTGTAAATAGGTCTTTAATGCGCTGGCAGCCTGTGCGAAAGCGCTAATTCGTTGTGCACCTTGCTGAGTTTGTGCATCGGCATACAAACGGCGGCTATGCTCGTCACTAAAGCTAAGCAGTTGTGGTAATAACTCTGCTTGCTGCGCTGTGCTGGCATTTACCCAAAAAGTGCTGCTAAGACCATATTGATTAACATAGTCATTTTTCAGCTGATGCATGGCTGCAAACTTGCCTTGACGCTGATAAAGGTCGAGCAAATCTAGCGAATAGCGAGCTGCCCAAATATTGTCTGAGGCTAAATCTATATATGCCTGATAAGTTAGCTCTGCATCATGGTCGAGTTTTTTATCGAGTAAAAATTGGGCCAAATTGGCAAACAATACATGCTGGTATAAGTTGATATTCGGCAAGGATTGATTCGCGTTAACTAAGGAAACTAACGACTGAGATTGCAGTTGTTGGCTTAAAGAAATGCTCAATACTCTTTGGGTATCAATCGCCAAATTTTGCGCGCGGCTGCCGAGCTTTTCAAAAGCAAAGTTGTCGGAGGTTAAGTTTGCAACATCACGATTACTTTGCTGGCCGGCCACTAAGGCTTCAAACACTTGCAAGAATGCTTTGTCGGCATTGGCAAGTCGATTGAGTTTAAATTCGGACCAGCCGAGCATATATAAACTGTTCAATTGGTATTTTTGATTATCATTAGCGGTTAATACTTGCTGATATGCTGTAATGGCTGCAGAGTAATTCTGTAAGTTGTAATAGATTTCACCGCGTCTAAAGTTAAGCTCGGCAAGATACATTGTCTGCGGATAGTGTCGCAGTAATGATTCAACCTCAGCCAAACTCGCATCCAACTTGCCTTGTAAATCGAGCGCTTTAGCTAGTTGATATTGTATGTGCTCGTTTTCAGGTCGCTTTGGATAACGCTGCAATAACTGTTGATATTCGTTAACTAATTTTTGCAATGCCGCATCGTTTTGCGTCAACTGAGCTAACACTTGGCTGTCTGGTTGCGACTCATCATCCAGATCTGTATAAGATTGTGTTTCAAATGATTCGGTATTGATTTGCGCTAAGCGATATTCAACGTGCGTCCGGATTTCAGGATCGGGCTCAAGTGTCAGCAATTGTTGATAAATATTAGCCAACTTGGCACTGCGTTGAGTTTGGCTCATTTCAACACTCGCCACCGTTTCGCTGCTGCGTTTGTTGGCCAAATCGCCTAAGCTAGTGCGTTTAGCTTGTTGAGCATAATCAGCCTGCCCACTGCTATAGCACCCCGATAATGCAATACCACTGATTAAGATTAATGCGCCTGATAAATAAGCCGATACTGACATTAGCGCGCTCCTTGTGCAGCTGACTCAACTACAGTGGAATCACTTTCAGTCGATTTGTTTACCGCCGATTCGTTTGCTGAGAAGGGATTGATTGGCGCAGTGTCTGCTTGTGACATTTTTTCTAATACATTGGCCATTTGGTGGCGAGTGGTGAGCAGTAGTTGCTGTAACGTATATTGTTGTTGCTGGGTAAAAATGCTCATTTTGCCACGAATATCTCGGTCGGTTTTGTCACGCAGTCCGGTAATATTAACGTTCGTGCTGTTAATGTCGGTTTGGGTTTGTTGTTGACGTAACTCAAAGTCAGATAACAAGCGGGTGTTACTCGACAATGCACTAAATCGATTGGCTTGTCGTTCAAGCTGTTCAAGTTGTGTTGTTAATTGCTTCAGGCTTTTTTTATGCTGCCAAAGTCGTTGTGGCAATGTTTGCTGTAATTGCCACTGCAACACCCCTTTAATCCTATCAAGTCTTTGTTGTTCGTCGTCGATATTACGTTGAGTCGCCAATGTAGTTAACCTGGCTTGGCTGGCATCAATACGGTCTATCCATTGTTGCTGACTTGGGTCGGCAAACACTTGGGCATTTTGTTCAGCTTCTGCTTGATCAATAATCTTGGCAATACGTTGTTTTTGCTCTGTGAGAGCGTTAATCATCTCTGTGTAGGCGAGCTGTTTTTGTTGTTCAATGACGCGGGCTTGGCGCTGGGTGTTGAGCGCTAAAGTGTCCTTTAACCATTGACTGTTAATCTGTTGTTTTTGCACATTGTCGCTAAGTAAATCAAGGCTTAATAAGGTGTGATAATCGGTCGCTAATTGCGGATCATTTAAGGCTTTTTTTAGCCAAGGCGAATCAGTGCTAAAACGTTCAGTAAGGATAAGTTCCAACGCGTCAGACTTGGTTGCCAAGGAAGGTGTTTGTTGATCTGCTGTCTTACTGGCAAAGTCGGTGACATTGCTAATGGTGCTAACTGTTTCTGCAAACCCTTTTATTTCGACAATTTTTTGTAAATACAGTTGTTCAGCTTGCTGATACAAGGTTAATCCTTGTGCTAAAGATTGCTGCTCACTGACTTGTTTTGCAGTTAACAACGCGGCTTGCCAGGCTAAATTTGAGTAGGGGTATTGCTGCTGCAATAGCGATAGCAACTTAAACGACATGTCATAGTGCTGTTGTTGCTGGGCCGAGTAGGCAAATAAAAACAAAGCGGATTCAGCATAAGGACTTTGCTCAGGAAAATCGCTCAGTTCGTTATAGGCTAAATCGTATTGTTTATTGGCGACATACAACTGTGCCAACAGTAACTTTGCATAATCATTGATGGCCTGTTGTTGCAACAAGGCGTCTTTAACTTCTGGCAATAACTCATCGTTATCGTCAAAAATGTCGGGTTCTGCAAAAGGGTTAAACAATTGCTGCCAAAAATTAATTTTGGGTGGCTGCCATTGTTGGCTTTTAAGCTCAATTAATATAGGTTGTGCCGCACTGTATTGCTGCTGCTTCATGTGCAACAACGCCTGGTTTAAGGCGATGTAAGCGGCAGATGAACTTGTTGGTGACTGGTCATCTTCTGATGTTGATTGCTGTACTTGGGCGGTTAATGGCGGCGTATCTGGCCAATAAGCTAATTGGTTTAATACATGATATTGCTCGACATAATCGGGCAGTAATGTGGTAATTCTGCCTAGCGTAAGTTTGGCTGTATCAATGTTGCCGTGTTCAATTTGCTGTTCGCTGAGCTGCAACAAAGCGATTAATAATAATTCAGTTGGCGATGTGGCTGACTTCGTTTTGCTGCTATTGGTATTAGTACTGTTATTCGCTGTGGTTTGGGTCGAAGTATTTACTTGCTGTTGTTCAAATTGTGCCAAGGTTTGGGTGGCTTGCTCGTGCAAGCCAATCGACACTTGTAGTCCGGCTTCGAACAATTGGCTGCGATCAGAATAGATCTCTTTGCGTTGACGGTTGAGGCTAATTTGCCTCAATGCTGCGCCATAATCGCCAGCAAAATAAAAGTACAATGCTTGGCGGTAAAATTTATCTTCTAGATCGGTTTTAGGCGCAGATACACTTACAGAGTTTTTTATTGATTTTTCTGCCGCTTGAAGCTCGGTAGTGTGCAAGAGGGTTAAGCAACTGCATAGCATGGCTGCACAGCCCAAAATTCGTGTGAGTTGGTTACCGATGTGAGCTAGCATAAGGCTAAATGATTGAGTGTTAACGGCCATTGTTGTTTACAATACCCACTGTTCGACTTTGATATCAGCCCGATAGCTTGATTCACTGTCTTCGACTTTGAGTTCTATCATTACTGTTTCATCGGTTTTATCAAAATTATGGCTAATGGCCCGTTGCACAGTACGACCTTCGGCATCATTGCCGGTAAATATGGCTGTTAACAGGTGAGGTCCCATCTTAATATTACCCAAGTAAATACGCTGAATACCGCCTTGTTCTAATGCTTTACGTTGACGCTCGGTATATAAAAAGCCGCTGACATTGTTGTCGTCAATTTTTAACTCAACACTGTCGAGTTTGAGAAATCGGCCCACATCAACCGATACAAATACCGCGATTTGGGTGCTGGCAGGAAACAACAAATCTTCTTCTAAAATAAATAAATCGCGATTGAGTTTTAGTACTTGGCTTTTAATGTCTTCAAGCTCACTGGCTAATGCACCATTGCCTTGTTTGGTATCTTCAGCTTGGGCTGGTAATGCAAATAAGCCAGCCATCAATAATGCTGCTGCGAATAACCGCGTTAAGAAAGAACCCCATTTACGGTTGGTTGTCATAGTTATGGCCTTGGCAATTACGTTGTTAAAAGTATCAATATTTAGGGCGATCAATTAAAAATACACGCTGACAAAAGCGCGGATGACATTGGCAGAGAAACCATAAAACGGTTCGTTGCCCACTCCGCCATCTGCGGTAGGGTCTCTAAAGTTATTGTATTGAAAGTCAATATAATCCCATTGCAGCGATGCTTCTGAACGCGTGTCGCCAAACGATACCGAGGCGGGTAATTGATAGGTAATGCCTATCCCGTAAGTGATGTCGCTAAAGTCACTGAGTTCTTTGTCGCGTGCAAGGTAGTTTTGCGCGTCGCGATAAGGAAACAAGTCACTGTAAAATTCAGCTTGAGTTTGCTGGTAATAACGCACTTTAAATTCTAATTCGATACTGTCGCCTAGTGGATGTCGATATCCAAGCTCTACATCACTGGCGGTGATTTCCCAGCTGTCGTTAAAGTGGCGGTAATGAAAAAACAAGGCTGCGCGATAAGGTAAAAAGTAACTGGCCGAGAACTTTGCTGCAAACGAGTTGCGGGTTTCTGGGTACACTTCTGCCTGATAAGCCACACCAGATGGAACGCTGTTGTCTATGTATCTCACTGTGCGGTATGGGTTATTTAAATAGCCGCTGTCTGCTATAGCTTCAACGTTAAAGCTTGCGGTAAGGTTGCGGGTTAATACTTGATTGATGCCAGCGCGAATCCGATATTGCTCGCTTTGCTCTTCAAACTGGTCGTCACCATTGCGGCGAATCTCATTATCGCCATAAGACAAACCCAGATTTAAATTGGTTAAATCGCCAAAGGTGTCTTGTGACACATTGATGCTAAATGATTGGGCTAAATAATCGTCTTCATCACTTTGACGCAGGTTAAACGACATCAAGGTTTTGTCATGCAGGTATTCAACCCCAAATTGTCCTTCGTTACGCTTTTCTGTGTACGCACTGGCAGTGCTGATAACGTCCACAGATGCGGATGAAATACTGTCTAAATAATAATATGCGGTAAATGCGACCGATTCAGAGGTCTTTTTTCTGAGTAACACTGACGGGCCATCAATGGTCATGCCGCCGCCTTCGTAGCTGTGATACAACACGTCAGCGCGATCAGGATCGAGCACTGCAGCTTGGGCAGACAAGCACGTCATACTGACAAGTAATGCCGTGAATAGCTTAATGCTTTTATTGAGCAAATTAGTTACAGCCACAACCACCACCTCCGGTTCCTTCAGCGCCACGGGCCGATTCACGACCTTCAAGTACGTGAGCCATATGCATGCTGGCACTTGGATGGCGATTTAAGCGCATGATGGGGTCGGCTAAATTTTGACGCTCGTAAGGTTTAACCCAAGGCTCAATGCCCATACTCGTGCAGCCACTCAAAGTAATTAAGCTTAATAGCGCAATGCAATTAAGCGATAAAGCAGTGATACGAGGAGATAAGGTTTTTTTCATCAATTTACTCCCTAATCAGCTGTTTAATAGCGGCAGCATACTTTTTATCAAAGCCGTCTTTATAGCCTTGAAATACAAAGCGCACATTACCATCGCGATCAATAATCACTGTGGTTGGCATGGCTTCAACTTGATAGGTCTTAGACAAAGAATTGGTTTGGTCGAAAAATATTGGGAAACGTAAATCAAGATCGGCTAGAAAGTCTTTGCCTGCTTGGTTTTCTTGTTCAACATTAATGCCCCAGACTTGAACGCCGAGGTCTTGATACTTGTCTTGTAATTTTTGCAAAATCGGCATTTCTTTACGGCATGGTCCACACCAAGATGCCCAAAAGTTGATCAAGATAATCTCGCCACGTTGCTCGGCTAAATTGAGGTTAGTCCCTTGCTGGTTTTTTAAGGTGAAGTCGGGTGCAGCTTGGCCAAGCGTGAGCGCCTGTACCTGCATCGACAACAATATTGCACCTAATGCAATAAGACATTTACCACTAAATCGACTGAACAACATTGTATTTCCTTATTGGTTTTTCACTTTTGCTACTCGAATATTCTATGGTCTCTTTTAACGACCACTATCGAGGTGGATTAAAAATAGAACGACACACCCGTAGCAAAATTCAGATTATGGGTTGTTTTAGACGCGCCAGTAACCTCAGTATTAAACAGGTAATCACTCATGCTTAAATCCCATGCTATCCAGTCGGTTAAAAATACCCGGTAGTTTGCTGTGAGGTTGACGGTAAATTGCTCGTCACCGGCAAACTCGGTACTGCCGCCACCTAATTCAATCGAAAAGACACTGTTAAACACCGTGTCTTTGCTGAAAAAGATCTCACCAGGCAGTAGGTTATAACCAATGTTTAAGCCGTAGTAAGTTAACTCGCGCTCAGCATCAGTTAACAATGGCGCCGCATTAGACAATTTTTCAAAACTGGTTTCACCCGCTTTGGCTTGGGCATAACGCGCTTTGACATAAAAATGTTCGCTGATGTGGTAACCCACATGCGCACTTATCCAAGGGTTTGATTCAAAATCTTCAATCGACAAAATACCGCCTTGAATACCCACTTCAACGTTTTCAGTATCGATAACATCATCAAGCACAGTGCGACGTTCTACATCGGCTTTGACGGTATTAGGAGCATCGTCTGCGGCAAATGCTGCTGAGCTTGGCATTAATGCGGTCAACGCTAAAGTACTAGCAGTGAACAAAGGCACTAAAAAAATACGCTGAATCCTATTTTCCATGTTTGGATCTCTTCATTTTCATCTCGGTCGGTTAAGGCTAACGAGAGTTTATATTCGGCCCGTAATAAAAAGTTACGTGCAAGGTGATATTTAATGCCAGCTGCCGCACTCATTATGGTGCTGCGGCGCGCTTCGGTGTCGGCTAACACACTATGGGGTTCGGTATTAATGATCCCCGCGCCAACGCCAATGTATGGCACGACAATTAACTCGGGTAAAAGTTGGCTAAACAGCATGACTTCAAATACGTCACTGTCTGAAATACTCCCCAGTGCTTTACCTGCTGATATTTCAGCGCTAAATACTGGGGTAAATGCATAACCCGCATAAATATTGTAGAAGTTGGCCCCTTCTAAATCGCCGTACATTACACCGGCTTCAATTTGGCGATTGATGACGTCTTGTTCTGTTATCAAGTTAACGTCAATGGCTTGGCCATCTTGGGATAAACCCTTTAGGTTGTCTTCATGAAACCAGCCTTCAACGCCACGTTTGTTTAGTACTTTTAACCAAGACGTTCGCTTAAGCAACACCGTTACCATTTCGTTTTGCTCGATAACTGAAACCACCGGATAGCCATCACTTGGCCCTGAATGCAGCTCAATAAAGGGCACATCGATCCGCAAACTTGGGTTGTCGTCGGCCTGTAATACGGGGCTTAAACACAGTATTGTCAGTAGCAAAAAGGTGTTTCGTAAATATGTTTGCATAATTCCCTATCGCAAAGTCATGAAGCAAACCTATGGTTTTGCTTGTGGCATGCTTTGTTAGTCCTGTGAGTAAAATGGCGTGTTGTAATATTGCGCGCCAATGTCTAACCATTCGTTAAGTAATTTGAGCTCATCGGCCGACAGCATATTTTGATGGGTGGTGTTATTCATCACCTCAAAAAATGTGTTACTTGAACGCGCGCCATTAGTCGATAAAATTGCCGGCACATTGACTGTGGTTAACACCGGGATAGGGTTACCGTCTGCGTCAAGAATAAGCTCACCATTACTGTCTACTTGATAAACTACGTTGCCATCGGCATCAAGCACTTCAACTAATTTGTCGATTAAAATACCATCGACTTCTTCTTGCTCAACATCGTTAAAAAACAGTTCACGGTATGAGGTTAAGTGTGCAGCTTGATCGCTTGAAGGTGAATTGATTAACGACAACTGTCCCGCAGGCACTTGCACCGCGCCATCGGCATCGACGATATTATGGCAATTGGTACAAGTGTTATCGGCAACGATTATTTGAGTTGTTGCGTCTATAACGGGTCGAGCTAAGTCCCACAGCGGTTGAATATGTTCAACATAATTGATTTGAATGCGGCAATAGGGAGTCCAATTGTCAAAGCATTCGCTGCCATTAGGCGCCGGTGTGGCCAAATTACTGTAACTGTATTCAACATTTGGATTAACGGCAGACAATACTGGGTTAGTCCAAATATCTTGATATTTAATACTGTCGCTAAGCTCGGCAAGGCCATTGACCATTTCATTGGCTTCGGCCATGGTTTGTCCTTGCGCAGGAATGATATTACTCGTGGCATTAGGGTAGGCAGAACCACCCGCGGCTCCGGTATTAATGCTAGGGGCTTGGGCGTCGAGTCGGCCATGAGGCAGTTGACTGTTAGCAGTATGACAGCCGGTACATTCTAGGGTTTCACCCGGCGTTAAGGTGATCCATTGATTGTGGCGTCCGCCAATACGCTGACCATTGATATCTAACACACTGATGGCCAATGGGACATTAGCAGGCACTTTTATTTTGACTGAACCATCGGGTTGAATTGGGCTATAACCGACAATTTCGCGCATGAGTTGGTTATTACTGCGGCCAAAATCGGTATTGGCAATGTCTCTAACATCGTCGGGTGGCATGGGAACACCACGCACAATCCGTAAAAAGCGAGCCGGTAAGTTGGCTGCGGGTGTTTGCGATGGGTCACTTAAACGGCTAATACCACCTACGTTGGCAGTGGTGTCGATACCATCAAAGTCATATACGCTGCGAATGTGGATAGAACCAGCCAATTCTTGACTTAGCTGTGAATCAAGTTCGTTGCCGACGACCTTGTCCGCGATAAAGGTTTTTGGTTGTGCGCTAGGTTGCATCACCACCGATTCGGTTAGCACCGTCCCTTGAGCTGTTGTGGCCACCAATTGTTGGGTGTTGTTGGCATTGTTGAGTAGCCATAGCTCGTATAAGGGATCGGCTTGAATCAGATTATCGTCAGCGAGTTGCTCCGCGGTGAGTTGACCGCAGGCGCGGACGATGTCATTTACAACAACACGACACAAATCCCAACTCATTAAAAAGCGCTGGCTGTTATCGGGTAGTGGGTATAAATGATTGATTCTACCTGTTTCTGATAATGCGGCAGAAAATGAGAAGTTAAATTCTGATAACGTGGCGTCTGTAATCGCTTCGCCTTGCGCGCCAGAATTGGCAGTGGCTTGCTGGGCATCAATGTAGTCGTCAATATTAATCAGCACCGGACGTTTTTGAATCCTGGTGTCGTCCTGTGATGAAAGCAACATCAATATTTCGCCGCTAGCTAATTGTTGTGGCTTGATAAAATCAATCGCTTCGGTTTGGCCGTCAAGGGTCAATTGATGCGAATGCCAGCCAAATACTAATTCGTTTTCTGTTCCGTCTGGATTCATACGGTACAGGTTAATTCCGTGGTCGCCGCCCATTCGATCCCAGCGGCTGTATAAAATCTTTCCGCTTTGCAGAACCAATGGGTAAAAGTCATGGCTTAAGTTAAAGGTTAACTGCTTAATGGCGCTGCCGTCTGGGTCCATTACATGGATGTTAAAGGTTTCATTAGCACGGCTTTCATCTAATGCTGTGTATTGTGGTTTACCTTCATCAAGCAAAATTGCCCGAGATAAACGCTGCCTGGTTGAGGCAAATATAATTCTGCCATCGGGCAAAAACGCCGGCATTAAATCATCGCCTTGCTCTGCCGTTATGTCACTGCTGATGATTCGTTCTAAGATTTGGCTTGCTACCGTATAACGCCAGATGTTCCATTTAGGTTGTTCATCGTCGTCAACACCGTCGATTTCAGGTGCGCGAATGGCCATAAGCAGTTGTTGACCATCATCTGACACCGACAAATCGCGAATATCAATCAACTGATCTTCAGCAAATAAGGAGGCTGTTAAATTCGTCGCAGGTGAATCAGCGAAGGCATTGCGTTTAATGAGCAGTTGCGCGCCAGGATTAAAATGGCCTGGATTAAGATCTTCAAATTGTGCAGGATTTTGATCGACCGCAGTTAAATTACGCTCAATATAAGCCACAGGATATTCAACAAGAACGGGATCAGGCTGTTGATCTTTAATTGCTGTTTCGGTGTTACATCCCAATAACAATGTAATTACCGTAAACATCATAATGTTATAGCCCAAAGTCGGCCTCATTTGTTTTCCTTAACGATTTATTATTTTTGTGAGTATCATAGCAAAACCCTATTGCGGCTGACATTATTGCTTTCTAGGCCCAGTGTTTCAACATTTTTTATTAAATATTTGAATACTTTATTTTGACACGGCAAGACGCTTTTTTGGCGCCAAGTTATTGGCTGCAAGTGTCAAAAAAATTAACAAAATAAAAACTTTTAATGTGAGCCGTTGAATGATTTAATCAGCACCATTCGATTTTTATCATGTCCAAATATCAATTTCAGTTCAATACCAGGCAGTCAAGTGCTAACAAGGAGACAGTATGAAGCAACGACTTCGTACGGTAAAAAGCTTCAGCTTATTATCTTATTATGGAAAAACGATGCATTTTAAGCCGTTTATGAGTGTATTAGCACTTGGTGTATTGAGCCTTTTGTCGGCCAATGTGGTTGCTGCCAGCTTAGAGCAAGCAAAACAATTGCATGACCGCATAGCTGGGGTTCCAGCTTCCGAAACCACATTGCAAAATATGGCAGCATTACTTGATGACGGCAAACCCATCGAAGCCGCCTACCTCGCAATGGAAACACCGGCATTTTATTCTACGACGTTGAAATTATTCGCCACGCCGTGGACCAATATTGATCAAGACATTTTTGCGCCGTTAAATGACTATTCAGCCACTGTGATTGGTGCGGTTAGAGACGATGTTGATTTTAGAGATATTCTGCAAGCAGACATGGTATATGTGGGTAAAAATAGTTTAAATTTACCCGGCTACAATCGCAACAATAATGACCATTATCAGTCATTAGAAGACCAATTTATTGATTTAAAAGATGGTTTAGAGCGCACCACTCAATCGAGTGTGAATGGATTACCTGCTGATGCAACGGCAGGGGTATTAACTAGCCGCGCCGCTGCGAAAGAGTTTTTCTATTTAGGCACTAACCGCGCGATGTTTCGTTTTACCTTAATGAATCATTTGTGTACCGATTTAGAGCCATTAAAAGACAACACCCGCCCAACCGATCGTATTCGACAAGATGTCAGCCGCAGTCCTGGTGGTGATAGCCGTTTATTTATCAATAACTGCTCAAGTTGTCACAGTGGTATGGATCCACTGGCGCAAGCGTTTGCTTTTTATGAATATGAGTTTAACCGTGACCAAGATCCAACGGGTGAAGCTGGAGCAATAGCTTACAACACCAGCGGTCAAACCGACCCCGCCACCGGCACACGAGTGCAAGGTAAGTATCATATCAATTCAACCAGTTTTCCTTTTGGCTATGCCACACCAAACGATAGATGGAACAATTACTGGCGCGAAGGCCCTAATCAAAAATTGGGTTGGGATAACAGTTTGTCTGGTCAAGGTAGTGGGGCTAAATCATTAGGGCAAGAGCTGGCAAACAGTAATGCCTTTGCCCAATGCCAAGTTAAAAAGGTGTTTAAAACTGTGTGTTTACGAGACGCAGAAAGCCAAGCTGATATTGCACAAATTAGTGCTACTACGGCTTCTTTTAAACAGAACTCTTACCAACTTAAGCGCGTTTTTGCTGAAGTTGGCAACTACTGTATGGGAGAATAACCGTGAAATATTTAATGGCTAAAGGCCTTGTTATTGCCTCATTAATCATCGGGCTTTCTGCTTGTGGTGGCGGCGATGTTGAAAAGAATCCGCCTGCGCAACAAACGCCACAATCTGACGTGTATACCGGCCCTGCAGCAGCAACGGCTGATATTCAAAAATACAAAGCATCGTTGTGGGATAACATCTCAACCCAAGACAAATGCGGTGCGTGCCATACAGAAGGTAATCAAGCGCCTTATTTTGCCAGTCGAAATAACGTTAACGATGCTTATGCTGCCACGAATCCATTGGTTGACTTAACCGACCCTAAAGATTCACGTTTAGTCAGTAAAGTCGCTGGTGGACACAATTGTTGGCTCGCAAGTGATTCAGCTTGTGGTGAAACCATGACCCAATGGATCAAGTTATGGGCCGATGAGCGTGTTAGTACGGTCAATACTATTGAGCTGACTGCACCGGTTATTCGTGATCCAGGTTCTAGTAAAAACTTCCCTGATGACAGCAGTTTATTCAGTCAGCACGTTTATCCCATCGTGAATCAATATTGTGTGTCTTGCCATAATGAAGCAGCACAATCTCCCCAGTCGCCATTTTTTGCCAGCACCGATGTGAGCCAAGCTTATGAAGCCGCCAAAGGAGTCATTAACTTAGACGACCCAGCGCAATCAAGGCTTGTGGTGCGTTTAGGTTCGGAGTTTCATAACTGCTGGAGCAATTGTGTAGACGATAGCATTGAAATGCGCGATGCGATTATGGCGCTCAGTGATGGCATTGAACTTGATGAGATTTCACCAGACATGGTGGTGTCAAAGTCATTACGTTTAACCGATGGCATTACCGCCTCAAGTGGTGGCCGTTTTGAAACTGACGTAATTGCTTTATATCAATTTAAAACAGGTGAGGGCAGCATTGCTTATGACACCTCAGGCATATCTCCAGCCGCTAATTTGACCTTAACCGGTGATGTAGATTGGTTGGGCAGTTGGGGCTTGTCGTTTACTAACGGTAAAGCGCAGGCGAGTACCGCTAACAGCAAAAAACTGCATGATTTAATTACCGCAACAGGTGAGTTTTCTGTTGAGGCTTGGGTGACACCTAATAATGTAACTCAAGAAGGTCCAGCCAGAATAGTGACCTATTCTGCGGGAGACAGCGCACGTAATTTTACCTTAGGCCAAACTCAATATAACTATGACTTTATGCTGCGCACTCAAGCATCTAGTACCAATGGCGAGCCAGCATTAAGTACACCAGATGCGGATGAGGTATTACAAGCCACATTGCAGCATGTAGTGATGACTTACAATGCCACCACTGGCCGCAGTATTTACGTTAATGGTCAATTGATTGATGTGGTCGATGAAGACATTGCGCCACTTGCCAATTGGGACGACAGCTTCGCGCTTATTTTGGGTACAGAAGCGTCAAACCAGCATGTATGGCAAGGCGATATTCGCTTATTAGCCATTTATAATCGGGTACTCGCACCTGAGCAAGTACAGCAAAATTATAATGTTGGAGTGGGTGAAAAGTTCTTTTTACTTTTCTCGATTAGTCATTTAATTGATCTTCCCAATACCTACGTCATGTTTGAAGTCAGTCAGTTTGATAACTACAGCTATTTGTTTAGTAATGCTGCTATTGTCAACATTGACGGTACGCCAGTAGCAGACAGCTTTGCGTTAAAAGGCTTACGTATCGGTATTAACGGTAAAGAAAGTGCTCAAGGCCAGTCATACGCGAATCTCGATTTATCAGTATCGGCAGGGCAAGCGATTGCAGAGCCGTTTTCTATCTCAGCATTGGGTACTATTATCGCCCTTGAAAAAGGCGCTAATCTGGATGAGTTTTTCTTAACCTTTGAACAATTAGGCGAACACACCAATGTAGTGTTACCTGGGGTATTTGTTACCCCTGCCGAGGTGCCAGCAACCACTCAATCGGCTCAAGTCGGTGTGCGTAACTTTGCTGAAATCAATCACAGTATGAGTATGCTCACGGGCGTTGACCAACAATCGACTAAAGTATTTAACACCTATCAGTTAGTTAAACGTCAATTACCGAGTCTTGAAAATATCGAAACCTTTATCTCTGCGCAGCAAATGGGCATCACCCAGCTTGCCATTGCCTATTGTGATACTGCGATTGAAGACAACACGATTCGCAGTAATTGGTTCCCAGATGTGGACTTTACTGCCGTACCTAGTGTGGCGTTAAATACCACTGAGCGCGCCAATTTATTGAACCCGTTAATTAACCAACTTATGCCATTATCGTTAGCCAGTCAGCCAAGTCAAAGTTCGGTTTACAATGAACTTGATAGCTTAGTGAGCGGTCTGTCGGTTTGTAGTGGCACCTGTACTGCAGAGCGCACCCGTACTATCGCTAAGTCTAGTTGTGCTGCCGTATTGGCCAGTGCCGTGATGCTAGTGCAATAGGGGTGACAGTATGAAACGATATTTACAGCGATTGATAGCATCAACCGTACAGCAGTCAAGGCAAACGGTTGCTGGATTGACGTTTTCACGATTAACCCATGCAACTGATATAGCCGTAATACGGGCACAAAAGGGATTCAACAATGACTAGACCTAAGCACCTTCATCCAGACAGTCCATTGTTGTTTGCTGACCATAGTAAGCCGATGACTAGGCGAGATTTTATTTCGACAGGCTTGTACAAAGGCGGCGCTGCAGTTGCCGGTTTATCGTTATTTAGCCTGTTTGCTAACCCTAACAATGCTCATGCGGCGCTATCACCCGATCTTGAAGCACTAAGAGACTCTTGCGGCATAAGCGTACAAGGGGCGGGCAAAATTCCGTTTATTAGTTTCGATTTAGCCGGTGGTGCCAATATAGCGGGCTCTAATGTGTTGGTTGGCGGCGCAGGTGGCCAGCAAGATTTCTTATCTACGGCCGGTTATAACAAGCTGGGTTTACCTGGTGATATGGCTCCGTCAATTGCTAATCCCAATGCGGGAATGTCTGATTTTATTAATACTGATTTAGGATTGGCATTTCACTCTGACTCGGCTTTTTTACGCGGAATTTTAGAGAAAGTATCATCTGATACCGCATCACGTATCAACGGTGCTGTGATCCCCAATCGCTCAGATAATGACACGGGTAATAATCCACACAATCCTATGTATGCCATTGCGGCAGCAGGGGCGAACGGTTCGTTAATGCCGTTAGTGGGCTCACGTAACTCAGATTCCGGCGGCAATTCAATGGCGCCCACCAACTTTATCGATTTAAGCAAACGGCCCACTAAAATTGATCGCCCTTCAGACGTAACGGGTTTAGTGGATGTAGGTGATTTATTCAGTTTATTGTCGCAACGTGATGCTGTGGCCGTAATGGAAAGTATTCAACGTATTAGCGCGCAAAAAATGGCGGCAGTGAACACGCAAGTTACCCGCGGTGATGTGATTAAAGATTTGGTTAATTGTGGTTATGTTAAAAGTGCTGACCTTGCCGACCGTTTTGGCGACCCATCAACATTAAACCCATTGTTAGATCCTGATATTGTCGGTCCTGGTGGCATTTTTGGGATTAATGAATTTGACTCTGAGTCTGAGTTCCAAAAAACAGCGTCCATTATGAAGTTAGTGGTTAATGGCTTTTCTGGTGCGGGCACGGTCACCATGGGGGGGTTTGACTATCACACTGGCGAGCGCGCCACCGGTGAGTTAAGAGATTTACGAGCTGGTCGCTGCATGGGCGCGTGTTTAGAATATGCTTCACGTCGCAATATGCCGTTAATGTTATACGTGTTTAGTGATGGCTCAGTTGCTAGCAATGGCCGCATCGATGACTCAATGGAAGGGCGCGGTAAAGGCGAATGGACTGGCGATAACTCATCAACAGGCGCGTCATTCTTTTTGGTTTATAATCCGTCTGGCAAACCACAATTAATGGGAGGCAGCGCCGACCAAATGGCCAGAAAACAACAAATTGGTTTTATGCGCAGCGATGCATCCGTTGATACCGCGTCAGCCCCGTCGGCCAATAACGTTAACTTGTTGGTAGAAACCGTATTGCTAAATTATATGGCTCTACATGGCGAACAAAGCCAATTTACCTCAGTTGCCCCAGGACAAGGATTAGGTAATGCCACTATGCTCGATTCGTTAACTGCGTTTCAACCGATAGTGTAGTGAATGTTTTTAGGCCAGAATTTTGTACTGGCGTATTAAAACCTTTTTGATATCTCGCTAGCTCGCATGGATGCGGCAAAATCGCCTCAAGTGCAAACGCTTCTGTGACAAGCAGCGAGTACATCTTTGTAAGCTCGGCCATGACGTCCATGTCATGGCCGGTCACTGCCGCGCTTATACTCGAGGCTCTATTTCTTTGTTGCTGGCTGTGTTTCGACACAAAAGTGCAGAGGATATTGGCTCATGGATGTGGCCTAATCACCTCAAGGGCAAACGCTTCTGTGACACGCAGCGAGTACATCCTTGTAAGCTCGGCCATGACGTCCATGTCATGGACGGTCACAGCCGCGCTTATACTCGAGGCTCTATTTCTTCGTTGCTGACGGATTGACAACTGTTAGTGATTGTTGATGTTGGTTCACAATGGATGTGACAGAATTACCTCAAGTGCAAACACTTCTGTGACATGCTGCAAGTACAATCTTTGTATGCTCGGCCATCTGTGCGTTTATCATAAAGTTTGATCATTTCTGTACCAAGGTGTATTCCAATGGGAGATAAACTCGGGCAAGGGGATACCCCTTAACCCCAAAAGCCACATGCTTCGCATGTGAAAATCAAAAGAATTAAAGAAAAATCAGCAGGCACACTTTTATGTGGCATGTACTAATTTTATGTACAGGTATAATAGTTTTTCATCGATTTACGCTAAAGAATGATTAAAAGTCGTTCTTTAGTTTTATCGGTTTATCAATATGAAAAACGTAATTATCTGATATTGTTATCTTTAGTTTTTTGTAAAGTGAAGGCAAATTCTACTTTACGCACAAGCTCGGTTTGTTTTTGTCTGTTAGATACATTTAATTACTTTACTTCAACAAGATAGCAAATGTAGGATGATATTAATCAATAACTTAAATGGCCGACTTTAAATTTATTTGGCCCTTTAATAAGCTGTTATACATCCTAGGGAAGTGGTTGTGCTAATACGAGCTATCAATAGCCAAAGAAAATTAAAACCTTACTTTTACTCGCAGTCTGCAAAGATTGGTGGTTTTGGTTGTCTGATTGGGTTTTCGGTAGCATATCCGTTGTTTTTTGCTATAGCCTCAAGCTTTGGGATTCAGTCAGATGTACCAATTCGTAGCTATGATAGTGGCACAGTATTGATGATGTTCACTGTGTGCCTTTTAGTTCTTTGCTTTTCTTTATATGTATTTTGCGTATTATTTGCTTTCATTTTTTATGGAATGAAGTTCAAAAAAGGACATATCGATAAGCAAGAGCTTATCAATATCGCTTTTAAAGGCATCTATCCAAAGCGATGGCAGCTATAACAAGGCCATTATGGCAGGGACGCAAAACGCTTGGCTGCGCCCCTTCGTCGCAAAGTATAGCCAAGCATTTTTGCGCCCCATATGGCGGCGTTATGTGTTCTTGGAGGCTCAGTGAAGAACGTATTGTTTCTATGCAGTAAGAATAAGCTAAGAAGTCCTACGGCAGAAGCTATCTTCAGCAACGTAGATGACTGGGAAGTTTATTCCGCAGGTGTTAGTAACGATGCTGAGGTTCATGTAAGTCTTGAGGATATTGAGTGGGCTGATTATATTTTCGTTATGGAAAAGGCTCATAAAAAGAAATTAAGCAGCAAGTTTGGTCGAGCAATAAAAGATCAGAAAGTAATCTCTTTAGACATACCAGATGATTATGAATATATGGATGAAAAACTGATCGAGATATTACAATCAAAAGTGCCGTCACTTGTTCAATAAAAATCACATAACACATATGAGCCTTCCACCAGTCAATAGGCGAGCCTAACTTATTTGACTGCTTTTGCAGTCAAATTAAAATCAATCAACAAATTCATCTACTTCGTCTGTCATTTAGCTGTCAAATCATCGTTTACAGCAAACACATATAGAGGCTCTCTTAGTGCGATCTTATCGCTGCCTGACGCTTTTCATTCCTTTGAAATGTCAGGGGCACTAGACATTTAACGGTTAACCCTAAGATGGCACTATTCAAGTCAGAGGTGCTTTTTGCACAGTTAGTTTCAGGCTCATTTAGGGTGTAAACGACTTTGTTGATTGTATTCATTAATGCGCGCCAATAAGGTGTCTAATCAAGGCGATGTAGCTTAAATAGCATTTGGCATAGTGATGATGGTGAGAAGTCATTGCTTCATTAGCCACATCATTCACGGTCATGCTCGCTTCTCTTTTTAAGAGTATCTAGTTAGACGTTCAGCTCACCTTATTGCGCGACTTATCCTTTTAAGAATCGTTGTTCATCAAACACCGTTTTGTTCTTCAGCATGAAATAGACGCAGCGGCCAAGCTTATGTGCCAGTGCAGACAACGCTTTTGCTTTACTCATTCGTTTTTGTAATCGATTAAGGTAGTTACGTGCTTTGTCATTACCACGTAGGTAAAGCACCGCTGCTTCGGAGAATGCCCATTTCAAATGAGCATTACCGATTTTATTGCCATTTGTGCCGTAGGTTTTACCGGCTGACTCCGCTTTGCATTTGACCAATCGAGAGTATGACGCAAACTTTTGTACTGATTCAAATCGACTGATATCACCGATTTCATAGAGGATTGTCAGCGATAAAATCTTACCAATGCCAGGTACTGTTTTAAGTAGTTCTAAATAGACGGGGTTATGGTTTTTGGCTTGTTTTTCGATGAACCATTCAACCTGTGCGAGTTCCTTTGCATAACAATCAAGTAGTGCCATGTCTAAATCAATGTTGCGCTGCACGATAGGGTCTTGATATTGCTCGCGTAGTTTTTGTCTTGCTGAAATATTTTTTAGATTTAACTCAGTGGCAGGTAAGTTGTATTGGCTATTAGTGTTAACCACATGACCTTTGAGCATAGCGCCGTGACGGACAATCTTCATTCTACGACGTAGTAGGTCACGTGCTGCGCGCATTTCACTTGGATAATCATAAGCTATTGGAAAGTTACCACCACGCAGTAGTGTGGCAATTTTAAAGGAATCGACTTTATCATTTTTGGTTTTACCACCGTGAATCGCCTTCATATAAAGCGCATGACCTAAGATAAAATCAATCCCAAGTTCAGCACACCAGTCAGACACCCAATACCAGCAATGCATGCACTCAACCCCGACAATCACATTGCCGATATAGGGTTCTAGAATGAGTAATAAGTCATCTTTATCAGCACCAATCTTTTTATGGATGACAACTTCCCCTTTAGAATCAATGATACAAACGTAAAGTAAACGTGCATGTAAATCGATACCACAGTAGTATGGATGTGAGTTATTATAAAATCTCATTGAGCTTTCTCCTGTTGGTTTAGTCACCTTAAGCATACCGCTGATGCGGCTTGCTAGGGAGGGGGCTCAATGAGTATCAAGGGCAAGCAACGGACTCGTCAAACTGTCACTTTTTGTGCAAAGGGCCGCACAAAAACCGCCAGTTCAACTCACCGCTGTTGCCGGCGTTGAACTAAGCCGCTGCGCGGAGCCAAATGCTGACTCAATCGAGTGTATTAACCTCATCGAATCAGTTAGACTTAAAAAAGATGTGATGGAACACCATAATGACAAGGGAATTTCAATGAAATACGTACAAACCAAGCCATATTACTCGTTCAAAACTGCTCTACAGCTCAGAGCCAGCATCAAAAAAAGCAAATTCCTATAGCATAAAGCGTACCAATTAACCTGGACTCGGCAACGGCCAAGTCCAACAAGCGATTTATGCTTTGCAAACAGCGCAACGCATAAATACTAAAACATTATATGCAGGTGCTATGAATAAAGTTGAAGCAATCTCCAAAATAAAGTTATCCCTATTAAATGGTGCTCAAGTTATTGCTCCTAAAACTGTAGATAGTGATAAATTTATTGAAGAGCAAGCGGTTAAGTTGCTAAGTAATGTAATTGAGCCTGTGATTGTTAAAATTACTAGTGCATGCTTTCCAGAATACGATTACGAAAAGTATTTATCTTCTGAGGTTTGGGCAATCGCACATGATCGTGATAGCTGGTTACTTACGTTAGCAGATGAAAATGAATTTGCACTTGGCTTCGGTGATTCGACTAATGAAATAATGATGCATGGTTTTTCGTCATCCAATGCTTTGGGTGAATGGTGTACGTAAGCATATAACTAATAAGGATAGGCCGCGCGAAGCCGCGTCCTTATCCCAAGTGTTGAACAAGCCCGAACACCTGAGAGTGACTCTTTATTATGTAATTAACAGCTCGAGAAAACGCGCTGTTTGATGTGATAGTTATCGTGCTAATTTTCTGTAGTCAGCAAGCTCCCTTAGCCCCTCTGCTAATTTTTTAACGCCATACTTTCAGTATCTTAAATTAACTCCTTTGGAATTAGCATGGCCACCCAGGATTAGTGGCTAAAGGAATTAGCATGACCACCCAGGATTAGTGGCTAAATAATAAGCAATGAACTACGCTTTATTTGCCCTTTAAAAATGGTAATTGAAGATGGCCAGACCAAGACAAACTATCGTTAGCTTAGATGACACACCTTATTATCACTGTTGCTCGCGTGTGGTACGCAAGGCTTTTCTTTGCGGGATTGATAATTCGACAGGCGAAAACTTTGAACATCGTCGAGATTGGGTGGATTCTCGAATTCTTGAACTGGCTACCATCTTTGCTATTGATATCTGTGCTTATGCGGTGATGAGTAACCATTTACATGTAGTGATAAAAGTTGATGCTGACAAAGCTAAGCACTGGTCAGATAAAGAGGTGCTGTTACAGTGGCATAAAGGTTTTAAAGGCACCTTACTGACGCAAAAGTTTGTTAAGGGGGAAGACTTAAACGAATTTGAACTCAACACTGTGAATGATTGCATTACCCAATACCGACAGCGCTTGGTTGATATTAGTTGGTTTATGCGCTCCTTGAGTGAGCCGAATGGCCAATAAAGAAGATAAGTGCACTGGCAGATTCTGGGAAGGGCGGTTTAAATCCCAAGCATTATTAGACGAAGCTGCAGTGCTAAGTTGTATGGCTTATGTTGACTTGAATCCTATCCGCGCCAAGATGGCTGTAACTCCTGAAACTTCAGATTACACCAGTATTCAACGGCGAATAACCTCAGCGATAAAAGGTGAGCAACCAACAGCGTTATTGGCTTTTGTTGGTAATGAGCGTCAGGATATGCCTAATGGACTGATGTTCAGCGTTAAAGACTATATTGTGCTGGTGGAAGATACTGGGCGAATTATTCGAGAAGATAAACACGGTGCAATTAGCTCAACTAGCCAAGATATTCTCAATAGACTAAATATTCCTGCTGACAACTGGCTAAAAATCGCTACTGAGTTTGGTTCATTATTCAAAGGTGCAGTAGGGTCTTTACCTGCATTAACGGAATATTGCGAACATCTAGAGCGAAAGCGAAGACAAGGTGCATCAAACTGTCAACGCTGGTTGTGTGCTTAAGGCTTAACTTCAAAACTAGAACTAACACTAAAAAAATAACCTGATTGCCAGCTTGATATCAATCAAGCGACTAGTGCTGTGTTGGATTTGCCGCATTGTTCACTATTTTCCATTTAGCGCTCAGTTTGTTGATAATTCCCATTCAATTTATACATTTGAATCGTGCAGAATATTATCGCTATCAAACCTAAAAGCAGTATGTTAATTATCATAAAAATGGGTGACATGATTAATCTGGGTGGCATGATTAATCTGATTAATCTCAATTAAATTTGGCTGCGAGATTTATTTTACAGTCTCGTTATATGCAAAGGGGCTTATGCGCGGTAACCTAATCAAATCACTTATCATTGGTTCAATTCTCGGGATTGTAATTGGAGTATCTAAAATAGATTCATCAAACATCGGACTTATGATTTCGTTGTGTTCATGCATCGTTTTAGGTTTAGTGACGGTAATGACTATCGACAACAAGCCTCATTTATATACACTGCCAGCTATATTCGTTTCAAGTTTATTCTTATGTGCATTTTATGGTTTTAAGTATGGGCTTGTTTATACCGCTGGGGTAGCAGGCATTTACGGTATATTCTCAGTGCAATTATTTCAGGCTATTTTTATTGCATCTGATAATGTAGGCTTTCTGGACGCGGGTTCAAGTCCCGCCGCCTCCACCAATTAAAACAAAGGGTTAGCCGAAAGGCTAACCCTTTTTCTTTGCCTAATGGCGACAAAATGGCGACAGCCGATCAAATGTTCTACTCATATAATCTGGACATAGTGGCAGAGGGCTAACAAACACATAAACTCGCTCGTTATTATAGCCTACGCATTTTTGCCCGTTATCCGTGCGTATATTTTTTAATTTTCGATAGGTAAGTTTTCAATGATAAATATCGCACATGTAGTTTTTGATCACCATAATAAGAATGTGGCCACAGAAAAAGAAAGTAATGCGTTTGTTGCATGGACAATGGGAAGTGTATTCAAATCTGATAATGCTATTCAATTTCAAATCGAATCAGAACAAGCACAAGAAAACCGACTAGCAGCTGATTTACGTACACTAGCTGAGTCGATTGTTACTTACTGTCCTGACGTTGGAAAGTGTTCATTCAACGAAGTAAAAGAACTTTCAGAACTGATATACTGGAGTTACGTAAAAATTAATAGAGACCAACAAGAGGCTTAGTTTTATGAAAACATTTATAGCAACAGATCAAAATGGAAAAACCATAACTGTCAGTGCCTATACAGAATCTGATGCCCGCCAACAAGCTGAGAGTATTCTTGGTTTTGGTAACGTTGTAAAGTTCGAAAAAATATAACATTTGTCCATCTCTTCGCGATTATAGTCAAACATTATTTTCTACTTAGCACGCGTTAACGACTTTCATAGTCATGCAGTTCCTAATAACAATAAGCTACACGCACGTCCAAAAATGAGTTAGATCGTTTAGTTAACTCATTTTTGACAACCGCACAAATTTCACTTCCAATCCAACTTAAACTATTGTTTTTATTAAACTGTATATATCCATCACTTTTATCCAGTTCTTCTCATTTCTCACAAAAAACAAACATAATCCCGTAGGAGTGCGGGCTACAAGCCATCCTATATTTTAGATATGCCAATTCAAACTGTAAAACAGTGAAATAAATCGCGATCTTTTCAGATCTTAGATCTTTTAAAAGACCTAGTATCTACGCTGGTTAGCCCTATGAACTGCATTATTGTAAAACTGAAAAAAAATTAACATAAAAAGCCCGCAGGAGGGTGAGGAAGAGTGCGGTTTTCGTGACGTGGTTTCTTTGTGGTCATGGTTTCCGTGAGTGGAACTTGATTAATGAATAGATAGGCACGACTGTGCTGCAGGCAACAAAAAGCCCAGCTTGTTGGCTGGGCGTTGTTCTTGCTGTGTGATTATTTGGTTATCGGATCTAGTCTTCCTTTCTGGGCGTTCGCTTGTGATGATTGGCCGCTAAAGTCGCTTGCTTGGTCTGATGTTGCACCATGGGCGTGGGTGTGATTTGCACATGTTGATGCTAGTGCGCTAACTGTTGCCATGAGTTCTGATAGTAGTTTCAGTACATTTTCGCCATCGCTGCCAATCCATGTTTTGGGGCTGCGGTGGTCTTGCTCTATGCTGGCTGTTACTTTGCGTGTTTTACATTGTAGTTCAGCAAGTTTACCTATTATGTCTTTTAATGATTCATCGGTTTTGTTTTCAAAGTTTCCGATGTCATCTATGTGCTGATAAACACCATCACGTACTTGGGTACGGGTTTCGCCCTCTTTGATTGCGGGTAAGTCCCAACCAAATGGTAATACTGTTCTGATGAATGGCTTATCTGGTCGGCCATATGCAAAAGCAATTTCGACAATTGAACCAATAGCCGGCGGTTCTAGTCGGCCTGCTTTATTGCCTGCACCTGGCAATGGTAATGGTACGGCTTGAAGTACCTTTGATTTGGTAGCTGTGCCGTTTTCGTCAAGCAGCTGCACATCAACTGCATAACGTGGATAAAATGGATCACTGCCGCGTTCACCGTCGACCGTTGGTAATTCTGGCAAAGCAACCACTTCACCCCATCTAGGCAAATGTAGCTTTGCGGTTAGTTCTGGGAATAAGCGGCGAATAATTCTATTGATTATGGTTTCCATATATCACCACGTTATGGTCATTTGAGTTTCTTTAAACTCAACGGTTTTAATACGACTACTATTGGCCAATACGTTTGGCCGAATCATTGGGGCTGCTGGTATGGTTGCCGTTCGTCCTGCTTGGTGGTTAGTCATTAAGTGTTTTGGGATAACAATTGGCTTATCTGCCCAAAAGCTGTCTTGATAGCTACCGACGTATATTTTACCGTTTCCTTGTTGTTGCCAGATAAAGTCATCAATCCGGAATGAACGACCTATGTTGTCTAACATGGCATAGCCTGAACTGTCGCAGTAAAAACACGGTATTGCGGTTTCGGCGTATGTTTTATCTGGTACCACAAATTCAAGCCCGGTTAATTGGCTTAGTTCGTCTAATACTTGTTTTAATGTTGGATGACGTAACATGACGCTGTAATTAAGAGCTAGCGATGCTGATAACTCACGACAAAATAAGGTATACCAGCCATTAACGGCGGGCATAACACGCTCAACATAACCGATAAATACTTTATCAATCATGTCGCCCCAGCCCAAATCGACTGATACAAGGGCAAATTGCTTTGCCTCTGTTTTAACGGTGATTTGGCAATTACCTGGCGTAGCTGATTGCAACACTACCCAATGATCCTTTATATCGATTTTTTGATTATCAATATAAGCTCTGGCAATAAATCGCGCGTTTGGTGTGCTCATTACGACCTCAATGTGCCAAAGTTATCAGTTAGGTTTTGTTGCAGTGATGCATATTCAAAACTAGACTCACTTGTGGTACTAGCCCCTTGCTGATTTGCTTCCGCATCCGGTTGGCGTTCTTCTACTTTTTGCGGCACACTTCGATATTCTTGCAAGGTAAAACTAACAGACCATTGACGGGTTGTTTGTTGTTCAACGGCTTCAATCTTGCTGGCAAAACGTACTTGCTTAACGCCCAATGCTTCGGCGGTTTTATTGCTGATGCGGTAAATCATACGGGCGCCGTTTTCGGTTGCTTCTGCCAGTCCAAATAATTGAGTTAGGTTTTCTGCTTGAGTAAATAATACATTACCACTGACCATTAGCATTTTTGCCTTAGTACCCGTTTCAGCTACATCTGTACTTGAGCTTTGGCCACTGGCGTCATCACTAGCAAGCTCTTGGCTTGCAGTGATGCGTAGGGATTTGAGTCTGATTGCGGTTGCGTTAAGAGTTAGCATATTTATCACTTCATTTATGCCGCCAAGCTAGGCATTGCTTTAAATACTGGTGGAGTTCCTGCGAAGTCACCTCCCGTCACACACATCCACCCCATACTACCGCCAGCCACAACACCAAGATTAAACACCACGCTACCGCGCGCCCATTTCCCTTCGGTCGGTAATGACGCTAACCAAAACATTTTATTTTGACCCACGCCCACGCCTACCACGGCTGTGTTGCCTAGCTGTATAGTGTTGTCTAGCTCTGTGTAAGCGCCATTACCTATGCCAGTAGTATTAACTGCGTCAATTTTCTGGTTTGCGTGGTATCCTGCGCCATATCCTAAAAATGTATTCGAATCACCGAAAGTTATAGAATAGCCACTATAACCACCATCCGCCGTGTTTTTGCTTCCTTTCGCGTTATATAATGAATAGTCACCCGATGCAGTATTCCAATCACCACTTTCGTTATTATATAAAACCGCGTATCCCGTCCCCACGTTGTGCTCGCCGTCTATATTTTTAAATAGTGCTTGGTTGCCAAATCCGCTTAAGTAATTACCGCTGGTATTAGAACGCACTGACCTGTAACCAAATGCCGAAATAAATTTTCCGTCGACATTAAAACGGCATGAATCAGTTCCGAATGCGCTATTATCTGACTCGGCTAATTGCTCTGAAAAAACATAAGAACCATATCCACAATTACCATTCCCCTCAGTGGCTTTAGATAAAATGTTATATCCATGTATGGTGTTGTGCAGCGCACCGTTTAGATACAGACCTGCGTATTGACCACCAACAATGTTAAAATGGTTATTATCGCCATATTGCAAACCATCTATCGCCATTACCGTGTTGTAAGTGTTATGCAGCCCAGCTCGTAAAGCATTTTGACCACCTGCCAGATTGTGGTGCCCGTCCTCGTTTTCCGCTAGGACGTCAATACCGATACCGGTCGACCTGTTTCCCGTTTTATTTTTTCGCATACATTGGGTGCCTATCGCGACCAAGTCGAATCCCTCTGTATTATCGCGTAAACAGCCACGACCAGATGCGAATATGTTATATCCTGTGGTATTGCTTACTAGACAATCAACACCAGATGCGTGGATATTATCATTGCCCGAACTAACATAAATGGGCATAGAATATTTTTTGACTACTCCACTAATTAAATAAGAACCATCAGGAATATAATTCCCATCTTCCTCCAGCCATTTATTCCACGCGATAGTATCATCGGTAATGCCGTCTCCAATCGCACCAAAATCCTTTAGGCTTATTGTTTCTTTTATCTTTAATTCTATATTTCCTACTTTTTGTACTAAGCCATCTACATTACGCAAATCTTCTACCATATCTGCTGCAGTAATTCGCGCCAACTTAAACACATAATGTTGCTTTCCATTTACATCAATATAGTCGTCCATTTCGGTGTTGGTCACGGTAAAAGCTGTTTGGCCTTTCCATACGCTGTTACTGTCTCCATCAAACCATGCATCGACGTAAATAAACTGAGGATAAGATTGCAGTGTTAAAATATGGTCTTCAGCTAATTCAACACGTAAGCCTGATACATAACCTGCACCTGCGGTAACTTTAAAGCTGTTCAAAGTTGAACGTGGTACTACTTTAAACCCATCGTCAATAAACCAATCTTTACCGTTCATGTCGGCGGCTAACTGGCGAGTTAATTCATCCATGCCGTTTAATCGGGAGGTGTAGTCCAATTGCCATGTTTCGGGCGCAACCGATATTCCCGTCAAGTCAGCAATGCCAGAATACTCAATACCAAAGTTACGATTTAGCGTATTACCAGCTGAACCTGGTACCGTGATAGTTTTACTCACATTTGGAATATGACTAACGGCAATCAATGTTTGGTTTACAGACGAATACAAGCCAACCCAGTTAAAATCAAATGGGCCTGTTAAGCTGTCCAGTACGGTTGAGTATATAACTACGTTATCGTTTACACGGCCGACTTGCTGCACTATCTGTTGATGCACTTGTTGCCCTACTGGCGGCACACTTTCATTTCTGTCAATGGTGGCATTTGGGTCTTGTCCTGGCACGTTGGCAAAAATGAACGTATCAATGTCTAACTGCTCATTGTTCTGTGCTTTAAGTGCAAATAAACGTTCGCCTGCAATGGTGATCACTTGTGCCATGGTATTAGTTCCTCTGTTCTCTTCTATATCTGTTTAGCTTTTATTTAAAGCTGCTTAATTGCGGCGACTAGGAAGCTAGATTCGCTGTCCATTGTCATTAGTCTTTTAGCTGGCAACAAATTGGTATTTAGAGTGGCCATACTTAAATCGTTGTGGTTATCAAAGTTTTTAGGTGGTGACATGACTGCCATTTTTGCAATGGTGGTGTATTGATAACGCCTTGTTGTGCGGCCATATTGGCGGCAAATGTAACTAATTAGGTTTTGATTACTGCCAACATCTGAATCAAGTAGCTGTAAATCCACTACGTCCCAATCTGTTTCACTGAAACGCTCATCTATAGTTATCCACGGCATGCCGAGCTTTTTAAACATATCTATCCAACCGCTTTTACTGCCTGCACCTTTGGCGAACGGCAACGCATATTTCACTCTGGTGCGATACATCAATTCAGTTTCACTGGGTATCTGTTCAATATCTCTTTCCCATGCCAGTAAATGCACAATTTCAAGATCTGCAGTCATTGGGTCGAGTTGTTTAGACGGAAACGCCAGCATGTCGGCAACGCGCTGCCAAAATTGCATGGCACCTTTGCGCAATTTATCCAGTTCGCTGCCTTGCCTTGCTAACCAGTAAGGCATTTTGGTTAGGTCGCTCCAATCAATGTTCATGCGTCGTTACCATTGGTTATGGTTAGCGTATCGATACGAGGCACATTGTTGGCGTTAGTAATGTCTGTTTGGTGCCAGTTAAGTGACTCTAACCCAGTGAATTCTTTGTGTAGTTCTTGGCTTAAACGACTAAAGCTAAAGCGTGTTGCTGGCTCTGTTCTGGTAGCGGTGTAGTTGGTGTTTTCACGAAATGCGCAGCGAATAAAGTCTTCTATGCCATTCAGTAACGTAATCACTTCTGCTGCTAATAATTTAGGGTCTGGGTAAACCGTTACGCCTATGTTGGTATCAACACCTGGCAACGGTAAAATAAGTACATCATCACCATGGCCGTGGTAGCCCTTATCCATTACATATTGATTTAAGTCGGTGATAAGTTCGCTTGATGGTTCTCCGGTATCTAGCAAAATATAAGCGTTTGCAGTACCTGGACCCCGTGGTGCGTCATGTTCAAAAAATATGTTGTCTTCGTCTAGTCCTGCGCGTTCGGTAAGCATTGCGCGATAAACAGCATTAATATGCCAAGGTGCGGCCGCAGTAAAGGCGTTGCGAGTGCGTAGTTTTAAATCGTCATTGGTTTCAGCATCAGCGCCTAATGTGTCTATCCAATCAGCGTCATTGGTCACGCTGCCAATTCCGGTTACTGACTCAGGTAAAACGTGGTAATAACCTGCGCCTAGGTTGTATGCTGCGCCTGCTTTTTCTGCAATAACGGGTATTAATACGCTTAAGCTATTTTGGGGCAAAATCACATCATCAGTGGTTATCACGCGGTAAACCGTGCCGTTAATGGCATCGGTTTGAATAACGGTTGCTGCAGGTATTAACAAACTAGGGCCACTGGCTGCGGCGCGATTAAAGCGCACTTTACCCTTGGCAAATTCGTCTTCTTTGCGGGTTAAGTCGTGTTCCCATGCTTTGGCTTCTATAAACGAATCGTCGTTTGCTGTTAGCAAAAACAAATTTGGCAATATTGCGTCAATAAGTACCTTGTTAACAATCCACGTTGCAGGCTTGGCAACAATGGCGGTGATCACACGCCAAAACGGTGAGTAAGGCGAGTCATTAGCAATAATGCTGCCCTCTGCCTCTACATCTTGTTTAAACAATGCTTTCCAGCCGTCTTCAGTGGTTGGTATGCCTGCAGCCTCTACGATTTTGGCAAAGTCGATTGTTGGCACATCTATTTTTTCAGCCATTAACTTGCTCCTGTAGTGGTTTGGATTATTGACGACGAAATAGGCCCAAAGTTTATGGTGTCGGCAAATACCCACCATTGTCCTGATGACACTTGTTCAATACGCACTGTGCCTGGCATGATACGAACGTCATCTTCTACCAGTAATTTGAGTTTTATTTGAGTGTCTGCTGTTACGCCCGTTCCACGATCGCTAACTAAAAGATGCGCTAAGCCGGTGTCTAAAATGGCGTGCACTATGTCTTGAGCAATTACGGCGCGGTCGGTTAAATAAACAGGATTGAGCCCCGCATCCAATACCACGTCACCATTGTTAATATGCAAGTCTATAAACTGGCTCATGCATGCATCTCCGCAAAATTCATGAAGTTAGTTTCGCCTTTGGCTGGGTACACGTTGACGGTGCCCACGGTGGTTGATTTTTGTTGGTTGGCCGTTGATAGGTTTTGGGTAATGCCACCTTTGTTAACGCGTGATTGAACAGGGGCAATAGCGGCCACGCTTGGGATAGCTGCGCTCGACACGTTAGCGTCAATATCAACACCTGGGATCATGTTTAGTTTGTCGATAATCCAATTCATGGTGTCATTGAAAATGGATTTAACGCCGCCCCACACTGTGGCAAATATTCCGGTGATAGCTTTAACCCATCCCCAATCAGACATTGCGGCTTTTAGGTCGTCCCAGTAATAAATTAATGCACCAATGGCGATAACGGCTGCAGCAATCCCCGCGACAATTAAGCCAATAGGGTTGGCATACATGGCTATATTCACGGCCAACATTACCCCGCGTAATACACTTAATCCGGCGGTTAAGCCTGCATTAATGCCAGCCCACACCATGGCGGCGGCGCCCCATGTGGTCATTATCATTTGGCCTGCGCCCATTACTACGGAAAATAACCCCCCTGCAGCAACAAGCCCTAGTAATCCTATGGCTGCGAATCCCATGTATTTAGTTAGGTCTGGATACAGTTGAGTAAATTCCATCACATCGCGGCCCATGTCGGCAATCCAGCCTACAAAACTATTGAATGCGGGTAATACTGCAGTGCCGAACGCCGCGCGGATCACGTTCCAACTTTGGGCAAGTCGTTCACTTTGGTCGGTCATTGCCGCGGCCATTTTTTCGGCCTGCTCCATGCCTTTAACTTTTCCTAGGCTATCAATCGAACCGCTCAAGCCATTCACGTCATTCAGTAATAACTTGACCATTGATACGGCTTCTTGTGACCCGAACGCCGTGGCTAAGGCATCACCTTCGGCTACGTCGATAACGTCGCCGTATTTGCCTTTTATCTTATTGAGAATATCGACAATGGGTAGCATGGTGCCGTTCGCGTCGGTAAATTGCAGGTTAAGTGCTTTTTGTGCTTTACCTACACCCGCTAAAAACGATTTGTATTTGGTTGCTGACTCACTGCCCTGCATGGTGGCTTGCAGTGTGCCCATAATTGCCATTTGTTCTTGCAGTGGTACAAGCCCTGCCGAGGCGCCCAAGGCACCAAAGGCGTCAGCCATTTTTTTACCGTCTGTTTTAAAGACTTGTACTGCCGTTGCTGTCATACCTGTTAAGCGTTCTACCCAAGCACCTTCGCCCATTTTCATGGCATCATTTTTAAAGATGCCGTACATGGTACCCATATAGTCAGTAACGGTTGCCGCGTCTGCTTTAGTCGCTGCAGCCAATAGGTTACTAGACAAGGTAAACGCCGACAGGTCGGCATCATTAAGTCCTGCAATAGCCGATTGAATGTTGTAGCTCGACTTAACAAAGTCTGTTGCAGACTTGCCATATTTAAGCGCGTATTCGTAAGATGTATCAGTGAGCATTTTTAGTGCTGACTGACGCACCCCAAGCGATTTAACCTCACCTAGTGCTCGGTCCATTTCAATGGCTGGCATTAGGGCGTTTTGCAGTGCATAACCACTGGCCGCAATGCCACCAATACCGGATGCCATTTTCATGGTTCCGGCTTGATAATTGGAAGCTAGGCCATTAAATTGCTGGCTGATTTTTGCAATCGGCTTAGTAATTTGGTCTATCAATCCAACGGTAAACATTAACGGTGCGGGTAAGCTCATGCTATTCCTACTTTGTTTTACGAACCGCTGACGGCTCTACCTTCTCTATTTACCACCAAACGCCTTACATACGGCGTTGGTGACAATGGCTTCTAAATCTTCGCGCTGTCTGGTGAGTAACCAAGCTGCGCGGGCAATGCTTATTTCGCTGTCATCTTCATGTGGCAATAAATGGCGGCGCGTTATCAGTAATTGCTCAAGCTGGTTGTTGCCAATGGCGTCAACCAGCGCATTTATTTTTTTACGCTAATGGCAATCGACGGCGCGAACTCCTGAGTTAACAAACCTGCAATTTGCAGTGCTGCACCCGGTGATGTGTCTAAAATGCCGCGTAGTTCTTCTTTTTGTTCAGCATCAACAGTTCGCATCACTAGGTTGTGAGCTGGTGCCACTTTGTTGTCTGGCATGATTTCGTTTAAATAACTGTTGTAATCGTCCGTTGTCATGGTGAAACCAATGGTTAATGCGGCGATTGTTAATGTGATTTGCTTTTTCATACTGAGTCCTTATTTTTACTGTTTGTTAATAGTTCTTTTAGGTTGTCGAATCCGGCTTGCATCTGGCGCTCCATCCTGTCACCAAGATCTTTCACGTCATTTTTGGTGGCGTAGTTTTCCGCAACATGGGTTTTATGGTTGCTCAGTTCGGCGCGGGTTTTGTTGGCCACACTGTTTAAATAGGCAACTAACGGCACCGCTATTGTGAGTAACACACCAACAATGCCGATGATCACAACAAGCCAATTGATTAATTGTTCCATTAGCTCGATTCCTTGTTGTTAGCTAACGTGGGCGTGTTGCTTTGCTTTAATAAGCCCATCACCTTGTCTTTGTCGCTGGACTCTTTGGTTGAACTCACCCAGTACGTCACGGCGCCCGCTACTAAGGTGAATAAGTTACCCACCAAATACACAATCAAATCTCGGTTGCCTTCAATCACTGGGCCGTAAAATAACGCCCATAACACGGCGGCAAACAGCCCAAGCAACACAAGCGTTAATGTGGCAGGCATCCAATGATCTTTATGTTCACTTCTGGCGTTTTGTCTGTCGGCTAAATCCGCTTTGTATTCATCTAAGGCAATGCGTTGCAGTTCGATGTTGGCTTGGCGAATTTGCTCACGTTCTTGCTGGGCCCACTCTTGCAGTTTTAGTGCTGCGTTTGGGTCATTACGCAAGGCGGCTTGCACGGCTTCTGGTGTATTGTCTGTACCTAATGCACCCGCTATTTGACTGCCAATGCTCACTGCTAGGCCAATAGGGCCACCCAGCAACGGGGCGACTGCTCCGGCTATGGTGCCAACGGTTCCGCTAATTGATTTCCAGTCCATATACAGTCCTATAAATTCACGATGCGAGTTAACCAACCAAAGCTGTACTTTTCTTGGCTTTCGTCGTTGGCGGCAATATCGACGCAAAACGCAATGCGTTTACCACGAACGGCCTCAACTAACACCCGCAAACCAGTTTGTTTACGGTGTGTAATATATTGTTGTAATGCAGATATGGTGCGGCTACCTAGTGCGCCATCTACCATTAAATCTGGGTATATTTTTTGCTGTTGATTTAATACATTCAGCAAGGTTTGCAGTTGCTTTGCTGCTGTTGCCACGCCTGAGTTAACCCCAAAGTCAAACAGCTGCTCGGTTAAGTCTTCACTGATAGCGTTGATAGCATCAAGTTTGAGTGGTGACCAAAAGCGGTCTTGGTAAATCTTGAATACCAATTCATACGGTAAGTGGCGCATTTCACCTTTGTAGCCATAGTCTCGGGCCACTTTTACGGTAATGCCGTAGTTAGTTTCACCGCCGCGATCAGTTGGGTCGTTTACATAACCCCCTTCACGTTCAATTAAGCTTTCAATTAGGCGGTTCTTTAACTCACTCATCGCTTGTTCTCACTTAATGTTTGGCATTCAACACATAACTGCACACCTAGCAAAAATTGGCGGCGCTTTTCAGGTATTACGGTTTCACATTCAATACACTGTGTGGCGCTTGGCCGACTCGGCTGTGTTGTTCGCTTGGCTAAAAAGGCTTTTTCAAGGCGTTCTTGCTCAATGCCTGCTCTGTCGGCGTCATCCATTTCGTATACCTATCTCTACTGAACAATGTTTTCAATTTCGTCAGGGCGTAAATATGGCACCCCATCGATGTGAACAAAGTCTGGCGAGGTGACATCAAACGGTATTTTGAACAGTGAGGATTGACCGCCTTTTTTATCTACATCCAAAAGGTCACTTAACTTAATGCGACAACCAAAGGCTTCTACTTTCATTTCATCTTTCGATGTTTTGCCATAAAACATGATGTCGAAATTAGGCATTGCGCGCCAAGAACCGGCTGATTTAGCTGCCTGACTGATCAACTTAAAGTTGCTAGCGTTAACACTAAGTTCGCCACTTGCTGACACGTCGCCGTCTACTGCACCATCGGGTACACCGCCAGTTTGCGACACGCCACTGTTGTCGGTAATGGTTAACGATGCGGTGTCAACTTGAACCATGATGTCGCCTAGGTTGACGTTAAAATTCATTCCAGATAAACGCATGTTTGCGATTCCTTATGTGTTGCGACTTAAGTTAATTGCTTAGGTCAAGCATGATGTTGACTGTGATGGCTTTCGGGCTGTTATATGGACGAACAACCATGTAAATCACCACGCTTTTGTTGGTTGGCCACACTATTTCAATATCACCTTCAATCGGTGGGGTAATTTCACCTGGGAACGATGTACCTAAAATAGTGAAGCTTTTACTCATGGTGCGCAGTGGCTTCATAAAGTAACTTTTGTTTAGCTCAATGCTGTTTGGTGTTGAGTTAAGCGCGCGGTTACCAATGCGGCGAATGGCGAGAATACGCACTTCACGGCTGGCTTTATGCACTACACGAATGTTTTCAATGTATTGATAGTCACCGCCTGCAGCGTCTAATGTTGAACCGTCACCCCAATAAATCCCTTCAAAGTCTGGATACCATTGCGGCACACTAAAACGGGCTGTGGCTAAGGTGTTTAATGTAGCTAACTCTAATGGTTTTTCGGCACTGTCTACTGGCGCACTGCCTAACCCCATAACGCTGCCTGTTGCTACACGCATTGGGCTGTCGGCAATACTTACGGCGTAGTTACATAAACGACCGGCTAACACGCCAACGTTGTTACCATGCAATTGCGGCACTGGGATCGCTAAGTAGTTTGCTAGCCCTGCCACTAATGCCACTTGCGCAGCTTCATATGCTGACCATGTTTGGGTGGCTGCATCGATACCCGCCACGGCAACTAACCCTGATACAAAACGCCCAAGTGTTGCTTGCAAACTAAATAAGTAATCGTGCTTGGCGGTGATTTCTTCTGCGGTTTTACTGATGTCACAGAACACGACAGTTTCAAAGCTTTGCACTTCATTAGCGCGGTCGATGGCTTCAAATACGTCTTCATCACCTGCTAATGGATAAACTGCAGCGGTCCAGTTTTGACCCGCATTTAATTGCGCGGCAATCACTTGATCACGCAGGTCACTGTCTGCCAATGCGTCTTCTAAATCAGTTTGAGCGTTTACGCTAAACAGTTGGCTTTCTTCACCTACTGCGCCCGCTAGACCAATAAAAAGAAAGTGGCGTTCGATGGCGGTAATGTCACCTTGGCCGAGATTCAAATTGTTAACTTGTACTTTACCTAGTGACATGGTTAGCCTCTTTTGCTGTTGATATTGTCAATGATTTTTACTAATTCACGTTGTACGTTTGGGGTTGTGTCACCCAAGAACGGACGCGCTTTAACGGGTATTTGCCAGCGGTTTTTTATTTGCTTGTCGCGTAACAGCGACAAAATCAGACCCGCTTTACCTTGACTTAAGTTGTCCGTTATTTCGCTAATGGTGGCGCGACGGTAACCACTGCCTTTGGCTTTTTTGGTTTTATAACCCAATGCAATAAGCGCTTTGGCTTGGCTACGTGTAGCTGATGCCTTGTAATCTGGTTGTCCATGAATACGAGCCATACGGCTGGCGCTCATTGATTCTGTGCCACCGTCTTGATGTAGAGCAGCAATTCGGCCTGTTAACGCGGCTTTATGTTTAAGCTCTAATCGGTTGGCGTTTTTTACATAAGGTTCTAATGTTCTGCCCATGCGTTTTAGCATCTTGGCTTTTTTACCATCGGCGCGGCTGGCCATGTGGGTGCCGTCAACCGTGGTTTGGGTACGTATCCGTTTACGGGCTAGCGCGCGTTCGTGGCGACCCAGCGTTTTTAAAATTCTTACCCGCTTGTTAGCTGGTAATGACTGCAACAACAATTGATGCTTAACGCTCAATACTTGCTGTTTGTTTGGGGCAATGCTTAAGCTCATACATCAGCCCCTTTTTGCTGCACATCAACGGTTTCCGCTATGTTTAATGGCACTAACGACACACGGTAATTTTCACCGTTAAATAATACTGGGCCGTTGGGGTCTGGTAGCAGCTCAATGTTGTCTATCAGCTGCACTTCAATTAATACTGTGGCGTGGTCTTTACTCACCACGTCGATGTCCAGTTGTGGATCATCTAAGCCGTATTCGTCACGCTGCCAATCGCTGTCAATTAAAAAGGCGGCAACCATGGCTAATAAGTTATAAGGGTTAATGCGGCGGTGTGGAAAACGCTCTAATGCAATCACAGCGTTATGTTTCCATTTGGCGACTTGATAGCCGTCACTGCCTTTGTCTTCGCCATTTAAAATTAACGTGCCATTTTCTTGCCATGCATCCAGATCATTGTTTTTAACGATTGGCGATAAGCTTTGCAGTAAAAACGCTGTTAATTGCTGTAATTGGGTTGTTGTTTGAGTTGGGGTTTCAGTGCTCATAGTGAATGCACTCCCGCACGGCCAAGGCCAAGCAGCAAACGCAAGGCACGGTTTGACTGTGCAAAAATTGCGTCTTGTTGTGTTTCATCTTGGGCTTTGTTGTTGCCCGCTTCTTTTTGGTCAACAGCAGAAAAATAGCCCAGCAAATCAGCATGAGAACGGGCATACACTGCACCGCGGTAAATGCTAACTTGCTGCACGCTGAAATCAGGCGCTAGACTAGCGTCTAAGGCAAAAGGGGCTTCCGTTCCCGGTGCTGTCATGATGAATTCGAGTAATTGCTGCTGTATTTCTGCCACACTACGATTAAGCGAATCGGCTAGTGCTTGCTCTTCAAAATACTCAGGGATACGGCGATGCTTGCGAAAATCTCCAGTTGATAATGCAGGCCAGCCACTATCTGTGTCGATAGCAATGCTTTCTTGTTCTCCTGCATTAAATCCAAAGCTCATACATCACCTGTTTATATCTTTGCGTTAATTGGGTTCAGTTCGGTTAGCGTCACAGTGGTTATTAACAGTCACCTGTTAAACACTCAGCTAGCGAACTGGAGGGTTGGGAGTTGGTCCCTTGCGTTATTGGCCTTGTTCTTGTGAGCCATAGGCTTCTAACGCACGTATTCGCATATCAATTTTATTTCTTACTGTTTTCACCTGGGCATGCTTGTGCAAACTGGCCGCTTTTTCGAGTAACGCATCAGCTTGTTGCAACCGGCTAATGTCGCCAACCTGTGTCGGTTTAACGTCGCCATTCGCGCTACGTAACAGCGCCAGCCCCGCGAACTTGTAAAACTTTGCGGTAACCGGTTCTGGCAGTTTCCAATCGTTAACCACGCGCTTAAACACCATGCTGAAATACGGTTCAATACTGTTGCCGTTTTCTGCTTGTAGTTCAGCCCAATCAAATACCGTGTCGGCAATAAAACCTGCCCATTGGCGGCGAATGCTGCCCGCCATTGGTTGCCCCAGTTCGATGGCGCGAAACGCCAGTTCAATAGCTCGGCTAAGCTCACCAACATCAAACAGCCACACAATGCAGTAAGCAAAAATAGGATGGTCATTTACTTTGTCCTTTTGGTTGTTAGCGTCTAGCTTTGCTAAATAGTCGGTGGTAATGGGTAGCCACTTGGGCAGCAACACATCACTTTTATGGCTTACCTTGTCGCTGCGTCTTGCAAAGGCTTTTAGCCGTTTTAAATCTGTTTCAAGTTCAATCAGTTGTAAGTGCAAACTTGGTGCGTATTTGGCGTCACCTGTCTGGCTTACTTTTTCGAGTTCTTTTTGGGCTTGGCGGCTTTCTTTGAACGCGAGGATTTTGGCACCGCCGACGGCTTTTTTAACTCTGCGGTCGCTTCTTTAATGTCGTTGGCTGCATTGGCAATGCTGTCAGCGCTATAAGCTAAATCGCTGGCACTGTCGTCAATGGCGCTGGCGCTTTGTTCTACTTTGTCAGCTGCTCCGGTTACTGAATCGGCGGCATCGGTTACTTGTTCTTGTTCTGGCTTAATACTGGTTAATGTTTCAACTAGTTTTACACCAACATCAGCATTGATTTTTTGCTGTTCGCTGGCTTTATGTTTTGTCGCTTTTTCAGCTTCACGGCGTTTTTTAAAATTGGCAATTACAGACATATCCCATCCCCTAATTGTTGTTATATAAGTGAATAGCTAGGCACTGATTAAGTGCCTAGCCTCGGCATGATTAAACTTTGGCGCCAATGTGTATGTTGGCTTCGTCGATGGCTGCATAGCCCTCAAACTCTTCAATGGCATAACCTTCCATGCGCCAATATTTGTCTTCGTGCTGCTTGCGGTCTTCGACATTTTCAGACTTACGTGAACGCGTACCTTTTTGGGTGTAAAGGTGCAAGTTAGACGCTAATGTCACGACAATACGTTTACCTGGGAAGAACGGCGGTGTGTAAGCGCGCAAGCCACCAATGTTTTTATCCATTTGCTGAGCCGCCACTTTTTCAGTGGGCTTGTCTGCTTGGTTCATCATGTGGGTTTGTGCTGCTGCGGTTAAGTCGCTACCCACTAACACCACTAGACGTGGATCACTGCGTAACGTTTTGTGAATAAGAGTGTTTTTCAACTCGGTAACAATGGCGTCAAGGGTTTTGTAATCGCCTGCGCCGTCTGGGTCAAAGTACAGATCATCAACCACAATTTGGTCTGGGGCTTTTTCTTTAACAATTTGGTGCCAACCTTTGTTAACGTCTTCGCCCATTGGGTTAGCAATAGGGTCTGATGTTTCCGCAATCGATGTGCCGTTAAAGCCTACGCGTAACATGTCTAGCGCAAAACGCTGTGTCGCATTTTGACTCATTAGCTGCATGAATTGGTTAGTTGACCCCGCGTTTGCCCAAACCGCTAATGTCGCCCAAGGCACTGACGCGCACGAGTCGGTTTCAGTTAATTCGTAGTTGTGGCCATCAACACCGTTGGTGGTATTAAAGCGACCGTCTTTTTTGCGACCAGTGGCAATGCCATAGTTACCCACCTTAACGACTTGGCCTTTAATTTGGTCAACGTCCATCATGGTGATCATGGATAAAAACTCAACAGAATTTAGCAATGCTTCTTTCAGTCGAGTTTCCATTGGACCAGTAACCGCAAACTGTTTAGTTACGTCTGATGTTTGATAATTTGTTGCCATGTTTGTGTTGTATGCAAGCAAACAGGCTTTTGCTAATTCTGTTAAGTTCATGTGGCTTTCTCGCTGCTAATTGGTGAATTAAGTGGTTTAGTGGTGATTAAACCACTTGGAACGAATCGCCTTGGCCTGCTGGGTCTGGCTCTTGACCATCAACTTCAGCACTTAATTTGTTGAACTTGGTTTCCATCGTGCCTAGCTTTTCAGTTAGGCCAGTGAGTAATGTTTCAACTTTGCTGAACTGTTCAGCACTAACACCTGGCGCTTCTGTTTTATCAGTCGCAGCTGGTGCGGCAGGTTCTACTACTGGTTCAATGCTGGTGTCGGATTCTGGCTGTTTGCCAAAGGCTTCAACTTTGCTTTCAAGCTCTGTTAGCTTGGTGCCAAAGGTTTCAAATTTGCCCATTAAGGCATCGAATTGCTGTTGGTCCATTGGAGGTTCCTCGGTTGGGTCGGTTGCCGCGTTTGGCTTATTAAAGTAATTGCGTAGCATGGCAAACAAGCCCTGTTCCGTAGGCGTTGCTTGTTCCGTAATGAAGTCGCTTTGTTGCAACTCTTCTAATTTGCTGTATTCGTGGTCGTGGTGGTTTTGACCTACTGAAAACTTAAGGCGGGTTGTACCTGTTGATGCTGGCGAGTCAGTAACGGCAATGCCTTGTAAGTAGGCTTTACCTGTTGCTTTGTAATCAATGTTTGGCTCAATTGACATAAACAACTTTTGGCCGTCTTTGTTGGCTTCAAGTAAGTAATCGTTGGCGGTTAATTTGACGTATAAACGCAGTTGTCCGTCTTTTTTAGCGGCTTTTACTTCATCTACTGTGCCCCAGTTTTTACCCTCAAACGGTGCCCATGATGAACGGAAGTGTTCAGGCCAAATCATGGCGGTATATTCATCCACTGAATATTGTGCGGCCATGTCTTCAATCCACTGTTTGGTAATAGTGCGTCCGTCGACTGTTGCGCCTTCGGTTGCTGCGATAACCCACCCAGTTTGCTTGCCCATGTGTTTGCCTGCCTAAAGTCGTTAAATGCGTAAATGCTGTTTAGGCCTACAGCTTACGGCTTTGGCAAGGTGCAATCACTTGGCAAAGTTCGGCGCAATTCCGATTTTTGCATTATCGGAACTGAGCCGATATTTAGTCCGTTATGAGTGCCGCGATAGCCAATACACTGGCAACATTAATCATTAACCCTAAGTGATATGGCCTACTCTCCTGAAATTCGTGAAGCCGCAAAACGGCTTTATTTACGCAGACACACACCTGATGAAATTCGGGACGAGTTAGCCCTGCCCAATAATCGGGTGGTGTACTACTGGGCTGATAAATACGGTTGGCGTGATTTACTGCGTGAGGAAGAAGTAGACGAGGCAATTGCACGACGCATTGTGATGCTGTCTGATATTCAGGATAAATCGGGTAATCAAATAAAAGAGCTCGACATGCTGATTGAAAAGCATGTGAAGTTGAAAAAGCAGCGCCTAATCAGCGAGGGGCATTCGTTTGGTTCCGGTTCTGGTTCCAAATCGGGTAATAAAGGTAATAACGCTAAAGGTGGCGAACGTGCAGGTAATGACGATAAACCACGTAAAGGCCGCAAGCGCAAAAACGATGTAAGCCATTTAGACGCTGATGATTTTGCTAGCTGGTATGCATCGCTGTTTGAATACCAAAAAACCATGCACAAAAATTTGCATCAACGTATTCGTAATATTTTAAAAAGCCGTCAAATTGGCGCTACCTATTACTTTGCGGGGGAAGCATTTGAGCAAGCAGTATTAACCGGGGATCCGCAAATATTCTTGTCGGCGTCACGTTCGCAAGCTGAAGTATTCCGCAGTTACATTATTGCTATCGCTCAAGAGTTTTTCGAAATTGAATTAACCGGCAACCCGATTGTGTTGCACACCAAGCACGGTGATGCCGAACTGCGATTTTTAAGTACCAACAGCAAAACCGCGCAAAGTTATCACGGCCACGTCTATGTGGACGAGTATTTTTGGATTGGCAAGTTTGATGTATTAAACAAATTAGCCTCTGCCATGGCAACCCATAAAAACTGGCGTAAAACCTACTTTTCAACCCCATCGACTAAAGCCCATCCGGCTTACTCATTTTGGACTGGCGACCATTGGCGCCAAGGTAAACCCGACCGTGAAGAGGTTGAGTTTCCCACTTTTAATGCCATGCGCGACCGTGGCCGATTATGCCCAGATAAACAATGGCGGTTTGTGGTTACCATTGAAGATGCATTGGCTGGCGGCTGCGGCTTGTTTGATATTGATGAACTACGCGATGAATACAATGGCGATGATTTTGCCAACTTGTTTATGTGCGTGTTTGTTGATGATGCCGACAGTGTATTTAAGTTCAGCGACCTTGAAAAATGCATGGTTGATGCGGCGCGATGGCAGGATCACAAACCCAATACACTGCGGCCGTTTGGTAACCGTGAAGTGTGGCTAGGTTATGACCCATCACGCACCCGCGATAATGCGACTTTGGTTGTGGTTGCACCAGGTGAAAAGAAAGGTGAAAAGTTCCGCGTATTAGAAAAACACTATTGGCGAGGGCTTAACTTTGCTCATCACGTTAGCGAAATTCAAAAGGTCTATTCACGTTACCGGGTGACCTACATTGGCGTTGACACTACAGGCATCGGTGCTGGGGTATTCGACTCTATTAGTACCTTGTTCCCCCGTGAAGCGACCGCGATTCATTATAGTGTTGGCAGTAAAACCCGCTTGGTGTTGAAAATGATTGATGTCATTGAAGGTGGCCGCATTGAGTGGGATGCCTCACACAAAGATATTGCCATGAGTTGTTTAGCCATACGCCGCACCACTACCGATACAGGCGGGGCCATTACTTTTAAAGCAAGCCGCGATAACACCACAGGCCATGCCGACGTATTCTTTGCGATTGCCCACGCGGTGATCAACGAACCTTTAAATTATGAACACAAGAGATCATCATCATGGACAATGCAACACTAACTGTCGCGAACGACGATACAGCAAACGAGACTGAGCAACCTAACAGTAATGCACCTGTAGTGTTTAGTTTGCCTGAACAGGTTATGCCTCACATGTGGCTAACCGATTATGACTCGCTGTTTTATAACCAAATGGATGAATATTGGGAACCACCCATTGACCGTTATTTACTGGCTAACCTTACCCGCCGTAATGCGCAACATGGTGGCATAGTACAAAGCCGCGCCAATATGGCAGCGGCACGTTTTGTGTCTGGTGGTATGAGTGCCCAAGAAATTGGCGCTTCGTTTTTAAATCTTATTCAATTTGGTGATGTGGCATTAGTGAAGATCCGCAACGGCTTTAAGCAAACCGTACGGTTGTTTCCGTTACCCAGCTATCGAACCCGCGTGGCTGAAGATGGTGGCGCAGTGGTGTTAGAACGTGACCAACAAGTTAAGCGTTATAAGGCCAAAGACATTATTTGGGTTCGCCAGTATGACCCAGTGCAGCAGGTATATGGTTGCCCAGATTATTTAGGCGGCTTACAAGCAGCATTATTAAATGAAGATGCCACACTGTTTAGACGTAAATATTACATCAACGGCGCCCACATGGGTTTCATTATGTATGCGACCGACCCGAACTTGGACCCTAATGTTGAAAAAGACATTAAAGAGAAAATTCAGGATTCAAAGGGTGTGGGTAACTTCCGTTCACTGTTTGTCAATATCCCCAACGGTAAAGAAAAAGGTTTGCAGATTATTCCCGTGGGTAATTTTGAAAGCAAAGACGAGTTTATGAACGTTAAAAACGTGTCTGCTCAAGACGTATTGAACGCACACCGTTTTCCACCTGGACTAGCCGGTATTATTCCCACCAATACGTCTGGACTTGGTGACCCTGATAAATACGATGGTGTTTATTTTAAAAATGAAACTAAGCCGTTAATCAATAATTTGGTTAATGCGATAGCGCGTGATCCAGAAGTTGGCGGCAAGTTAAAGTTGGTTTTTGATTTGGAGTAAATTTAGACATAAAAAAACCGCCTAAATGGCGGTTTACGTTTGAGTCATGGTTATCACAAGATAGGTGGCTCTCTATCTTGTACTTGTTTTAATTTATTCATAAGCATCTCCAAACGATATATACATGGTTTAAAGTAAATTTCATGCGGCTTTATACACTATGCAGCAGATTTCAACAATAAAAATTACCACATTTTGTGGTAAGTCCTATTAACTTACCTTGTTGGTACTCATAAAGTCAACAAACTGTTGCTCATCTTTAATGTTGTTAAAGTCGCCTTCACCTTCAAGCTTTAGCTCTTCAAGTATAGCAGACTTCACATCTTGTGAATCTAAAACATAAGCTTTTTGCAATGAGTCAATTATTTGTTCAATAGGCTTTTTAAGAATGGCCATGTAGCAAGCTTTGTTGAAGTGTAAAATAGCATTTGGTTTTTCGGCGTGTTGAATCGCTGCATCTATTTCTTTCAATGCTCTTGATACTCTACCGATTCGTTTTAAACAATATGCTTTCCTGAAGAGTGTTCTAGAGTCTTTAGGATTGTGCTTCAAATACTCGTCCATAAGCAATAACGCTTGGTCAAACTCTTTTCTCATCATAAAAAGTGAGCCTTGAATTTTCAGTTGTTCAATTTCAATGGATAAGGTTTTTTCCGAAACTTGTTTTGCTGCTTTGGTTGCGGAATCTGCTTTATCACTAGCTTGTTGAATCATTTTGTCAGAAATAGAAGAAGCAAATTTTTGTGCAACAAAAGCAGCAGCACTACACATGCCAAGAAAAACATAAAAAGGACTATTATTGGGGGAAATTTCTTGTAAAAGGTTACTGCCAATCATTTGAAGGAATAAAGGCACCATAAAAGTTGCTAAAACGCCAGTGACTAAGTTTCTTGCGAGCCGTCTATGGCAGTACTTTTCATCATAATCAGTATTTAGCCAAGATAACCAACCTCCGAGCAAACCAATCACTAACATAAGCACAAACGGTGAATGAATGGCCCCAACTGAACTTATTGCATCCGATGCAACCAATGCCGTATTTGAACTATCAGCCATACAATCTATCACCCTTTGTTTTTAATGTTATCAATGTTACAGGGTTTATAAATAGCTGTCACTTAAATGACTGTTTAAAAAAACAGTACTATGGCGTAAACTAAACTGATTAAACATTAGCGTTTTAACGATTGGGAGATCGACATGCGGGTGTTATGTACTAGTTGTGGTAAAAAAGCAGTTATCGGTAAAACTGACAGATTAAGTCTGGCACATGCTAATTTATATTGTTCATGCTCTGACCCAGAGTGTGGCCACACGTTCGTGGCAAATGTATCGTTTAGTCACACTCTGAGTCCTTCATCTAAAAACACAACTGAAGTTGTGTCAGCATTAGTCAAATCATTGTCACCATCTCAACGTAAAGATCTACAACAAGAACTTGCTTTGTTTTAGTCTGATATACTTTTATCTATTACTTCGCAGTCAACTACCTTCGCAAAAATCGATACCGCAACATCTTTTTTAGACTCACTGGTTTGCATAGCATACATATCAATCAGCATCTGTAATTGCTCAACTAAAATCATTTTGTCATCCATTTTCATGTTCTCATAATTAGGCACACCAATAGCGGTGCCTTACTTATTCTCCACACATTTTCAATCGCGCAACCTTTCAAAAATTCAAAAGCTCAAAACAAAAAATGACTTTTTTTTGTGTTAGGGATAATTTACTAACATGATGCCCAAAACGCGCAACCTATTATTAATCAACACCTTAACCATACTCATAAATATTCATTTTCTACGTCGCATAACCATAATGTTATTTAACGTCACTCGGCACTTTTCGCGCTGTTCTATTGGCAGGCGTTCTAACCACTGGCGAACGGCTTGCTTGTTTAATGTGTCTAGTTGTTTTTTACAAAGCTGATAGCGTTCAAAGCATTCGACGGTAAATTGCTGCGCTTCGGCTATGGCCTTTAGGTCTGCTGGATTATTTCGGTCAAAAATAGGCATCGTCGTCCTCCACTTCATCAAATGCAGTGCTGACTTCCTTGGGTTGATAAACATAAGGCGAGGCGTACTTTTCTTGCTGCTGCAGATCAACCACATGTTGCAACTGCTCTAGTGCAAGTTTTGCCATATCTGGCGACATATCTTGCAGCCAGACATCAACATCTAACTGTTTGTCGACGACTCGCCATGCTTGGGCATTTAATACTTTTTTGTTGGCATTGATGCTTTCGCGGTTATAGGCATCAAATTGTGAATTAAGGGCTGCATCATCCCAATCACTATGGGCTTGATGGCTATTGGGTGGCCTGCGGCTAACAAACAACATGCCCTGACGTAATGAAATATATTGGTCATTACCATTTACAACAGAGTTAATAATGGACCCCGCACGTAGGCGTTTAAGATCCTCGTTGTCTAACCCTAACTTTCTGCCCTCGATAATTAACAGCTGATCACCTTTGGCGATCTTTTTGCTAGTTTTGATCGACTGCGTACAGTTATTGTCAGAACTCCAAGGTGCGCGGCTGTCGCCGCTTTTAGAAGCAAGATCAACAGACAAATCAAAAGCCACATCAAAAGCGCGTTCGTCTGGTGTTGGCACGTACATATCGGCCTGCGGCTTGCGGATTTCCCAACCATCTAACCTGGTATTAATTGTGGTGTGGTTTTCCTGTGACAGTACGCCCATAATTTTAGAAACTTCTTCACCGTAAACATTGCCGGTGTCTTGAATGGCTTTAGCCAGTTGCACTGGTCTGTCAGCACGTTTACAAAATGTGCCGCCCATTACTTCAACATAGCGTGACCAATTACTGCTATCAGCTGCATTGCGGGCACGTTCAACCACATCGTCAAAATCAATGGCCTCACGTAAACGACGCAGCTCACGCCACACGGTTACCGACGGGCCACCAATTTGTTGAAACTGTCTAATGTTCCAAGTGCTTGACCACGCAGCAACATTTTGCGCACCATCTTTGCCGCTGGTTTCAGCTTCATGATCATCATCTACCATATGACCATCGATGTTTTTTGCGATGTATTTGGCGATATAACCGGTTGCCGACCCCTTGGCAGGATCAATGGTTTTAAAATCGAAACGAGGTTTATACCCTTGGTGGCGTACACTCTTTTTACCTTTGGCTGGTGCAAGGTCGTGCTTGTCATGCTGTAAGGCATAACGGCGCATAATCGAACGGGCTAGGCGCAGTTGTTCTGGTTTAAAAAACAGTAATAAATGCCAGTGAGGTGTGCCGTCATGGTGTGGTTCGACTACGCGAAAACCAAACACTTCAATATCTTCACGGGCAAATTTAGCGCGACATTTTGCCCACTGGCTACAAAGGTAGGCTTGGGTTTTTTTTGGGGTGGCACCATCGTATTTTTTATTTGAGTAAGACGGGCCTTTAATGCTTTTTTTCCAACTGTGAAAACGGCTTGGCGCGGTCCACGTATAAAACTCCCCAACATAGCCTTGCTCAATGGCTAGGTCTTCAAACCCGCGCATACGCACCATAAGTTCAGCGCGGCGCACTTCTGGATTAGCCACTGACGCGGCAACTGCATCGGCTAACGTAAGTTCTAGCCCATGTTCGTCATTAACCACTTGCATTTCGTTTAGCCACAACTTTGCGGCTTGTTTACGTTGTTGCCATTCTTTAAAAGCGTGATTAGATACATAAGGCGATACGCCGCTGCGCACTCTACCCACAACAATGGCGGTGTGTTCTTCATAATGCGAATAGGCTCTATTGAGTTTGCGCAGCCACCAGTTTTCATCGGTTAACCTGGCGATAGCTCCTGCAATAAGGTTGTACATCACTGGGTATTCGTCAAAAACACCACTGTCTTTCTTTTCTTCATAATCATTAAAATCAGGTAATGCTGGGCAAAACCCCCACTGATCGGCTGGCTCTTTTATAGCTAATAACAGTTCAAGCGCATCAATCTGTTTGTTGCCGTAATCTGTCATGTTATTCAACACGCCCGTGCAACGGTCTGCCCACTCGGTGGCAATCGCTTCACGGCGGTCTTCGGTGTTGATGTGAAATACAGGAATAGGGAATTGATTAACCATTTCGGTGATGGTGGCAACACGTTTACGCAGCCAAATGTTTGGGCTACGGCCATTGTTTAAGGCGCGCCGTTTATAGCAATATTGGCCGAATAACGTCACGGCCACATGCTCTGGCAAGTCGGCAACCAGTTTGGCCGACCATTCCAAATCAATTTTGGCGTGAAAGGTGGTAAAAAAAGCGGCCGTATCAAGGCCGACTTTACGGATAAGGTCTTCTTGGTTAATCACAAATAATCAACCTGAACGTGTGCTTTTAGTTTATGGGTATAACGGCGAATACCTTTTCCAAGATTAACAAGACCATTGCCCATTGCCTGCCAATAAAGGCAGTCTAAAGCGCCGACACATCTGGCTAATGCAAGTTCATATGCGTGGTTGTCCCCTTCATATAAACTGGTCGAATTTACAGAAAATGTTTGCTTAACGATGCCTTTGGTGGCACGAAAATGGTGAAGCAAATGTTTAAAAGCGGCTTGTTGTTTCATAGGCCACCCAATTTGTTTATTTCGCGCTGTAATCCTCTGGCTAGCCGTGCCCACTCAATTGCATCAACTTTAAAGAAATGACTATCAACGAAATCACCAAAATCAACATTTGAGTTCATAACGGCTTTAGATCGCTGCATTTCGTTTAATGCAAATTCACGAATAAAATCGATATTCACCGGCTTCATTTTTTGAATGGCTGTGTAGTGATTAAACTCTTCTCGAGTCATCCATACAAGATCTGCTGACGGTTCTTCTATTACGTTCACGATTTCGAACTTCTTGTTCTTTTTCTTAAGCTGATTAACAATTACTTCTGGGATTTGGCGTGACAAAAACAACTTAGCACCTGCAATCGACCATGCAGTCTTGATGCTTCCATCTTTACCAAAGCCGCAAAAATAACGTTCGCCTATTTTTATCGCTACTGTTTTATCGCTCATATCGCCCCCATATCTTGCTGTGATAACCCGTAAGATCTCGCCATGTGAATATCTTCAATGCTGCGACGAACGCGCAGTTTTTGAGGGTTAACATTCTTTGGTTGCTCTATTCGCTCCGGCGCAAACAAACGTTTTGCACTAATCGTGCTATTAAAATCCTTATTCACGATGACAACTTTCTCCACTTTTTTAGTGGGTGATACAGTTGATTTAACTGAATGCTGGGCGCGTTTTTGGGCACAGATTTTTTCTTTATTCGCTTGATAATAAGCACGGGCTTTAATTTGCTTTTCAGTTAACTGACTCATGCAACTTTCTCCGTTGGGCGGCTTATACGCAGTTTTCCTTCTGCTACTTCGGCAAAGAACTCGGCATCGGCCTGTTCAAAAATCTCTACTTCGATGGCATTACAGGTTTTGGTTATCCCCCAGCCGCTGTAGTTGCTTGGCTTATAGGTCACTTCTACTTGCTTTTCATCAACCCCAAACATTGAAAAGGGTTTAGACATAGCTACGCCACCGAACTTAGTTGTGAATACTTTGCTCATGCTGCCACCTCTTTCCTTACGATTGAGTCCATGCCTTGTAAAGAACACGTCAATTCAAAACAGAGCTGGTGCAGCGTGTGATCAGCCAACACATACAAGGCCACCTTCTCTAAACCTTGCGCCATGCCTAAATACCTAAGGGCCATTAGCGGTAAACCTTGTGCATTTGCTTCAACATGACGCGCATAAACATTCGCCATCAGTTTGCGCATAGCGACATGCTGAGGATTGGTTAAATCGAATTGAACAGTTGAGTTAGCCATGATCACACCTCCACTTGGTTTACTTGAATGTTGTTGCGAATAGCAATCAAACGAATGTTGAGCGTTTTAGCCAACTGTGGTGATGTGGGTTCCGCAATGGCTTTTAGTGATTCAAGTACAGACTCAACCGCAGTGCGATCAGCTGGCTTTGGTAACTTCAGTGTGCGAATAACGCGATTGGCTTCTGCTGCAATCACTTGCGCAAAAGTATTGGGTTCTGTTAAGCTTAATTCCATCATTTTGTAATCTCCAAAAATTACCGATTTGATACGAGCCATTACCGTTCCAGCGGTTATGGCTTTTTTGTATCTAGTGCTTAAGGTCATTGTCTAACTCGCTCATTAATTCCCGCGCCAACTGACTGATAGAGTTAAGTTCATCATCAACATGCTTTGATACAACTTCACATTCAGAATTTTGTGCTACTAACTTTGTTTTACGTGGTGCAATAAACTGCTCTCGGCTTAATGGCATATTACTAAAAGCTTTGCCCAAATCGATTAATGCTATTAGTGATTGGCGAACGGCTTCACGCTCGTTGGTTGATAAGCTGAGTAATGGACGGTTTAAGTATTCGCTTGGCTTAAGTCGTGCAGCAAAAAATACTAGTGCGCGTTGTTGTGCGGTTAACTTATCGAACTTGCTAGCGGCACTGGTTTTACCTAACATTTTGCGCATTGCGGCTATGGCCTCACGCCCAACATCACCGTGTGGTTCATTTGCTGCTGGTATTGCGCGATTGTTTATCGTGTTAGATAACGGCTTTTTTATTGCTAAAGACATCTTCAATTCTCCTAAAATGCACCAGGCATCGGCATAGTTTGCACTGCATCAAACGCTACCGATAACACTGGCACCGCTTGAAATTTTTGTTCAACGTCATGCATAAAAATGGCTAACTCGGTCATCACATAACTGGCGCGTCTAATGGTTTCGTTGCGCATTCTTGCTGTAACTTTGCGTTGTGTTTTGGCATCTAAAGCCAACGAACCTAACTGGGCAGTATTGGCATTAATGTCTAACGCTCTATCTGTTAACGTCATCTTGTCTGCATCTGCAAAATCATCAGTACAAACTGACGGCATACAGTTCAAATCCAATAACACCCCATCAATTAAGCAACGGTTTTTGCTTGCTTTAGAGATAGCGACTAACTCATGCACGGTTAATTGGTGCGGCTGTTCAGGCAAAAGCTTGTTACGTAATACCTGACTGCTTCTAATCCCTGCTTTACTTGCAACGTCTTTCAGTAATTCATCATTGGCAAACTGGCGCATGGCACCAACTACATGTGGCTGTGATGCAAACTGTGTGTTGCTTAATTGTGTATACATGGCGGCAAAACTCCTTTTTGCTAACATTCAATTGAATGTAAAAGCATTCAAATGACGACCTAAACAAATTAACGCTATCGACTGATAAAGGCTTGTGAGTCGGCTTCTTTAATCAGCGCTAACATATTGATAAACGGTTTTTCTTGTGGTTTGTTTTTAGGGCGAATTGGAAGGCGACCATCACGCACTAAATGGCGTACTGTCGCTAAGGGGATGCCGCTCAGGCGGGCGTACTCTTCAAATGAAACATAGGGTGCTGCAATTTGAACTGCAAAAGTGTTCATGTGGTGATATCCTATTAATTAATTGTGATTTGCTATCAGGCGCTGTGAGAGGTTGGCTGATAACAAACATTACATTTCGATAGGATTATTGATCAATATGTCAGGATACGTCAAGTACAAACATGACAAAAGGTTTGAAAAACTAGACAAACCGATTGAGTGCGAAGGTGGAAAAGAGCTCATAGAGCGCTTGATGCAACTTTTCGAAGTCAACACGCGCATAGAATTGGGCGATTTAATTGGAGTTACTGCTGGCACGCTTTCAACTTGGACCACTAGGAACACTACACCTTACGAATTGTTGATTCGAGTGCATCTTTTAACTGGCTGGCCAATGGAATACCTATGCTTTGGTGTTGGTGATCTATCGAAAATAAAAGGCAAAACAAACTCTCACTTTTCAGAACGAGCTAATGAAGTGGCACCGCCAACACTTAGTTATGAACGTGGCGTGTTACAGGTTTACACCATTGATAATGGGCATTTGGCGCAATACGAAAAAATAGAGGCCACAGTTAACCTATTGCAATACTGCAATGTGCGCGGCAACGAAAACGACTTAATAGTAAAAGACGGTTTTGATTTATTATTTATAAATACTCGTGAAAACCAAGTTAATCAGGGGCGGTATTTATTTAAGGTTAACCAAACCCATCAGCTAGGCATGATGAAGTTATACCCTGATGGTAAAATTTATCTATTAGAGGAAGAAGAACGTTATCTGGTAGATGAATCAGTGACACAAATTGTGGGCAAAGTCGCTGCTACTTTAAAGCAAACCCCAATTAGTCTAATAAGGCCTAGAGGGTATAAGGCCAGAACATAAATTTATTTAACAACACAAGGAGGTGAATATGACAACAACTCAACTAGATAAAGACGGCCAACCCTATAATCGCAGCAACTTTAAAGGTAATAAGCAAAAAGCACTTTGTTCTTTAAAAGGGTTGCTTACAGGTATCGTCTGCGATACTCAATTAAAGCCAACTGAATTACTCTTTTTGAATGCTTGGTTAAAAGACCATGAGTTTTTACAAGACGACCCTGATTCGGTTGATTTAATTGATGCGCTAGAAGATGTTCTTGAAGATGGTATTATGACTGATGAAGAACATGAAGATATTTTTTGTTTAGTCGAAGATGTGATCAGCTATAAAGAACTAGATGACTCATGTTGTAAGGACCATATCAATGTATTGCTTGGTATTTTAAAAGGAATTACAGCGGATAAAGAAATTAATGAAACAGAAGTGTTATTTTTATCTAAATGGTTAATTGATAATGCAGACATTGCCGATATTTGGCCTGTGCCACAGATTATAATAAAAATAACCGACATTCTTGACGATGGTATTATCACCAAAGATGAATGCAAAGAGCTTTATCAGCTAGTGAATCAAATAACGGGTAATGAGTTCAATGACACTGGCGACGCATCAGATACACCAACCCAACAGTTTGACTCACCTAATTCTATCACTCATTCAAATGTAGGTTTTTGCTTTACAGGTAAATTCCGAACTGGCACACGCGCTGATATTGAAAAAAAAGCTAAATCATTAGGGGCTTTTGTTACGCCAAAACTACCTACGCTTGCAACTAAGTATCTTGTAATCGGTTCATTATCTAGCCGCGACTGGGCATACTCAAGCCATGGCCGAAAGATAGAGCATGCAAAATCAATGCAAGCAAAAGGTCATGAGATTTTTATTATTAGTGAAGACCAATGGTTAGCGGCTATTTAACCGTAATTTTTGGAGATAAAAATTGGCAATAAGTTATTCACCAAAAGTCGGACAAATCTTGATGTGTGATTTCACAACAGGATTTATTGAGCCAGAAATGGTAAAAAAACGCCCTGTAATAATATTGGCTACTAGACCTAACGGTCATAAACTTGTTACAGCGGTTTGTTTAAGTACCGTCAAGCCTGAGCCACAACAACCTCACCACATGCTTTTAGAGCAAGCTCACCTACCTAAATTAAAGTTTTTCGAATCAGGTAAGGAAACCTGGGTTAAAGGAGATATGATTTACTCTGTGAGTTTTGACAGGCTTGACCTTATTTTGACCGGTAAACAAAATGGTAAACGAGTATATTTTATTAACCGTCTTAGCCGAGAAACAATGAGGAATGTATATAGTTGTACTCTCAATGGTTTAAACCTCGGAAAATTAAGCCAGCATCTTTAGCATGATATCGGCGCATATACGCACAATAGCGCACAATGTGACACCTTATAACTATTTAATCTTGCGTATAGGCAATTTTTTGTTAAGATGGGCTTGTTACAGCTTCACTAGTAAATCTAGTACGGAGCACTTGAGACTACTACTTGTGAGTAGCCAGCCCATAAATGGCGATGACAAGCCCTATGGCGCTGCTGATAGCCCTCTTTTTTGGAGGGCTTTGTCATTTTTATCACTCCCAAAATATCTTCATCCCTCAAAATTCTCATTGATAGGTCTTTATGTCAGTTAGAAATCTAAAAGACGGTAGCGACAAACCTTGGATTTGTGAGTGCTATCCTAATGGCCGTGATGGTAAACGTATCCGCAAGAAGTTTGCCACTAAAGGTGAAGCGACAGCTTTTGAACTGTACACCATGAAAAAGGTGGACGAAAAGCCGTGGTTAGGTGAAAAAGTCGATAATCGTAAGTTATCGGAATTGATTAAACGCTGGTATGACTTGCATGGCCAACAACTCGCGCAACCTGAAACCCGTTTACGAAAGCTACAATTAACCTGCGATGGCATGAACGACCCCATTGCCAGCAAAATCACCGTTAACGACTTTGCCAATTATCGCCAAATGCGACTTGATGGTGAGATAGAAGATTTTCAAGGTAAAAAGACCAAGGTTAAACCGAACACGATTAACCACGAACATGCCTATTTGAACGCTGTGTTTTCAGAGTTAAAGCGTTTAGGCGAATGGACTCACCCAAACCCGCTTGAGGGGTTACCTCAGTTCAAAATTGAAGATACTGAACTGGCCTACCTTTACCCAGAAGAAATACCTATAGTATTGGACGAATGCCGCAATGCAGAATATGAACACCTGGTAACGATAGTAATGGTGTGTTTGGCAACAGGCTGCCGATGGTCAGAAGCTGAAAATCTAAAAGGCAGTCAAATAGCCCATAACCGCATTACCTTTGTAAAAACCAAAGGTAAGAAAAACCGGACAGTACCAATAGCGCAAGAACTGGCAAACATGTTACCAAGAGTACGCGGCCCATTATTCAGACCATGTCGCAGATCATTCGAACGTGCAATAAAACGAACCGGTTTAATATTCCCAGAAGGCCAAATGACCCACATTTTACGCCACACATTCGCCAGCCATTTTATGATGAACGGTGGCAATATTTTGGTGCTTAAACAAGTATTAGGGCATTCAGATATTAAAGACACAATGCGCTACGCCCACTTCGCACCAGATCACCTGGACGACGCGATTACCAAAAACCCAATAGCAAGTCTATTGGGTAAAAGATGATTATCAACCTCAACCAAAGCCAGAAAGGATCTCGAGGCTAGTAGATTTTTGCTATGTGATTAAATTTATTTTCGATGATTATCTTCGAAAATTCCCATTCCACTTTTCGGCTCCAGCTAGGGGCTCAGCAACAATAACATTGCAGGTCCGGTACAACGAGTGCATATTTGCCATGCCCATTATGTCTACGTGAGTGGTTTTATTCTCAGAGTTCTTACCAAATTTTGAAATATACGTATCATCGCCTAAGCATATTGCCCAATGCTTAATTGAGCTAGGTAATTTATCATCAGTACTGAGACAAACGACATCACCAATTTTTGGCTTATCTTCATTAAAATTGAAATTTGGGGCCTCGGGAACACAACTTATATCTACCAAAAAACATGCAAACGCATGACAGTCAAAACCCTCATTCAACGTCAAGTTATCCTTAAAATAAGCCAATAATCTGGAAGATATTATTTCTGGAATAATAACCTCTGATTCCAGGCTTGAAATACATTTCGTAATTATGACTTTTTCTACCTCACTAATACCTTCAAGAGGCACTTTCTGATTGTCATCGTTGAGTATCCACGCTTGAGCCAAAGAGCAAGAATCTTGGAAATAATTAAGTGGACAAATAATACTCTTACCCTGACTAGGAATAAATATATGTACCTCAAGACGATTAACGGTTCTTCCATATACCGTCATTACACCATCTACAAATGAGTTAACATGAATTTGCATAACCAAATTCTTTGAAGAAGAAAAATTTGTAACCATGATGTTCCTTAATTCTCACATAAAAGTTTATTATACGGCCTCACAAGGTACTCTATCTCATAATGTGGAGGACTACTATGTACTGCATACATAAAGTACTAACAAAATTTATTTCCAACCTTTATCACTCAAAAACAATACGTTATGCTTTAATGCAGCGATCTTGAAACCCTTCACACTCTATAACATTTACGTTGAACAAATGTGGTTACAGATTATGATTTCAGCGAACCCATAGTTCATAAAATAGAACTGATACATGTGATCACATAGATTGTTATGACGACTATATCTATTGTTAATAATGGCGGCGGAATGGCGGCAACTATTTAGAAGGACTGACACTCTCTAACAGATACATAAACATAACTAGCTGAAAGTCTTAATATCAACCCGCACGACTGACTATTAGATAGGATGTAAGGTATTTAGTCGAAAAACTCTTTAAAAAGAAGTAGTTTTCATATAACAAACGCCTAAACTCCGACAATGATTAGTTGCCATGGTATTGGCAAAACAACGCAAAAAACCACGCCAACACATTGCGTGTTAGGCTGGCGTTAGTGTTACTTAAGATTGAGTTTTCAAATTTAAGATGAATGAAGAGAACGAAAATTACTTTATAGCAAAGTATGTGGCTGGTGCTTGTGATACTGATGATTTGGTCAATTATGCAAATTATAAGTTAAACAGTGGCATCTATTCTGACGGGTTACTGGGTATCATTGATGCAGAACCTAAATGTTGGGATATCGTTTCACCTCTTTTTGAAAAACTGATTGCTCAACTTCCTTCATTTGATGATTCAATTCATTTAATAATCAAACATCACTTAAAGTTAATTGCTAGTGAAAAAATCGACCCATTCATTCAATTTAGGCAGCTGCTCAATGATATTGATAATTTTGATCTACATGAAAATGTGACTAAATATGTTGGTGATAATGTAGGCATCGAGCATCTATATGGGTTGTATTACGCTAGAGATGATTTGGAAGTAAATGACAATTATGGTGTTGTTGAAATAGGAGCCCTAATGCAAGAAGAATCTATCAAGTGGCTATCGGAACATTAACAAACGACTAAACCCCGAAAAATTAACATAGCCATATATGGACCTTCCGGTGATTGGCGGCTGGGCCAATTCTTTTATGAATAGAAAGAGGGAACAACCGTTGGTTTCCTCTTGGTCTGGTGTGGGCGAAGCGCCATGACGTTAGTGGCCGCAGGCCATAAGTACATAAGTACAAATCAAAATAACCACCTGGATCCCGGTTCAAAAGCATTACCGGGACGACGAGAAGATTGTTAATGATTAATCTTGTTGTAATCCCGTCGATACATGTAATGTTTGTTGATTGTCGATAATGATTGCTTCGTATTCTGGTAATTGATTAATCAGCGCCATGCCTTGTTGTAATCCCATGACAAAGATGGCGGTGGACAGGGCATCCACAAAAGTTGGATTTTTACCGATAATCGACACGCTGACAACATTGCGTGCTGAGTCGCCAGTTTTGGGATTAATAATGTGATGATAGCGCACGCCGTCTTCGATAAAGTAGCGTTCGTAATCGCCCGAGGTTGAAATTGACTCATTACTAAGTGGTAATTGCACCGCGGTTTTGTCGTCTGCCCTAGGGTGTTTTATACCAACAAACCAAGGGCGTCCGATGCGATCGCCGAGTAATGTGGTGTCGCCGCCAGCGCTGATAAGAGCATTTTCTATGCCTGCGTCTTTTAATATCGAAATACAATTTTTAACCGCATGCCCTTTGGCTATGCCGCCTAAATCAATTTTGACATCAGCATTAGCAAAACGAACTGAAGAGGTGGACTTATCGAGTATTACTGCTTGGTAGTTTATTGCTTTTAATGCGGTGTTAATGGCTGCTTGGTCGGGCTTTTGGTGCTTACGATAATCGTATTGGTAACCTACGGAGGCGTAGGTGATATCAAACATGCCATTGGTTAACTTGGCAATGTCTTGCGCGTCGGTGAGTAAATCAAATAGCTCTGGGCTGATGGTCACGGGTTTTTTGGCTGCATCGCGGTTAATGAGACTGAGTTCGCTGGTGGCGATATAAGGACTCATGGTTTGATCAATGCGCTGCATTTCTTGCTCTACCGCGGCAATTAAGCCATCTGCCGTTGATGCTTCGGCATTGTCAGGTAGCCAAAACTCAACATGTGCCAGCGTTCCCATGACATCAAAACTCTTTTGGTGCCATTGAGCAAACGCAGCATTTGAACTGAGTACCGATAACAATAATATAATGACTAGGCTGACTGTGCGCATGAATGTATAAGCTTTCTATGTTGTGGTGATAGCGGTGATTGTTGATGAATTAGTGCCAATCATCAACAGTAAAAGCGAAAATAACTTTTTTGATGCAGAAAATGCTTATTTGCATCACTCGTTATATGGGGGATATTTGACAAAATTCTCGCGGCATCGGGTTTATTGAGGTAGTTTAGCCGTATTATCGTTTAACAGAGTGTTATGTGTTTTTTATGTCGGTCATGTCTTCAATAACTCAACTCACTAATCATTCAGCTACTCGACCAGACACTCGATCAACTGGGCTTTCTCAGCCTTATGTTTATTTTGTGCCACTTAATGGGGCGTTATCACCTGCTGATTATGAAGTGGGTTTAGCCTTAGGTTGGTTAAGTGATGATGAACTGGCCAAGGTTGATCGTTATAAAAGCGTGTCGGCGCGTCATAATGCGTTGCAAGTACGCTTAGCGCTTCGGGCGGTTTTATCGCTGCACAGTGCATTAACGCCTCAACAATGGCGTTTTAGTTACGGCGCTAAAGGTAAGCCTGCACTGACACAAGATTTGTTGGCGCAAACTGGGCTGCATTTCAATTTAAGCCACAGTGGTCAATGGCTAATGATTGGAGTATTGATTGCACCCAATGCTGAAGAAAAAACTGAGCCAACGATTGATGGAGCGAGTAACGAGTGGGTATACAATCCTGAACAAGATATTTGCTTTGGTGTCGATATTGAACGACAGCGAAGCAGTACCGACATAGTGCCCATTTTGAATCACTATTTTACTCAAACAGAAACCAACACCTTATTGCAATTGCCCGAGGCATTACAACGACAACGATTTTTTGATTTATGGGCCGTAAAAGAATCCTACATAAAAGCACGCGGACTGGGATTAGCGTTATCACTTAAGTCATTTAGTGTTGATTTTAGCCTGGCAGAGCAGTGCAATACCCCGTTGCAACGGGCTGATAATCACAGTCAGTCAATTGAGTTACTTAAGCCGGTAAAACTGAATTTTACCGATAGCAAACAGCCTGCCGCAACCGATTTTAGTTGGCAAACGGTGATGGGACGACTCGATAATGAATACCGTTTTGCGGTGACTTTGGGGTTGGCTAACTCAGCTGTTTCTAACGTGGTAATTGAACCTTACTCTATTTACAACACCTTATCGTGTGCCCAATTAAGCTTTGATGATTTGTTGGGTTGATGGAACCGTTGATGACTTAGCCGAAGCAATGCTTCGGCTAAGACTAAAGCCAAGATCAAGAAGATGGTACGATCTGGTAATTATTTTAACGGTACAATTTCAAATTTGTCATTGAATTGTACTAAGGTCGAGGCAATTTTCCCAAAGGCTTGTTTGTCGCCAGTCATACTGGCATCACCTTGTTCAATTAATTGCGTTAACGTGGTTTGACCTAATAAAATACTGACAACATCCGCTTTGGCAATGGTTAACGTTGCATCACCTTTTTGAAGTTTATTAACAACAATATTGTTCAAATTACCATGACTAAGCTCTACAAATATTGTGCTTTCAACTTCCGTCTTATCGGCTTTAGTCACCACATTTAAACTAATATCGCCCAGTTTATCTGCGGCAATGCTATCTATTTTTACGGCTAAAAAGTCAAATAAAGTCGGCATATCCATTTCGCTCAATACATCTGCAGAGGCTGATTTAGGTGTACCTGGCTGAATTCCTATTCTTAACTCTTGAGTACCGGTTAAATAGATGTTTCTCCAACCAGCCCCTTCAGCTTGATAACCTAGTTGCTCGTAGGTGTCGGCTAGTAGATCTCGAGCACTTTGGTTACTTGGATCTGCCATAACCACTTTGTTAAGCGCTGTAGCTACAAAACGGTATTCACCTTGGCTAAAATCTGCTTTGGCCTTTGCGACAACGTTGTTGGCGCCGCCCATGTACTCGACAAATTTTGTCGCTTCTTGTTGCGATGGCAATGGGTTTAAGTTAGCTGGGTTCATGTCAAAGTAGCCTAAATACATGTTGTAAACAGCTTTAGCATTATGACTGTAAGTGCCATGATAGCCATTGGTGTACCATTGATCTTTTACCTGCTGTGGAATGGTGTCCATGATGGCGTCACCAATATCTTGTAATACTACGCCTTGATTAGCTAATCGCAGTGATTGGTTATGAACTAAACCATAATTGTCGCGTTGCATTTTAAGGTATTGATTTACTTCATTGTTACCCCATACTGGTGCTGAATGCGATGCGAATAGCACTTCAACATCTTGACCAAATGAATTGATCATCTGGTTAATGTCTTTTGACCATTTTAATGCATCGCGTACTTTTGCGCCGCGTAAAGTATAGATATTGTGCATACCATCGTAGGTTAATTCCCCGCTCCATAAGGCTTTCATTGAAGGAATATAAGTGACCATTTCGCTGGCTGCTTCTGTTCCTGAGGCATCCATAAACACCATTTCAAGTCCATCGACAGTTAAGGTTTCCCATTTATCTTTTTGATTAAGTTCGTAGTCGGGTTTTACGTAGGTAATTTCACCTTTGGATAAACCTTTAGCAAGCGCAGCGTCAACAATACCATGATCATGTTTGCCCAAAGTTGCGCCATATTGGTAGCTGGCTCGACGGCTCATAGCGTTGCCTGCGAGTACGTTTTCGGCAACCACTTCGGTTGTAATATTGTTTGACCCGTACACTTTTACATCAGGATATAGCTCTTGAATCCCCCGGGCTCCGCCAAAGTGGTCAGCATGGCTATGTGAATAAATCATTGCAACAATCGGTAATGTATTCCCTTCAGGAAGGTGTTCAAAAGCAAATTTGATAGATTGCTGCGCCGCTTCTTTGGTTAATAACACATCATAAACAATCCAACCTGTTTTACCGCGAATTAAGGTCATATTTGACAAGTCAGTACCACGAATTTGATATATGCCATCGGTGACTTTATATAATCCGTTCGAGACCATATTAAGCTGTGATTGGCGGTATAGCGACGGGTTAACTGAGTCAGGATATTTATCACTGATAAAGCTAAATTCTGCACGCAGAATATCTGCGGTGGCTTGATCAAACTCGGCAATTCTATTTTGGTTGAAACGGGTGAACGCATTTTTGTCATTAAAGTTAAGCGTTTTGGCTACCTCGGCATTGTGGGCTGCCGTTGCTGGAGTCGCTTCTTTTCCCTGGTAATCGACACTTAAGTGGTCGTGTTCATGCTGAGCGGCTAAAGCATTGAGTGACAGGGTCGAAATCATTGATAGTGCGATGATAGATTTTTTCATGGTAAGTCCTCATATAGTTAAAGATAAATGTTTTAACGTTGATGAAACTATCTTAGTGGTTAAATACCAAAAAATAACTATAGTGAAATGGTGATGAAACATTTTTTATATGAATGTATTTGACCTAAAAGGAATGAGTATGAGCGATGCGTTTGCCAATAAATTGCCAGCATTGGATTTAAATTTACTGCGAGTTTTTTGTACTGTAAGCCAGCAATCATCAATCACCCGCGCAGCAGAACAGTTAGGGTTGACGCAGTCGTCTGTGAGCAATGCGATTAGCCGTCTTAAAAACACACTGGGTTGTGAATTATTTATTCGTGTTGGTCGTGGTATTGAACCTACAGCAACAGGGTTACATATATTTAATACTGTTCAGCCAATGCTAGATACCATTGAACAAACTTTGATGGGAGTTAAAGCGTTCGATCCCAGTACCTCTAGAAGAGTTTTTACCATTTATGCCAATGAAGCTGTTATCGATTTATTACAACCGCAATTAGATACAGCATTAGCTAATTTGTCTGTCAGGGTGGTGCTACGTAATTCACCAGTATTAGAGGCGGAACAGTTTCAAGACTTACAAATGCAAAAAGTAGATTTGGTAGTGGATATTATGCCGCCAAAACTAAAAATGTTTAGTTTTAAAAAGGTCGCCCAAGAGCGGATTATTTGTGTGGTACGTCAACATCATCCAGTGATAAAAAACCATGTCAGCAGCGATGATTTTTTTGCCGCCGAGCACGTTATGTATCGTCTACATCGCGATAATATGCGTGTTGCAGATATCATTTCTAATGATCCATTACCGCAGCGCACTTTATACAGTGAGCAGTCGTCTATTTTGAGTATGTTGTCGTTAATCAGTAAGTCGAATGCCATAGGCATAGCGCCATATACTTTTACCCAAAGCTATGCGCAACTGTTTAAACTAACCTTGCTTGAATTACCTTTTAAGACTCGGCCAATAAATTTATACAGCATTTGGCCGACAAAACATGCATTAGATAAGTCATGTATTTGGTTAAGGGAAATAATTGAAAAACTGATGCATAATGCATATGGTTGTTCATAATGCATGGAACATTAATCAAAAAGCCAATCTTAGAGAGATTGGCTTTTTGTTAATATCGCTATATGTGATGGCGATTATTGTCTCGCGAGGCGATTTGATTCCGGTGGGTTTTCAAAGTCGCTGCGGTACGGGTTGATGTCTAAGCCACCACGACGCGTATAACGTGCGTAAACGGTTAACTTAGTGCACTGGCAGTATTTTTTTAAGTCGACAAAAATACGCTCAACGCACTGTTCGTGAAACTCGTTATGCTGGCGGAAAGAGATTAAATAGCGCAGCAGTTTTTCACGATCAATTTTAGGGCCTTGATAACGGATCATCACGCTGCCCCAGTCTGGCTGAGAGGTGATTAAACAATTAGACTTCAATAAATTTGAATTCAGTGTTTCAGCCACGTTTTTGTCAGGATCTGTACCACCGATTAAATGATCGGGATTAAATGCGTATTCGTCGACTTCAATATCCAAGTCATCAATACAAGTACCCGGTAAATCAATAATACGTTCAAGATTAAAATGCTTTGGTTCGATGACTTTGACGGTCAGATCACCTTGGGCACAAGCGATTAAATCGCGGCTTAACGTTTCTTGTACGGCTTCGACACTGTCAAACTTAGTTTGGTTAAAACTATTTAAGTACAGCTTAAAAGATTTAGATTCAATCAAATTGACACTGTTGATATCTAACTGAACTTCCAAAATGGCAACAACAGGCTTGCCTTTAGCATTAAGCCAAGACAATTCATATCCGGTCCAAATATCGGTACCGTGAAAAGGGAGTTGACCACTTAATTCAATAGCATCTCGGTTAAGTTTACGTGGAACCCCTTGCAGCAGTGACGCGTCATACTCAGCTTGATAAGCAGTTGCTTGGCCTAATGTTAGGCCTTTTAATGCTGCTGCATCACTATAAGGGTCGTGATTGTGTGTCATCTAATCGGTTTCCGTGTCAAAATATGGTTTTATTATAAACTACGAGTGGCTTAAGTGTCTTGTTCATCTGCATTAGATTGCTTTATAAAAAACTATCTTAAATCTTATCAAGATACGCTATCTGAATTTCCGCGCTATTATCCTTTGGGCGAAGACTCAATATGTATTCAAGGCACCTTTAATGCGGACACTGATGATACTGTGTTCTGGCAGCCCATTAAACGTGACAATGTCGCTGACTTTAGTAACGTGGAGCATGCATTAAATATTCAATTACACCAAGATATTCATGCATTTTATGGCCAGTATTTTTCCGCGCCATTACCGTTTACTGCATCATTTGGCGACGGTGAATTACTCCAAGCATGGAATCAAGATGACTTCGAAAATTTGCAACAAAATGTAATTGGTCATTTGATCATGAAGAAAAAGCTCAAACAACCAGCAACTTGGTTTATCGGTGTGCTAGATGATGACGACGAAATGCTAACGGTAAACAATGATGATGGCAGCGTGTGGATTGAAATTCCAGGTGAAAAACAGCGCACTAAATTAGCCGAATCATTAACGGCGTTTTTAGAGCAAATATCGCCGATGATCAAACCGCCATCAAAACCCGTCGAGGAATTACCTCATACGGTAGATCATCCAGGTATTTGGCAACGCATTAAAACCATGTGGGATTATTTGTTACGCAAAAAGTAACCGCATCAAGCATTGAAGTGCCATTTTATGGTGCTTTAATGCGTTCATTGCATGCAAACACGAGCATTCAAACACGAGCATTCAAACACGAGCATTCAAACACGAGCATTCAAACACGAGCATTCAAACTCGAGCATTCAAACTCGAGCATTCAAACACTCATCTTCCTCGTAATATCCTCCTTTATGCTTCGCTTAGGTTATTTTCTCCACACTTTAGTGTCTGAGTTATTTTGTCTATGCACGCTTGTTTATCAACAATCCACAATCCGTAGCTTATGGGCAATACTTCAACGCCAGCCCGTTTAAATAATTTGTAGGTTGTTAGCTCAAAAAAGTTAGCCCAAGGCCCAGGAAAACCAATAAGATCAACAGCAAGGTATTTGTCTGCATAACGACACAATAGGTCTATTTCGGTACCGGCAATGGTATACCCTGCCCAAGTATCAATGTTGTGCTGGGTTAATGCCTCAATAAGATCTTGCTGAAATGTGTCTATCTCTGAGGTCACGCTGTGTTTGGCATTAAAGGTTGTTATAGAAGTAACATATTGGCGTAACAGGTTGTGTTCTGGTAGTAACGAGTCGTCAATAGACAAATAGATCAACTGCTTTTGACGAGCCCTGGTAATGGTGACGTTAAACACATCCGCTTTATTTAAATATGCAGCCGCGCGTTTACTGTCGTTATCAATTGCAAACGAAATCAGCATGATATCCCGCTCTTCGCCTTGAAACCCAAACGGCGTAGCTGCACGTATGCTGTGTTTAATGACATCGGTTTGAGGGATCTTCTGCTCAATCAATGTGGCGATATATTCAGCCTGTGCGCTAAAAGGCGAGATAATCCCAATACTATGAGTGATGCCTGTTTGGGCATCTTGTGTTATTTGATGTTGGATCTCTGCTAATAAACTCTGTGCTTCTTGTGGGTTAACGCCCGATGCGTCACGAGTGCCTGCTACACGCTGAAGGTGTAAATGACCTGAACTGGTGCAGGGGCGATGTTGCATGATTTTTAATTTAGATTGATAAAAAGACTGGTTACTAAAATGAATCAGCTCAGGCTTACTTCTAAAGTGTTCATCTAAAAAGGCCAACTCTTGCGCGCTAGCTAATGTTTTTAACGCTAAATCTAAGATGGAGTTATCTCGATAACTGATGGCTCCTGGGCTGCTTTCGGGCACATTATTTTTGGCAAGCAATTGAGTTTGTTTGCTTCTGGCTAAAAAGGAATAGTGCTTTAATTGCTTAGTGTCGCCAACAATCAGTACACGTTTTGCACGGTATAGCGCAGGTAAGCAACTGCTAATGTTGCACTGTGTTGCCTCGTCAATAATCACTAAATCAAACATTTCACGATTAAGTGGCAATACTCTGTGCAGGCTGTTTAAGCTGGCGAGCCAGATGGGAAACGCGGCAAATAATGTGGCGTATTCTATTTTTTCAAATAACGCGAGTTGTTTACTAGACGTTCTACTGCGAATCGCTTGGTTAAAGGCCTGTAGCGATTTACGGTGCTGATTAACTAATGTGTTTAAGTTATTCTTTTTGAGTGCGTTAAGATATTCAGCTGCGAGTGTTTCCCGCGTAACCGTATGGTTATTGATAGTGTTTAATGCATCCCATTGATGATGCCATTGGTTTATTGACCCCTGGGTAAAAAACAAATAAACCCGTTTTAGCCATGTTGATTGTTGTGCTTGAAGTTTATGTAGGTGCAAACCACGGCGAATAGACTTGCGACTGAACGCCAGGAAACGTTTTTCCAGTTTTATCAGTAATCGTTGCAGCTTATTCAGTTCGTCTTCACATGCTTGCGGGTTTTGGCTTAAGTCATCGCTAAAGTATCCAGCGAGTAAGTCCGCGGTATAGTCTTTTAATTGTTTTAAAAATGCTTTTTGTCCTGCGCGAATAGACACTTCGCCCAAGTTAAAATTACTCGCCAATTTATCTGCAATCACATCAAGGGCTACGTCATTATTTGCCACAATAAGCACCGACTCACCGCGCGCCATATGTTCGGCAGCAACAGCAGCAATGGTGTAGCTCTTGCCCGTTCCTGGCGGACCAGATACGCAGCCTAAATCGGCATTGGCAGCGATATGAATAACTTTCTTTTGTGGCGTAGATAATAACCCCGGTAAAAAGTCATATTTAAGTGTTGGGGCTCTGAGTCTTACAGCACGTTTTTCAAACGTTTGGTTAAACAGTTTACAAATAGGAGCTGATTGCTCGTTAGCGCTAATGATACTTTCTAATTCGTGAAGTACACCGCGACTGCTCGATGACCTCTCGACAAAAAGTAGCATCGAAATAGGTAATAAGCGGGGAGTGTCTTGGGTTAATGCTTTTTTAATGTCTTGGTGCCCAGCAAGCCTGGGATATTGCAATAACTCTAGTGAGTTTATGTCAATTTGATTACTGCTAAAATATGAGGTCCAAAAAGATGGTGAATGTATATCTTCATTGATGAGATCTTCTGAAAGCTCATTATCTTCTGGTAGCAATTGTTGCAGCAGGGCTTCATTGATTTCAGTGTCTTCTGTTTGGGCTGAAAAATAGAAATTATTGTTTTGTTGTTCAATGGTGGCTTCATTAAACAGCAGCGGTGAGACAACCGTTTTGAGCTCACCTTTTATAGTGACTTTACCGACAAATAGAAATCGTGCGTACAGCAGTATTCTTTCCCTTTGGTACATTGCCACTCGCTTAAGCATTGGCTCAGCAAATTCTTGCGGGATAGGCAAACGAGGTAAAAAACCTGTCCCTAGCTCATCTTGCCCTTCAAGAATGAGACGATCTTCTTGTTTAAACTTGTTCACATTCCAAAGATTGATGGAGGCGCTATCTTCCTTATAACAATCTTTGTAGTAGGAAATAATCTGCTGATAACTCAATGGCACAATTCCATTTATTGATGATCCCAAGACAAATTAGACACAATACGGCAAGGCTCGCAGCGAAAATGAAACATGTCTAAAAGTGGCTCATCTAGCTTCCAATCTTTAGATCCACAGCGTGGGCAGGGGCGAGCTAGCTCTGCTTGCAATGATTCGCCGCCCACACGGTATAAGTAATAATAGGTGGGGATATTAGTTAAATATTCTATCCGGCCACGTAAATCCCAACCGCGTCTAAATAAGTCACTGTCCGCTCGAGTGATCTCATCCAAAGCTGCAAACTCTGCTTTAGTGGCTGCGGCCATTTGCAGTTCATCGCATGCTTGCCACTCTGTTTGCCATTTTATGATGCGTTTGTGATCGCCATTAAAAGTAGCAGGCAGCTGATAAAGAGGTATTGGTAACAGGTTATCGCCATTACGCAGTGGCGAACACATATGCACATAACTGGTATACAGCAGTTGCCATGAAGGCGTATCGGTATTGCTGGCTTCGGAGTTAATGTCTTGGCCGATGAATTTCTCTCTAGGAGCCAATAGCTTAGCTGCTGTTAGGCCTGCTAAGGCTACTTTTACCCATGGGCTACTGTGGCGGTTAGCTAAGCTGGTTTTTTCAGGTAACAGCAAACGAACTCTAAATTCACCGTCATTAAAGGCGACCGCAAATTCACGTCCTAAAATTTGTCCATTAGCTCGTAAGGCTTCAAGAAAAGCGTTAATGGCTTTCTCTACCGTATCAATTGTCGTATCGGCAAAACATTCAAAGCGTAGTTCGGTGACAAACATCTACTGCTCAGCCTTATTATTGATTATGTAGCTTTGAGTCATATTATTTTGTAATTGGTTTTCTAACTCAGTAACTCGTTGGGTTAACTGACTAATGTGTTGTTGTAGGGTCATAACCTGTTGGATCACTTGAGTAAGATCGGGTTGATCATGTGATGGGACATCGGCTATTGATGGAATGTCTGCTAATTCCGGTAAATGTTGCCACTCAGATTTAGGCAGCGCCTTAAATTGTTGTAAACCTTGGATAAGGGTAGGCATCGGAATGCTATTGCCTAAACGACTTTTTATCAGCGCCAAGCTGGGCGTATGCCCATTGTTAGCAATTGATTTTGCTGCGGCAAGTACTTGTTCAATTGGACTCATTGTTGGTTTAATTCCTTAATTCCATATAGTGAGATTAACTAACTTTCTTGTTGAGTTAAAACATAAAGCTATATAAATCAGTATATTATTTTATGGCACGATTTTGGCTTAAAGGATCTGTAAATACAATGCGGATTTTATTTTAACAAAAAGGATGCAACATGAAATTAAAACTTATCGCAGCGGCATTAATTGGCGCTACATCACTAGGATTAAGTGGTTGTGTTATTAGTGTCGGAGACCATGAATCGGGTAAAAGTGCTGATTATTGGCAAGTGCAACAAGATAAAAATCGTGATCTGTTGAGCAAATTGTCTATGGGAATGAGCAGTGATCAAGTCACAACCTTAATGGGAACGGCTGATTTTAGTGAAGCTTATACCAAGTCGGCTCAAAATAATGCAGAGCAATCCATCAAAGTGTTGTTTTATCGTACCCAATGGGCAGAAGGCGATGGTAAAACAACCAAAGATGAATGCACGCCAATTGTGTTCAAAGATGACGTTTTAGTGGGCTGGGGTGATACCGCCTACAGACAGCACTAATTGCCGAGTGAGGTTATCCGACATTAAGTGTTAATTACAATTTAGCTCGCATCATCACGTCCAATTGGTCAATCACTTCTGACCATTGGGCGTCTTGTAATAATGCCTCTTTTAAAAATGCTTTTTGACCTGAATTCCAGCAATCGGCATCAGTAATTAATGTGTGTTTATCCAGTTTGTTTTGGATAACAAAGTCGTCGATTCCCTCTTGATCGTGAGGCAAACCTAATTGCTTAAATAAGTGACTTAAATCATTTGATGTAGTGTCCATTTGGCGCATTCCTTATGATGGTTAGATAAACAATTTTAGTATCCGTCTTGATGAGATAAATTGCAAACAACTGACACTCACAACCGCTAACAGGTAAAATGGGTAAACAAAACTTGTACAATGTTTCAAACTTGTTAAGTTAAGTTTAGCGAGTTAACCAACAAGGAATAATAATGGACAATAACACCTTGGAAACTTTACGTGCAGTCTATTTGACGGCAGAAGACTTACGAGTCGCAGCTTCTATTCTTTATAATGCTTATCATGATGATCCCTATTTTATCGAGGTACTTGGGCAAGATGACAATCAACAATACGAACAGAAACTTCGAGCGGCGATTCGTGAAGAGTTAAATGAACAGTGGCAACAAGAACAACCTTTAATTGGCCTATTTGACGGTGACCGTTTAATTGGGGTTGCCTGTGTGATTACGCAACAAGTACCTTTGGGTGAGGGGCGTTATTGGCATTGGCGTTTTAAAATGATGTTGGGTACAGGATGGAAATCAACTCAAGGGTTAATGCAAAAAGAGACCTGCATTTTAGAACATCTTCCTTCGCAAAAATGCGGGGTTTTGCAATTTATTGCCTTATCCCCCAATGAGCAGCAAAAAGGTTATGGTGCCAAGTTAATTCAAGCGGTATTGAGTTGGTGTGATGAGCAACCTGGGCTTGATGGCATTGGGGTATTTGTGAGTAACTCTTCGCACCATCAAGCATTCGTGAAACAAGAATTTGTCAGCATTGCCACTGTGAGTATTGGCAATATTGAAGGTGAAATATTGTTTTACAGTAAGGCATAGTGTCTAAAATGAAATAATCTAATATTAACAGAGCATACCATTAGCGAGTTGTTAATAAGGAGTGAGTAATGGAACCTAAGCGTTATTCTTCATTTGCAGAGTTTTATCCATTTTATCTGTCGCAACATCAAGATCCCGTTTGTCGAAGACTGCATTACATTGGCAGTAGCATTATTGTTGTGATTATTATTAACACTCTGATTAACCAACATTGGTGGCAGCTATTGTGGTTGCCGGTAGTCGGTTATGGTTTTGCATGGTTAGGGCATTTTATATTTGAAAAAAATCGCCCCGCAACATTCACTTATCCGCTATACAGTTTATGGGCAGATTGGGTCATGTTTGCTCAAATGATAAAGCGTTTATGGCGCAAATAACCCTGGAAGTATTAACTTGCTCACGCTTTTGTAAGCAATATCCTACAAGTGTGTAAGGGATCTTATCTAAAGTTGTCAGTGTTTAACGTTATAAATTATTTTTAATCTTTTAAAATCAGGCAATTACATTTTTCTAACGATTTACTGACATGTGAGATGTGTATTTAAATGGAGTAGAGTGACTTTTCTCGGCGTTTATTTTGGCTAGAATGTAGTTATCGAAAGCGGGTCATCAGTTGGTTTTCTTAGGATGAGAAATAAGACTAATGATGCTTAAGAATATTAAGGATGATACTAGGACACGCTCATGGATTTGAGCATAAGCTCGGCAAATGGATAGCCGAATCAAGGATGGGTGAAGACAGTAAATAGTCGACACAAGGAAAAAAAGGATAGGGCTGCAGGATGCAGCTGGGATAATTCAACGGATTGAATAGATTTACCGCTCAGTCAACGGATAGGCTGTTCAACGGAATGAAACTCATGCGTTTGTTTGTGTTACACAAATAGACAAGGAAATGAGAACAGGGAAAAGGACTGCAGGAAGCATGTTTACATGGATGGTGCAGGGAGCAAATTTCAGCCGGATTGCTGACAAAAGTGTTAACGGGCACAACCTTATAACTTAAGGTTGTGCCTTTTTGCTTTCTGGCGGAAATTATCCAGCCTTAGAATAATGTATTGGTTACGATGATGTATGCTTCGTTACCCTTAAAGCACAGTGCTTAAAGTTATGCAGATGCCAATTTATGATCATTTTTCTGTTTAGTTAGCATTAATGGTGAATATATATAGACCGTTTAAATCTTTGCAAACCTAGCCTTTATTATCTACATTTCATAATCAATCCAAAAGTATACAAAAATAAATTCCCCTATATTATTGTTTGTAAAGTAATAATTGTTAAATCTAATGATGTTCTTTCGGATATTCTTTTAGATGTTCTTATATTGCTAAGGATGTAACTACTCTATGAACAGTGAAATTGATATTAATCGGTTAATTGTTCGGTAAATAGTGAGTAAATTGTGTGACAATAGCCTCATTTTTTTCAGTCTTAACACTGCTCTGATGTATGCTTTGTATTTCGTTCTGCATGTTGTTGCTTAATGGTTTATTCATCTGTGCGAGTCGCTTGAAGAGGGATTTATTTGATGTGGTTACAACGAGAGATGACACTTAACTCTAAAAGACGAGGATTTCATTTAATTACTGATGAAGTGATAGCACGGCTGCCAGAGCTAGGAGGTATCAATGTTGGCTTATTGCATGTGTTTATTCAGCATACTTCAGCATCGCTGGCGATAAACGAAAATGCTGATCCTACTGTTCGTGGCGATTTGGAACGGCATTTTAATGTACTCGCACCAGAAGGTGCGCCATACTTCCAGCATACTTATGAAGGTGTCGATGATATGCCTGCGCATATCAAGTCGACCCTGATTGGTTCTAGTCAGTCTATTCCGATTACCCATGGGCGTTTGAACTTGGGTATTTGGCAAGGTTTATATTTATGTGAACATCGCGACCATGCTTCGGCGCGTACTATTATTATCACCTTGCAGGGTGAATGATTTAAAAAGGTTAAATTGCAATGCTAAGGTAACAAAATTGCCTATTTTACATTCATTTCTCACGTTAATAATTGACTTTGCTTGTGTCAGTAAATGTAAAGATGCTAAATTCAAGCAGATAAATGAGATATGTAAAATATGCAATGTTACCGGTGTTTTTTTACGATAAGATTTTACATATAAATGTTTTATATATAAAAACGGCCCTAAAATTCAAAAATGAATTACGCATAATAATAGGTGGGTTTACGTGATATCTGTATATTTGGTTGACGACCATGAACTCGTGAGAACGGGTATTCGTCGCATTTTGGAAGATGAACGCGGTATTAAAGTCATCGGTGAAGCACCTGATGGAGAAACAGCCGTACAGTGGTCTCGACAAAATGAAGCGGATGTCATTTTAATGGACATGAATATGCCTGGTATGGGGGGATTAGAAGCCACCCGTAAGATTTTACGCTATCAGCCAGACGCTAAAATTATTGTGTTAACCGTACAAACAGAAGACCCTTTTCCGACCAAAGTGATGCAGGCTGGTGCTTCTGGTTACTTAACCAAAGGTTCCACATCGCCAGAAGTATTGCGTGCCATTACTCAAGTGGCTCGTGGTCAACGTTATTTGTCGCCAGAAATTGCGCAACAGATGGCGCTAAGCCAATTCAACCACTCTGACGAGAATCCATTTAGCAGTTTGTCTGAGCGAGAATTGCAAATTATGATGATGATAACCAATGGTGAAAAGGTTAATGATATTTCTGAAAAATTAAATTTAAGCCCTAAAACTGTCAATAGCTATCGTTATCGACTATTTGCCAAACTGGGGATCGGCGGTGACGTTGAGTTGACCCGTTTAGCTATCCGTTACAAAATGCTCGATACAGGTTCATTCTAGTCAGGAATAATGTATTCCTCGCAACGCATTAAGTAGCTTTAATCATGCCAAGTGGTTTTAACGCCAAATCTTTTTTAAAACATGTCACCTCAGCGCCTGGTGTTTATCGAATGTACGATAAACACCAACAGGTTATTTATGTTGGTAAAGCCAAAGATCTCAAAAAACGCTTAAGCTCGTATTTTAGAGTCAATATCGCCAATGTTAAAACTCAGGCGCTGGTTTCGCATATCGATCATATTGATGTGACCGTTACGCACAGCGAAACAGATGCGCTATTGCTCGAAAACGATTACATCAAGCAGTACATGCCCAAATACAACGTGCTGCTGCGTGATGATAAATCTTATCCGTATATTCTGTTGAGCGGCCATAAGCACCCTCGACTTGCTTATCATCGTGGTCCAAAACGTGAAAAAGGTCATTATTTTGGCCCATACCCTAATGGTGGTGCAGTCCGTGAGAGTTTGCATTTAATGCAAAAGCTGTTTCCAATCCGTCAATGCGATGACTTATATTATAAATCCAGATCTCGGCCTTGTTTACAGTATCAATTAGATCGTTGCAGTGCGCCTTGTGTGGGGATTGTCAGTGATGAGGAATACAGCGAACAGGTCAAATTAGCCGGTTTATTTTTACGCGGAAAAGACAAACAAGTCATATCACAGCTGGTGGCCAAAATGGAGACTGCTGCAATTGATATGGAATATGAGCGTGCGGCACAGTATCGTGACCAAATTACCGCATTAAGGCGCGTGGCAGAACAGCAGGAAGTGTCAAATCATAAAGGCGATATGGATGTCATCGGCGTCGATTACGCCTCAGGTATTGCCTGTTTTCATCTATTGTTTATTCGCGATGGTAAAATTTTTGGTAGTCGCAGCTATTATCCTTCAGTACCCGCAGAAACTGAAATTGAAGAAGTGTTGTCATCATTCTTGGGCCAGTTTTACCTTAATGCCGATATTCAGCGCACTATTCCAAAAGAAGTCATTCTCAGCCATCACTTTGACGGTATAAAAGAATTAGAAGCGTCGATAGAACACGCATTAGATAAAAAGTTTGAGTTAAAAACGCAAGTAAGAGGCGACAGAGCTAATTTTTTACGTCTTGCCATGACTAACGCCAGTAATGCCGTCGCGACCAGACTGTCACATAAGAATACTGTTGAACAACGTTTTCAATTACTTGAAGAAGCACTTGAACTTAATGAACCAATTAAGCGGATGGAATGTTTTGATATTAGCCACACCATGGGTGAAAGCACTGTGGCATCGTGTGTGGTGTTTAATCGAGAAGGGCCGCATAAAGCCGATTATCGCCGTTACAATATTACCGGTATTACCGGTGGTGATGATTATGCCGCGATGGAACAGGCAATAAGCCGTCGATTTGATAAAATCGACAACAATGGCAAAGTACCCGATTTAGTCTTCATTGATGGTGGTATTGGCCAGTTAAGAGTGGCGCAAACGATTGTCGATGAAAAGTGTGTCAATATTGATAATCCACCATTACTCATTTGCGTGACTAAAGGTGAGGGTCGCAAAGCAGGCCTTGAAACCTTTATTGTTGGTGGCAGTGAACAAGCTTTCGATATTCCCAGTGATTCGCCTGCATTTCACTTAATGTTGCACATTCGCGATGAGTCACATCGCTTTGCGATTACCGGACACCGTAATAAACGTCAGAAAACTCGCAATACTTCTACCTTAGAATCCATCGCAGGTGTGGGCCCTAAAAGACGTAAAGCTTTGTTGCAACATTTAGGCGGAATTCAAGAAGTGAAGGGCGCTAGCGTGGCTGAATTGACAAAAGTACCCGGAATTAGCTTAGAAATGGCACAAACAATTCATGATGCATTGCGAGGGGGCTAAAATTAAGGCAAGATTGGCGCTGCTTCTGACAAATTGGTCTTTTTATGCCGTTTAACTTACCTATTGCACTGACATTATTCCGTATTGCTTTGTTACCCGTATTTATAGCGGTATTTTATTTACCATATCCATGGGCACCATTTGTTTCGGCATTTATTTTCTGGTTGGCCGCTTTGACCGATTGGTTAGACGGTTATGCTGCGCGTAAACTTGGTCAACTAACCCGATTTGGCGCTTTTTTGGATCCAGTTGCAGATAAAGTCATGGTGTCGACCGCATTAGTGCTGTTGGTTCAACAAAATGACAATGTGTACTTAACCTTAGCAGCGTTATTTATGATTGGTCGCGAAATTGTTATTTCAGCTTTGCGTGAATGGATGGCCGAAATAGGCAAACGTGGCGTAGTTGCCGTGTCTTGGATTGGTAAATATAAAACTGCCACGCAAATGATCGCAATTATTGGATTGATTTGGAAACCCACACCTTGGCTAACTGATGTCGCTTACGGCTTGTTTTATATTGCCGCAGCACTGACGTTCTGGTCGATGATGAGTTACATTTCAGCAGCTTGGAAAGATTTAACGGCAGAATAGCGTAATAATAGTTCAATAAGATTATTTAGTGCGCAAACAGTCAAAATTGCGTAAATCAATAATTGACACACGAGGTTAATTCGGTAGAATGCCTCCCCGTAGACAAGTGATGAGTCAACAACAAACCTTAGGGTTTTATGTTAACTAACATGATTAATGCGACATTAGTTTAGTTTGATAGGCTGAAATATGAAATCTTTCTTACTAATATAATAAAGCATTAAAATGATTGAATACGCGACATTAGCTCAGTTGGATAGGTTGAAAGACGATACCTTTCTCGCAGATTTAATAAAGCGTTGAAACGATTGAATAAGCGACATTAGCTCAGTTGGTAGAGCGATACCTTGCCAAGGTATAGGTCATCGGTTCGAACCCGATATGTCGCTCCAATTTCTTATCTTATCCGATGGATTTGAATTTGGTTAAAGATGGCGCGATGGCAGAATGGCTATGCTACGGATTGCAAATCCGTCTATCTCGGTTCGACTCCGGGTCGCGCCTCCACAAAATTGCGTTTGATGGTTACTTTAAGTAACGGTTAAAACAACACTTTGCCCGAGTGGTGGAATCGGTAGACACAAGGGATTTAAAATCCCTCGCTGAATAAGCGTGCCGGTTCAAGTCCGGCCTCGGGTACCATCATTTACATACGTAAGTATGGTGTAAAAAAGCCTCAACATTAGTTGGGGCTTTTTTACGTCTGTAATTTAGGTTTTATTGTAAAGGTAAAGGTAAAGGTAAAGGCTAAAGTGTGTTTCAAATATGGCTGTAGGCCATGAGTACAAAAGTACAAAAGTACAAAAGTACAAAGAAAACACCTGGATCCCGGCTTAAAAACACTGCCGGGATGACGAGAAGGTAGCTAACAAGCTATAAACATCGAAGTTATTGATAAGTCTGTGCTCTACAACGCCAACAGTTGTGGTAAATATTCACTGTCTAAAGCTGCAATGTCGATTTGTTCTGTGAGCACATCTTGCAATATTTGATGACTGGTCAACGGATTGGCGAGTACCACACGAAATACAGTCGTTTGTTGGCGTAAGTATTTTGCTGGCTTAATACGTGTGCGTGACACAAACGATTTGCCTTGTTCGCGTTGATGCTTTTGAATAAATTGCGTCAGTCCATCGAGTAGTTCATTGATTGATGCAACTAAAACGCTATCTTGGTTGGCTAGAGCTGTAGTAAGTATGGCTTGCACCGTTTTTGGTACATAACGATAGGTCAGCAAACATAACTCAGGCTCAGTGACTAACTCAAAATCAGGGTTTTGGTCGATGATTGAGGCAAAATAACGGGCTTTTTCTAGGCTGTTATTAATGAGGATTTCATAGCCATCACGGCCAATAATTTGAAGACAAGCATGCACTAGCATTGCCATTCCAGGTCGCGAACCTTCCAGCGTTTGACTGCCTAGGTCTTTTGAACCTACCCGGAGAATATATTCAGCATGATGCACTATGGCTTGCGCCAGTTCAGGGTCTTTAAATAGCACCATACCGGCGCCCATTGGAACATACATTTGCTTATGGGCATCGATAGTAACGGAGTCAGCTAACTCGATGCCTTTTAGTAAATGGCTATATTTTTTGGACAATAAACTTGCGCCGCCCCATGCCGCATCTACATGGAAATGACAATTTAGCTCGCTGGCTAACACTGCTAATTCAGTTAAGGGATCCACATTGCCTGTTTCAGTTGTACCCGCGATACCAACAATGGCCATGACTTTTATATTTTGTTGTGCCAGCTTTTCTGCTGCATCACGCATGGCAGCAACATCGACTTTATGATGCTCATCTGTTGGGATGCTAATGATGTTATCTCGGCCAATACCCAACAAGTCGGCAGTTTTGCCCAAAGAGTAATGACCGCGATCGGACACTAAAATAGCAAGGTCATCATAGCCATAAAAACGCAATGCTTTCGTCATTCCTTCGCGGCTGACGCCTTTAAAATCGTCGCGTGGTTGTAACAGCCGGTTTCGGGCAATCCACAGCGCGGTGATATTGGCAACGGTGCCGCCTGAGCAAAATGCCCCAAGTGAATGGTTAGCACTGTGCATCCATTGGTGATAGAAATTATCAGATTGCTGATACACCAAATGATGCATCATGCCTAACACTTGGCGCTCTAATGGGGTAAAGGCTTTCGATGTTTCAATTTTGACTAAATTTTGATTTAGACCCACCATCATTTTTGACAGTGGTAACACGAAATAAGGCAATGCCGAAGTCATGTGTCCAATAAAGCTGGGTGCTGAAGTATGGACTGAATGAGCGACTAGGTTTTGCATGATTTCGTCGGCATAATCAGAAACGAACTTGGGATCGGTCGGGATCTGATAGGCGCTAAAGTCAGTTTCTATTTCTGACAGCGGTTTTTCCAGTGCGGCGATGCTGTTACCTAAAAAACCTGCGAGGTCTTGAGACAGCTTTTGCTCAATAATGCTCAACGTCGAGGTTGAATCTTCAGGGGCGGTAAAAATTCGCAGTAAGCTGTCTTCTGAAGCGTTTGCTTGACGGGTGATTTTCGAGGTCATTTTGCTTGCCGTAATGATGAAAACTTCATCCTGATAGCATTGACGGGTGCTTTACGATTAACGCTACACCTTCAGGATGAAATGAGGGTGCTAACTTTACTGTATGGCTGGTTTCGCTTCAAGTATTTATCGTGTTATTACTGCGGATTAGCTGCGTTAATTCAGAATATGAATGATGTTGATATGAATAATCCAGCACAAATGCGGTAAGGTATTTGTGCTGGATTAGATTATTTGTCTGCAAATGAAAGTGACATCATTGCCGCAATGTTGCGTGCGGTATTGGTTAGATTAACCTGAGCTTCAGACAATACTTGCTCTAAGGGCTGCAACGCAGGAATGATAGGGAAAATAGCATGCATGCCTTCGGCTAAAATAGCATCTGCATTTTCACCAAGGCATCCTGAAATACCGATAACCGGAATATTAAGTTGTTTGGCGACATTCAATACTCCCATAGGGGTTTTACCAAACACGGTTTGACCGTCTATTCGACCTTCACCGGTAATAACCAGATCAGCATTGAGACAATGTTGTGCCAACTTAACGCTTTTAGTGACAATATCGACCCCAGGTTTTAAGGTTGCATTTAACATTGTCATTACGCCAAATCCCATACCGCCAGCAGCCCCAGCACCAGGGTGTAATTGACAGTGCCCATCAATTGACTGGTTAAGGTGTTGGTTAATGATATGAGCAAAATGCCCCAAAGCGAGATCAAGTTGCTCAACCATCTCAGTAGTAGCCCCTTTTTGTGGACCAAAAATAGCACTGGCGCCTCGTGGCCCGCATAATGGATTATCGACATCGCACGCAACTTCAATTACGCACTCCTTAATGGCTGGATGGCATGATTGCATGTCGATGTAATGTAATTCGGCGAGGGCAGCTCCACCAAAAGGTAATGGAGTATTGTTTATATCACTTAGTTGGACTCCTAAGGCCTGCATCATGCCTGCGCCTGCATCATTAGTTGCACTGCCACCTAGGCCTAAAATGATGTGTCTTATGCCTCTGTCTAATGCGTCGGCAATCAACTCACCAGTACCAAAACTGGTGGTTAATAATGGATTACGTTGAGTGGATGGCACCAGATGTAAACCTGATGCGGCAGCCATTTCGATTATTGCAGTTTGGTTTCCATCCTCATCTAGTTGTCCTAGCACGCCATAAAATGCGTTAACAGGTAAACCTAAAGGCCCTGTGACAGTGAGATTAATAATCTGTCCTTGGGTGGCATCGACCATAGCTTGTACTGTACCTTCACCGCCGTCGGCCATTGGCACTTTACAATATTGGGCATTTGGGAATACCTGTTTAAATCCATTCTCAATGGCATTAGCCACTTCTAGGGCGCTTAGGCTTTCTTTAAATGAATCGGGTGCAATAACAATTTTCATATAAGACTCTGATTAATAATTTACAGTAAAAATAAGCTTAGTAGATAAACGGTAATCATCGCCGTGACCCCCTGGATTAAGGTGGCCATTGTTTGGGCCCGATACGCTTGTTTGACACTCATGCGGCTAAATTGAGTCACCACCCAGAAGAAGCTATCGTTTGCATGTGAGACGGTCATCGCACCCGCACCAATTGCCATTACGGTTAACACTCGTCCCATTTCTGAGGCTAAACCAATATCGCCTAGTAATGGTGCCACTAATGCTGAGGTAGCGACTAATGCCACCGTAGATGAACCTTGTGCTGATTTGAGTGCGGCGGCCACGATAAACGGCATAAAAATACCCACACCTAAAGCGGACAAGCTACTACCCAGAAATGCACCAATCTCAGTGGCTTTTAATACCGCGCCAAATGCACCGCCAGCACCGGTGATCAATAAAATAGGCGCTGATACCACTAAACCTTGGCTGATACGATCGCTAAACTCTTTGATTTTTTGGTTGCTTTTTAACAGCGATAACGACAGAAATAGGCCGATCATTAAGGCGTTAACAGGTTGGCCCAAGAACACTAATAAATCGAATAAGCCTTGTTCACCTAATGGTTTTGAAGGGAAGTTAGCCACCGAGCCTAAGCAGATTAAAATGATAGGTACAAAAATAGGCGCAAATGCTTTGGTAGGGCTAGGTAATTCGCCATAGGTTTTCTTTAGATCATCAAAATCTTCTTGCTGCAGATTCAGTTCTTCGGCGCCTTCGCCGTCTGGTTGCTCATTGGCAAAACGATTGGCCCACAACATACCGGCAAAAGCGGCAATGGCAGCAACAAACACACCGACAGCTATCACGAGTCCAAGCTGTGATTCAAGGCCAAGATTACCCGCCGCAGCAATAGGACCTGGGGTTGGCGGCACAAAGGTATGAGTAGCGTATAACCCAGTTGCTAGGGCGACGCTCATGGCAACTTGAGACACTTTCATCCGGTTCGCCATTGACTGTTTCAATGAATTTAAAATGACAAAACCTGAATCACAAAAAACAGGGATCGACACTAAGTAGCCAATCATTGACATAGTTAACGTTGGGAATCGTTGGCCAAACAGTTTAATGACCACATCTGCCATAGTTATGGCTGCACCACTTTTTTCGAGAATGGTGCCGATAATCGTACCGAGCACAATGACTAAGCCGATGTAACCTAAAATACCACCGAAACCGCCAGTGATGGTTTTGGCAATTTCATTGCTGGGTAAACCATAGGCAAATGCGGTGAGAAATGAGGCTAAAATGAGGGTTAAAAAAGGGTGCAGTTTAAATTTAGACGTGGCGATGACGATAAAGGCTATCACGCCGATTAAGATCAATATTAGTCCCATAGAGTACTCGTTATTTATTATTGTAGGGGGTGGTTTAGTATTCATCATAGTAAACCATTACCTATAAATTACTTTGTGCGCTTGCACTAATAAATCTACGAGTTAATACTATTTTTGTGCTAACGCACAATTAAGTGCTAGGTTGGTGAATTAACTGACCTAAATATAAACTCAGTAATCCATTAAAACTGTGTAAATCAATATTGGTGATAGTTTGAATTTTATCTAATCGGTAACGCAGTGTGTTTCGATGGATAAACAAACTGTTAGCACAGGCTTGGATGTCTCCCATGTGTTCTAGATAAGCGGCAAGTGTTTTTTGCAATTGTTGGTTATTGTCAACTGCAATGAGTTTCATGTACGGCCCAGCAAGCGCATTACCTCGCCAGTGGTGCCGTAACCCTGATAACAGTACTTGTAAGCTGTAGTCTTGGTATAAATATTTGGTTTTTGTTGGATGTAATCTTTTTCCAATATCTAACGTTTCTTTGGCGGTGCGATAGGAGTAACTAATGCCTAATTCACCACTGAAATAATGCCCCAATGAAATATGCAGGCTAAGTTGCATATTGGCGGGTAAGCGTTTGAGTAATTTGTTGATGCGTTGGTTTTCAAGCTCAGGGTCAAATTGCTTACCATCTAAAAAAGCCGGTTTTAAAATCACTAATTGAGTTAGAGAGGTCATCGCAATTAAGTTATCGCGTACAGGATTTTGTAATAAATACAGTACTTGTTTTAATGCTTGATTGTCTTGTTGATATAATGGGTTTTTGTTATCAAGTTCGATAATGGCGGCCACTCGCGGTACGCTTAAATCGACACCTAATTGCAATGCCCATTGTTGTAAAGAAGGTAAGTCTTGCTCATTGGCATGAATGAGTTGCGAAATAAACTCCTCTTTTTGACGATTCTGCCACTGTAATTGCTCTTGCAAATTTGCTTGCTCGACAATCATCTCTGCTGTCATCTTAAGCAGTTCACCATAGTGGCTTAATGTGTCTGGCTCGCCAGTGATACCGATAACGCCAACCACTTGACCTTGGTAATGCAATGGCAAATTTAGCCCAGGTTTGACGCCATGTAAGTTTGAAGCGATGGCTTGGCTTATTTCAACATTGCGATTTTGGCTGATAGCTAATAGTGCCCCCTCATGTACAGTGCCAATCCGATCGATATCGCCAGAACCTAATATCACTGCTTGAGCATTCATAACATTGATATTATGACCAATAATTTTCATGGTTCGGTCGACAATTTTAGTGGCAATTAGTGTATCAATTTGAAACATGAATTTCTCTGGGCAATCAATATCGGTACTGAATGATACCTGATGTTCGCTAAGTATTGGGAGGAGGTTGGCGCTTAAATGCATTGGAAATTTAAAAAAACAAGCAATGGTCTTTAACAAGCAATAGGGGAGGAAAGATGAGCAACATAAAATGGGGGGCACATCCATTTGCCCAAACTTCAATCACAAGCTATTCACCTTGTTAATATAATGTTAAATCCGGTGTAATTGCAAGTTTTTTATACAATAGGATGCTAGCGACCGTTTTTGTGTCTAAAGGTCATTAAATCAAATGATATAAAAACGCCAACCTAGATAAGGTTGGCGTCATTTTTAATGTGATCGACTTGGTTATATTACCGTGATATCACTTACAGACTATAACTCACGTTGAGCATGATCATGTGTGCAGTGTAGTCATGCTGTAAATTACCTAAACTCATGACATTCCAAATGGTATCTGGCTCAATATCATTGGCGTCATCATTATCAAGGTATTTTTCCATTTTGTAGTCTATACGCAAGGCCATTTTTTCGGTGGCTTGATATTGTGCATACACATTAATGTTATGCACTTTGGCAAAATAGTCACCGTAATCGCCACTAATACCTTGTCTTACTTGGGTGTTACTGTCTGAGTCTGAGTAGGTATAATCCAAACCTAAGCGCAAACGACTGTCCATTAAATTGTTGTAGCTTAAGCCTGCGCCAACAACATCGACAGTGTCTTCAATATCGGCTTGCCAAGTCGCTATACTTAAATTGGCGCTGCCAGATTGAGCAGATTTGATGATTTGATGGTTATAAAATGTATTAACATTCATATCGTCATTAATCATGTAGCTCAGATTAATATCGTAGTTTGTGTCTTTTGATTCAGTTAAACCTATTTGCGTATTTGTATAGTCATCATATGCATAGCGAACCCCAAAATCGACGTTCAAGTTATCAATAGGGCTATGATTAACACGCGCCTCTATTTGAGTGCGGTCACGGTCGGCCAAATAGTATCGACGTAGCAACGGATTTTGTTCTGCAGATGACGATTCTGATGCTTTATATTCTGAACCATCTCTCTTGCTCAAACTACCTTTAAGCCACATATCCCACATGTCAAAACTATTGACGCGTAAACGTGCCCAGACGTTATTATCGTCAGTGGTTTCTCTGCCTTGATTACTGCGTTCATCTCGTTTGAAATCATAACCCGCATCGAGTTTTAAACCATGGTTGATACGATAGTCAGTGGATAATTTAGCGCTATGGGTAGTGAGATCGTATGGCGTGTTATACCGCACTTTGCCGGTAACATCGTTAATGCTAATTTGAGTCCATTGTTCGATTTGGGTGTTGTTTTCTCTGTCGTTATAATCATAACTGCCAGTGAGACGCCATGCTCGGCTGAGCTTAGTCACCGCTTTAAGTGTCATGCCGGTGATATCAACTTTTGCATCAATAGAATCTGCCGGTAATGAATAGCCATAACCTATGCTAGTTAATTGCTGATCTTGGGTCATTTGGCCCATGAGTAAACGGCCACTTAAGCTGGTAATGGAATCGTTATATTGGCCCATTAGCGAAATAGTATGGGCCTCGTTATCTGGGTCTAGCGCCATATAACCACGACTTTGCGCCCCAAACGTAGGGTTAAAGGCGCTGTCAAAACCAAGCTGCTGGTGGTTATTGCTAAACACTGAACCATTGTAGTTTATGCTGGTAAACCAGTGATCACCACGGAGTTTAATCCCAGCGTTTAAGATGTCGGTGGTGTAATCAACCGGCTCCGCTAACATCATTGACTGGTTGAAAAAACTGCCAGAGGCAACTTTGGTTCCGGTTTTCTCTTCACGCTGAAAATTAACGTAGGTTGTGAACAGTGATTCTGTTTGATATTCAAATCCTAGACCGGCACGTTCACGTTTAAGCGACAATTCAAATGGGGTTAAACTGCTATAAAGCATTGGCATGTCTGAGCTTGAACCTGCCGTTACCCAATTATCCGCTAAAGTAAGATTATCGCTGCCGATATTCTGGTAAGGACTTAAGGCATTATTGCTCTGATACGTAGCGATGGAGCGATAACCTAGATTGAGGCGATACAATCCAAGTTTACCGACATCTATTTCCATACGGCCATTGTCCATGCCCATATTATTTGCGACGACTTTTGCTTGGTAGCCATTGTCACCTCGATACTTTATATCGGCATCCACTTTGCCCGCTGTTTGATTACTGCTATTAAATGCGTTGGCTGATTGAATATCGTCTTCGCTGTTGTAACCAATACCAACCCCGACAGTTCCTGTGGTACCTGTTTCGACAGCACAAGCCTTACAATTCCAAGCATCATATTTAATTTTGTCGGTTTTAGCATTGGCTAGGCCATAACCATCAGCCATCAGGCTAAAGCTGGTACTAGTGAGTAACGCTAAGGTAATGAGGTTCAATTTGGTATTCATAATATAATCTCCTTAGCGCTGCAGTAACTTACCAGACGGATGGTTTGAACCATGCACCTGACTATGACAATTTAAGCAGCTGCGACCACCAGTAAAGGCATTACCATTTACTGTTGAACCCATATCAGTGTTACCTAGATAAGCGTTGCTTGTGTGATTGTCACTCGCATGACATTGCTGACACAGTTGTGGCGCACGAGTTTTGAGCATTGCATCGTTCACAGAACCGTGTGGATTATGGCAATTGACGCAATTTTCGGTGACGGGTGCATGCTCCCACAGCTTTGGGCCGCGTTTCTCAGCGTGACATGAATAACACGTTTCATTGACTGTTGGCTGAACAAGATCTGAATCGCTCAAACTGCCATGTGGATTATGACAGTCGCTACAGGTCATTTGATTCCATTTCATTGGATGACTGGTGCGCTTGTTCATGTCAGCTTTTTGTCTGGTGTGACAAGTGGTACATACTTCGACTTCTGTTTGCTTTGACAGTATTGGGTCATGTTCAGCATGTATGCTATGACAAGATGCACATGCCACATCGGCATTGGCGTGATGACTACTGTCCCATGCCACGCGTTTGTCGTCGAGATGACAGCTCATACACACACTGTTTTGCTTGTCTGCAGCGAGTGTTGAAGTTGGGCCAAAGGTAATCATTGGCTCTTTACCACCACGATTATGTGAACCTAGTGGGCCGTGACACGCTTCGCACTGTAATCCAGCCATTGGACTTTTTGATGAATCAATTGCGCCATGAGCACCTTTGAATAAGTCCATGACCTTTTCTGATTTTTTATGACACATCAAACAAGTGTCGGCACCCTTTGGTGAGTATTTTCCTTCGGCGAATTTTTTATCGAGTGTTGCTTCAACTTCTGCCGGTGTCATGCTGGCATCCCACTTTGCCGCCTGTACATGACTCGACATAAACAGCGTCGATGCAGTAAGGCAGAGCAGGGCTAAAAATAAGGTATTTATTGAATGTGTGGTCTTCATAAGTAGACTTCCTAATTTGTCCATTTTGATGATCAACAAGTTGATTACGTAAGCCATAGCATGAGAGAGAAGCAGGGCTTCTCTCTCAATGGACAAATTAAAGCTTCACTTGTGTGTGGTTTTCAATGGTGGGTGCATGGCAGAAGAAACAGGTTTCTAACTGCGCAGCATCATTGGCTTCTTGATAGCTACCATTAACAACCGCACCTTGACTTTGTGCATGCTGCGAAATCGTGTCAAAGCCATGACAAGATGCGCACGTTGCAGTGATAGGTGTTGTATAAAGGCCTTGCGACGTAGCAAGTGCACCTTTAACTTTGAATGCATCAAGATTAAAGTCGTTGTGACACTGAGTACAGTCTTTGATAATGCCTTGCTCACCATGAACACTGTGCAATTTCATTTCAATGGCGCCTTGATTAGCACCAGAAGCATAAGTGCCATCTGGCGTATGACAAGCCACACAACCATCCAAACCTATGGTGACTTCGCCATTAAGCTCACGAGCTAATTGTTCTGACATCACAAAACCAGCATGGTGGCCTTTATGCAACTCAAAAGTATCTCCATGGCAATTATCACATGAACCAAAATTGACCGAGTCAGTGTGACGATAGCTAGGCGCATTACCAGAGAAAGTGCCTACTGTGAACTCGGCTTTCATGCTGGTAGTTGCTACGCCGTCGACACAATCAATGGCTTGAATACCATCGTTACACATTTCAAGACCAATAAAGCTAAAGGCGGTATCTGTGTCGCCTGCGCCAAATGGCAGTGATGCAATGTTATAGACTAAGTTACCTGATTCAATGACTACATCGGCTTGTAACAGACCCGCTTTGATAAAGTCTTTACTGATTTTGGCTAAACCGCTTCCTGGGCTAGGGTTATATCCCATAATTGGAAAGTTAGGTCCGACGTTAGTGATGGTTTCAATTCGTTGAATTTTGCTGACTAAGCTTGCAGCATCAATGGCCGTACCATTAGCATCTAAAATCGTTACCGATAGGGTAGCTGACTTGTCTTCGGTGCTTGATTTATTAGCCGTTAGTGTTGCTGTCATGCCGTATAAATCGATAAATGCTTTTTTCTGAGTATACGAAGTTGTGTGTAATTCTTCTGTCCAACTTGCATTATGACAAGCTATACAATTTGAATTATCCACTTGTTGCGGATGACCTTGACCCGTTTTAAAGTCAATATCGGTATGGCAACTTGAACAGGCTTCCATGGTTGGAATTCGAGACCAGTTGTTCGATTCGCTCAGTTGTTCAGAATCAACATGACAAGTGGTGCAATTATCTTGCACTATCGCATGCGCTGCTTCTGCACTCTTGTCCAAGTTGCGGCCATACATTTTGGCATTGTTATGAACATTATGAATTAAGTGACTGAACTCAACTTGAACCTTGTCTTTTTCAATGGCCATTTCGTTGGTATGGCAAGATGTACAGGTTTCTAAATCAGTGTAGCTATGATAAATACTTTCACCCTTTGCATGGCAGGTATTACAAGTAGCGCCACTGACGATGTTTTTAGTGTATTTAGCTTCAAATCCTTCACCGTCAAAATCTTTGGTAATTTCAGTACGCGGCACTCCGGTAACGCCGTCTTGCAAGGTTGATGCACTTGCAATCACATTATAACGTTGGGTTAGCTCTGGGTTAAAGCCTTCAACATTGACGGTAAAACTGTAATTACCGTTACCATGGTCGGTAAAGGCTTTTTCGGAACCAATAAATTGCCATTGGGCTGAATTACCTGCACCACTTGCGCCAGCTGGAATGAGTTGGACGACTTTTTTAATTTCAAAGTCTTTAAGACCCGCTACAGGGAGATCTTTTTCATTGGTCGCAAATACTTCAATAGTCGGTTTGCTATCTTGATAAGTGACTTTAGTGATATCTAAGTTTAGTGTTTTAATTGCTTCAGCAGGCTCGCCACCAGGGTTTCCTGGATTACCAGCTTCACCATCATCGCCTCCGCCACAACCGACCAGTGTCATTGATGCTGACATAGCAAGTAACAATGCCATTTTTGTGTATTTTTTATTCATCATATTTTCCCTGCAAAGGTCATCCATCTAACTCACTGGCAGTATGTTCTGCAATTATCTTATTCAGTTAAGTTGATGTTGGAATTAATTTTCCCAACACTAAGATTACGTTACAAACAGCAACTCGTCTTTAAAACGAACGTAATTGTGTGATGATGATCAGCCTATTAATAAAGAGGTATGTAAAATGCGCAGTTTAGCGGGGGAGGATTGTTCGGATAACAAAAAGACCTTAGTTATAAACTAAGGTCTTTGATGGATAAAACGCCAAGGTTGTTTCTTTTTACTGTTTAAAAACCATGTGTTTTAGTGACGCGGTCTACGGTATGACAGGTAGAACATATTTCTGATGCACGATTACGAGCATCGTCCTCACTGATCCCATCAACAATACCGCCATTAGATTCAATATGCGACACGGTGGCATCAGTACGATACTTTTGATGACAGCTTAAACATGCTCCAGTATCTGATGACATCCATACATCGGCTCCAGTATCGATATCGCCATAACGCCATACTCTGTCAGTGGCTCTACCAAGTTGGATCCCATCAGCGGTATGACAGGTTTTACAATCGGTTTTCAACACGGTTCCAGATTCAACACCGGCATATTTGAGGTAATGACCTTCAGCGCTGTGTGCTTTAAAGGCAAAGCTGGTCGATTTTTTGCCACCAGGGTAAGTATCGTCATTTTTAAGCGTCTTATCAGCGGTATGACAGGTTTGGCAATTTACACCATTGTCATAGTGATACACTTCTTGGTTATGGCAACCTTGACAGCTTTCTGTGTTGATAATGTTTCTACGTGTAGCAGTGGTTTGGCTAGTGTCTATTGCACTTGCAGCCATAACAAAATGGTATGGACTACTTTTAATTTCCACTTTCTGGACATCATCAGTACTACAAGCCGTTAGTTTAACTTCCGGTCTGCCGTAGCCACCATGATTAAAACAGGCTGTGACTGCTGACCATAGTTCAAATGTTTTACCCACATAATCTGTTGGTAAGGTGATCTTATCCCAAACTAAGGTCCAGCTATTATCTGCGTTGGCGGTACCTTCACTTAATTTAAGACGACGATTACTGTAACTGGCATCTTGATACGTTGGGTAGTTTTTGTCGCTGTCCCATGCCATAACGATACGGCTACCTTGGTCGATAAATTCCGCTGCAATAACATTAGCTGAAGCATCGGTAAATTTAACCGTAGTACTGAATTTCCCATCAGCAGTAACTATTACGTCGCTGAATACGGCGTTCATCGCTTGGGTTTCGTTATAGGCTTTCATGACATCGCCATGCGCTTCTTTTGCACTGCGACCATAGCCTTCTTCAACATGGCATGAAGTACAATTTGTGCCGACACCAACATGTTGTTGAGACGCTAATTCTGTGTGACATGCAATACAAGCGGTATCACTTTTATTGGCATTAAACAGGCCAGCATCTTTGGGAGCGTTTGCGCCTTCTACGTGACATGCACTGCAATCGGCAGCAGGTTTTTGTGGATACATCACGTTACCGTAATTGTGTATTCCACCGCCATAGCCAATCACTTTATAAGGTGCGGCTACATCGCCATCGGCAGTGCTGGTTACGCGGTCTTGGCCTTTATGAATAGCGTGGATCATGTAGGTGAAATCAACACTGTTACCGGTTTCAGGATCGCCAGATGTTGCGGTATGACATGATGCACAGTTTTCAAGATCGATTCGACGACCGCCGTGCAATGCTAAGCTTTCTGGTTGATGGCAGGTATAACAAGCATTAATCGAGACAACGTCGCGTGATGCAATATCTTCGGTTAAGCCAGTCGAAGGTTGAAAATCGTAATGAGCATTAGCTGTAATTAACGGCTGTTTTAATTCCAATGTAATGCGCTGGGTGTCATCAGCTTGGTAAGTGATGCTTAACGGCTCTATGACTTGAGCAATATTGGTTTGAAATGTGTATGAGTATGAGCCATCTAGATTATCAACTAAGCAGTCGGCACATTTTGAAGCAGCCTCCACTTCAGCTTGAAATTGCGCAGAAGGAGCAATATTGGTTTCATCAGCAGGGATCCAACTTGCATTAGGTTGCTTGGTTGTATTGATATAAGACTGCCATTGATAACCACGGTCGACTTCGACTTTAGCGCCATCAGCACCGACCATTTCAGTAACCGGGGTTAATTGAGCGATACCAAAACGAAGGTCATGATCTTTTGTTAGTCCCAATACCGCAACACCATTGGCATTTTTAAGAATAAAGTCAACACTGACTTTTCCATCGACTACGGTTGCATCGGTAAAGGTCGCTTTTAGGGTAGATGTCGCATCAATGTTTACACCAATAATACCATCTGGCCCATCTTCGCCATTAGTACCATCACTGCCTCCACAACCCGATAGCGCTAGAGCAATAAGCCCTGCACTCAATACCGCTTTTGCAGCGGGACTAACTGTTATTGTCTTCATCATGTATTCCCTGCATTTTTTGTTATCTCGCATTCACTACTGGTTATAAGTGTGCGGATTTTATTCAAATCTAATGTTAGCTAACCTTGGCCACTTACTCATTGAATTATGTCTAGAGTTGTGACTGAGATCTGACTATTCCTTTATGGGTAACGTTGTTTGATGAAGATTTGCCGGTATTACTGAAATAAATAGGATAGTTCCAAAGTGTTAATACCGTTATTAGCATATTCTTGAATACGCTAAGTGATGTGAACCTGCATAAGTGACTTGTGCTCGACGTCATAAACGATTATCTCACCACTGTTTTTCTATTTCATCTGGCTATGTATTTATGTTCAATAGATTAATGATTCACGTCTGAATTCGTATTATGGGCAACATAAATAGTGTGTTTGGCATACTTGGCTTGTGAATAGATCGATTTATGTCGGTTAACCCATCCCTTATCCCATCTAGTATTCCCTGTTAAGGTTAAGTATTGCGCAGTTAGGTAGAGGATTGAAAACTTATTAGGATAAAGGCTTGATCCAGCCAATGGGTTAGGGGATAATCGCCCCGTTCTGAGACATAAGCTTTGTATTATATGGTTCAGAAGTCAATGGTGACCCTAGGGTCCCCCCGCAACGATAACTTGTGAACTCGGCCAGGCCTGGAAGGGAGCAACCGCAGCAAGTGACTCGTGTGCCGGGGTGTGGCTCTAGGGGAACCTCCAATATTCCCCGTATGATTTTCACCGCATTAATTCCAACAAAGTATTGCAACCAAAATATTTTAACCAAAAAATTCCAATCAAAAAACAGCCGTATTGTATGAATAAATTATTCATGGAATTACCATAACCAGTGCTTACTAGAATATATTCATTCAATATCCGGCAAAACATCAGTTAATGGCAAGCATCAGCTAATGCCGGTGAAATTACTGTTGTTGTTCTGCTGCGATTTCAGCTTCTTCTTTTAAGCGTTTTTGCAAATTTGCTTTGAGGAATTGTCTCGAACGTTCTAGTGCTTCGCTTATCTCTGTTTTCATCTGTTTTAATTCTTGATAATTTTCGAAGAAATACGTATCAACTAAATGGCGAATGTACCTGACGGGTAACTGATTCAGCGTGACGCAGCATAAATCCGCTAAGTATTCTTCTGGCAACTCTTCCATTAGACCTTCATCTCGCAGCATTTCCATTAATAGAACTTCATAATAGTTTCGGATCTCTAATTGCATTATTACGCTCCATTGAGACAGTTTGTTTTATCGACATATGCTTCAATGTCGAGATGTTTGTTTAATTTAGTGACGCAGTGTTATTGGTTTTGCATTGCCTGACACTGTGGTGACCAGATTTCATTGGCAGCAATTAACAATTGGCTATGTCGAATGGTTAATTCTGCTTCATTACGACTATAGCCTCCCCCTATTACTGCTGCAAGTGGGATGCTATGCATTTGTGCTATCGATATTACCTGTTTATCTCTAGCGAGAATACCTTGATTCGAAATGGCGAAATATCCAAGGTCATCATGTTGATGAATATCGACCCCAGCATCATAGATGATCAGATCTGGCTGATGGATGCGTATCAAGTAAGGTAATATTTGTTGTATGTGTTCAAGATATTGTTTATCGGTACACCCTTTATCCAGAGCGATATCGTGATCAGATTGTTGCTTTCTGGACGGGAAATTCTGTGCACAGTGGATCGAGCAACTAATAATATCTGGGCTGCCTTGAGTGAGTGTCGCGGTTCCATCACCTTGATGAACATCACAATCAAAAATGAGTACCTTATCCGCTTTACCTGAGTCAATGGCTGATCTCGCCGCGATAACTAAATCATTGAAAATGCAAAAACCACTGCCAAAATCATAGTGCGCATGATGATAACCACCGGTTAAGTGAACTGCAATTCCATGTTTAAGCGCTAATTCAGCACATAAACGGGTACCATTTACGGCGTGTAAAGTGCGGGTAACTAACTCTTGGCTCCATGGAAAACCAATACGTCTTTGGGCTTTATGGTATAAGGCACCATTGATAAATTGCTCGACATATTGCGGGCAATGCACTGTATAGAGCGTATCTTTCGATATCGGTGTAGGCGTATGGCGATATTGCTCAAACAATAATTGTTGTTTGAGCGCGTGCTGGTATAAATTGTGATATTTAGTGGTTGGAAAACGATGGGTGCTAGGTAACGCCAGCTGTGAATAGCTGGCGTGGTAAACAAAAGGGATCGATAGAGACATTACAGTTGTTTTATTGCCCAGCCCATAAATTCTTTACGGGTTTTGTCATCGGCTTGTAACCACCAATATTGGAGCATTTGTTCTGCTTGTGCTGGAGTCGGCTTTTGAGCCGTTGTTGCTGGCACCGTTACTGGTACAGTTGCAATAACTGGTGCACTCATCGTAGCAGATTCAATATCTGATTTGACTGCTAATGCTTGTATTGGTTGACTGCCGTTACCTGTAGCTGAAGCCGATAAGGTTTCAATATCATGTTGGTTTTTATTGTTAAACAGGCTAGTAATAAATGACTCTTCAGTAAAATTAGTTTGTTCTACACTGTAAGTTACCGCTGCATTATCTTGGCGTTTAATGTTGATTTGTGGTTTTTTAGCGAATGCTTTTGGATTCTTGATAACGTCACCGTCAGCGGGTTGTAATAGATATTGATGATCGCCATCAACCGTTAACGTCACAATTAAAGGTGTCGATTTTACAAAAGATTGACTGTCACTAAAGGAATCATCAACCACATCATGATAACGGACTGCAATTTTATGGGTGCCATTGGTTAACGCTAAATCCGATTGATGATTGAACATACTGGTTTCAACTTCTGCACCATCAAGCGCTAGGTACTCAAAAGACATTGGAATGGTTAAATTCGCTGCTAAGACGGATGATGATGTTAAAAATGCCAAAAGCGCACTTGTGGTAAATAAAGATTTCATTGTTGCTCCTTAACGTGGGTAACTTTGGCGAGGTCGTTCAAAAAGTTGAATACGCTCTTCAATATAACTGGTTGCTTGTTTGCACTTTCCTAAACGGCGATGCATAGACAGAATATCATTTTGCAGTTTTATTTTGTCATCACTATGACAGAATTCAAGAGTTGCTTCCATTTGTTGTATTTTTTGCTCTATTTTTTTTGCCCAATTTAAATGTTTATTGAGTTCAGCGTAGAGTTGATGGCTATTTTGCATCACATTGCTGGCTATCCAACCAAATCCGCTGTCTTGTATTGCTTGTTGTTGTTTTTTTGCATATCGGGCTCGATTACTGGCTTTGCGCTGTTGTTCGGATTTAAGGTTGATGTGAGTGGTTAGCAATGCTCTGCGTAATGCACTAAATCGGTCTTGAATACGATCGCAACTGAGTTGGATAACGTTACTGCCCAACTTAAGGTAAAGTTGTTTTTCGAGTTGTTTAATATCTTGACGTAACTGAGTGATACAAGGGCTTAGTTGGGCTCCTTGTTGGGCAAATAGCTGACTGTTAAATCGTTCAATTTCTTGTAAAGACTGTCGTTGCGAAGGCGCCAAATTCTGGTCGTGTATTAATGCGTCTTGCTCAAGTTTAGCGAGCTGTTGTTTTAACATTGATAGCAATTGTTGGGTGTTCATACCCATGCACTCCACGTAAGATGGACTGCAATCGACAATACCATAATAATGAATATTGGTTTAATAAAAGGTATTCCAAATCGAATCGCACTTCTGGCGCCGATAAATGAACCTGCCATCATGCATACCCCCATCCACAAGCCGAGCATCCATTGTACTTGACCCATGGATGCAAAGATAATGAGTGCTGTGATGTTACTCACCGCGGTCATGACTCTCGCTAATCCACAGCTGTGCAACAGAGGGAGTTTATACAGCGAGATAGACGATACCGTCCAAAAAGCACCAATACCTGGTCCTGCAAAACCATCGTATCCACCTAAAACAAATCCTTGGCTAATTTGTTTGTATTTTGGTGAACGATATTTTGGGGCCATTATATTTTTGTCACCCATCGCTTTTGGGCTAAATAAGGTATAAACAGCGATACTAATTATGAGTAGTGGTAATATTTTGTCTAGCCATTGTGGGTCAATCAGAAATACTAAACCACAACCTGCAATCGACCCAACCAACGTGGCAAAAAAACACGTTTTCCATAATGCAGGGTTAAATAAATGCTGTTTATAAAAGGTGTAACTCGAAGTAAGAGAACCAAAACAAGCGGCTAATTTATTGGTTCCTAATGCTAAATGTGGCGGAATACCGACGGTGAGTAATGCTGGAATAGACAGAAGCCCACCACCGCCAACTATGGCATCAATAAAACCCGCAAATATACCTATGACCGCTAATATAGCCCAATGGCTAGGGTCTAATAATAAATCCAACTCAATACCTATTCAATAACACGTCTAAAAGGAGGAAGGGCATCAATTAATGATTTGCCATAACGTTTAGTGACCAAACGACGGTCTAAAATGGTCACTCGGCCATAATCTTGCTCTTTTCGTAACAGTCGGCCACAACTTTGGACTAATTTACGTGAAGCATCAGGAATTGTCAGCTGTAAAAATGGATTACCGCCTTTTACTTTTAAGTATTCCGCGTGAGCTTGTTCTACTGGTGAGGTCGGGACAGCAAACGGAAGTTTGGTAATGATTAAGTTTGTTAAGTAATCGCCCGGTAAATCGAGGCCTTCAGAAAAGCTGCCAGTACCGAAAATGACACTGGGTAGACCTTCATCACAGCGTTTTTTGTGCTGTTCTAATATTTGTTGACGTGGAATAGCGCCTTGAACAAAAAGCTGGTCTTTGGGGATTTTACCTTCGACGAGCTCAACCACTTTATCCATTTGCCAATAGGATGCAAACAGCACTAATGTGGCCATTTCGCCATCGATAAGTGTCACAATATGTTGTGCAAGTTCGGTGGTGTAATTTTCGTCCGTAGGTTCGCAAACCATTTGAGGTATAAATAAAGTCGCATTATTTTCGTAATCGAAAGGGGATAATAATGCTAAAAATCGGCTGCCATCATTCATTGACAGGCCTACTTGATGAGCAAAATGGTTGAAGCTGTTTAAGGCTCGAAGCGTTGCACTGCACAACACCACGCCAGCGGCTTTTTGCCACAACATAGATTCAAGCATAAAGCCAACTTCTATAGGCGATGAGCAAAATAAATAATCTTGTTGTTTACCGGTAATTAATTCAGCCCAACGCGCCATTGGTGCGCCTTTTTTACTGTCTTCTTTGGCCATCATCTTCCATAACTTATGTAAGTTATCTAGCCGCTGTAAAATAAAACCTGTTTCTGATAACAACCCTTCCGACTGATGTTTAGGCACTTCACCATCTTTGATTGCTTCATTTAACACTGATACCACTTTATTAAATTGCTTTACCGCGGAACCTGATGCAGTGGCCAGATTTTCTGCCTGTATTAATAACGATTGTGGTAATTGGCCATGTTCAAAACGAAGCCTGGATTCAGGGTTAGCGAATAACTGTGGTTGGGTATCACAAAAGTGAGCAACCTGGGTCAGTAAATTGGTTAACTCTGTGGTGTGGTCAAGCATGGCCTGTACAGGGGCAATGATATGAGTGGTTTTGAGTTGATTTTGTAACTTAGAACAGGTTTTCGATGCTTTTTCTAACCAATCACATGCTCCTCGAAGTGTGGCTTGAGCACTGGAGAAATCTCTGGCAACTATCGGTAAGTGATGAGCTTCGTCGATAACATAAAACATGTCTTCTGGTTCTGGTAAAATGACGCCGCCGCCAAGTTCTAAATCGGCAAATAACAGACTGTGGTTAACAATGAGTACATCCCAAGTGTCCACATCTTCACGGGCTTTATGAAACGGGCAATTATGGTGTGCCGATACTTGACGATGACAGCTGTGTTTATCACAGCAAATTTGTTGCCACAAGAAATCAGGAATAGGGTGTTTTAAAGTATCAATTTCACCATTCCAGCGTTTTTGATGAAAATCTTGATGCAATTTTTGTAATTCGTTAATTTGACTTTGGTCGGGTTTAGTTTGCCATATGGCTATTTGTGAGCTGTCTTGTGCCCCTATCATGGCTTCAAGTTTGGCTAAACATACGTAACGCTGACGACCTTTTACCAAACCAAATTTAAAATCAATACCAGACTGTTGTAAAAAATGAGGTAGATCTTTGTGGAGTAATTGTTCTTGAAGTGCCACGGTTGCAGTGGCAATACAGACTTTCTTTTTACTCGAGATGGCTAAAGGGATTGCCCCTAAGATATAAGACAAAGATTTACCAATGCCGGTACCCGCTTCAACCACAATGATACGACGGTCTTTGTCATACTCGCCTGCTAAGGTTTTTGATATTTCCGCTACCATATAGTTTTGTTCGCGACGAGAACGAAATTGCGGCATAGATGCGGCAATTTCTTTATAAATGGTGCGAATTTGACTTTTTATGTTATCCGGTAGCATAGGAAGTATGATTTCTACATAGACTGAATTATGCTGTACATAATAACAGTGAATTAGCATGCCACGAAGTAATAAATCAAATTGAGTAAACTTGTGCCGGAATTCAAACCCGTTGTGACGCCGACAGATAATCCAACGACCAATAATCATGTGAAGGGACGAGTATTAACTCGTCATGCTATTTATCGGCATGGACAATTAGTGCTTCAATATTATATTAAAACCGCTCAAGGACCTGTATTAGCAGAGCTGTATCACAGTGAAGTGATCTGTTTCTGCCGTCAGCAAGATGTTAATCAATTAAGTCAAAAAGTCGGCTTTGCCCTTAAGGCTGAGTCGATATCATTGATGAGCTTTGCACATGAACCTATCAGTGCCTTGTATCTTAAATCAAATACCCAATTGAAATTACTCAGTCGCATAGCTAATGATAGCGGTATTACTTTATTTGAAGCCGATATTAGGTCTGAGCAACGCTACCTTATAGAACGATTTATTGCCTTAGATATTGAGTGTTCAGGGCATTATCAACCGAGTAATTCAACTTCAACGATTCCTTTGTTATCGATTAATCGGGCTAGAAAAATGCCCGCCAACGAACTTGTTGATATCTCTTTGAAGATGGTTTCACTGGATTTTGAGTGCAGTTTTACGGGTGAACTTTATTCGGTTGGTTTATATGGTACCGATTATCAATGTGTGTATATGGTGGGCGAACCGCAAGCAGAATGTCATGATTTCATTGTTTGGGTAAAAAATGAGATTGAACTGATACATCATTTAATAGCGTGGTTTAGCGACTATGACCCCGATATTATTATTGGCTGGGCAGTAGTGACCTTTGATTTAGCCTTGTTGTTCAAACGCTGTGTTTTACATCAAATTCCATTATTAATTGGTAGAGGTAATAGCGAACTGAGCTGGAAAGTGGCTGACAAATATCGGCCGGAAACATTATCTTTACCTGGGCGTGTGGTTTTGGATGGTATTGATTGGCTTAAAGCGGCGTTTTATCAGTTTGATAGTTTTTCGTTAGAATCGGTATCGCGACAGTTATTAGCCGAAGGTAAAGCCATTGATCATGTTGAAAATCGTGGCCAAGAAATTACTCATTTATTTGAACAAGATAAAAATGCATTGGCTTTTTATAATATTACCGACTGCCGACTAGTGTGGGATATTTTTGAAAAAACACAGTTGTTAGATTTTGCTCTTGAACGCGCCAAGTTAACGGGCTTGGAGTTCGGCCGCGTGGGTGCATCGATTGCTGCATTTTATCATTTGTATTTACCTCACTTACATCGAAGTGGCTTTGTGGCCCCCGCACAACCCGCGAGCCAAGGTTTAGAAAGCCCTGGCGGATATGTTATGTCCTCTATACCGGGTTATTATAAAGATGTTTTAGTATTAGATTTTAAAAGTCTATATCCGTCGATTATTAGGACATTTCTTATCGATCCTAAAGGCTTAGTTGAAGGACTCTACGCGAGTGAAGTAAAAGGTGATGCAACGACAGTGGCTGGATATTTAGGTGCTCAATTTAGTCGGCAATCGCCTATTTTACCTGCATTAGTTGCCAGCCTTGCAGAGCAAAGAGAACTGGCCAAACGAGATAAAAATGCGCCGTTATCGCAAGCGATAAAAATTATTATGAACTCATTGTATGGCGTATTAGGCTCTCGAGGTTGTGTATTTCATGATGCTAAGTTAGCCAGTTCGATTACCATGCGCGGTCATCAAATTATGAAACTCACTAAGCAATGGATAGAAGAGTGCGGTTATCAAGTGATTTATGGTGACACCGATTCTACCTTTGTCTGGTTAGGAGATAATCATGGGATTAAAGATATCCAAGCGGTTGGAAAACATCTTTCTGTATCAATAACCGAACGTTGGCTTGCATGGTGCGCAGAAGAATATCAATTAGACAGTTATCTTGAGCTGGAGTTTGAAACCCACTTTGAACAATTTATTATGCCTACCTTAAGGGGCTCGGATGAAGGCAGTAAAAAGCGTTATGTCGGCGCAGTGTCAAATGATCAGCAACAATTAACTCTAACCTTTAAAGGTATGGAGCAGGTGAGGAGTGACTGGAGCCCTATTGCAAGAAGGATGCAGTACCATTTATATGAATTGTTTTTCAAGGGCGAGGATGTTATTGATTATTTGAGTAACGAGCTGGCGGCAATTAAGTGCGGTGCTCGAGATAATGAACTTATTTTTAAAAAGCGATTAAGACGCAATGTTGAAGATTATACCGCAAAGTCGTCACCCCATGTTAAAGCCGCAAAACAGCTTGCCGAACTACTCGGTGACGTAAGTGTTACCCGAAAAGGACAACAGATTCGATATATAATGACACTCACTGGTGCACAAGCCATAGAAGCAAAACCACAAAATATTGATTATGAATACTATATTTGTAAACAAATTCAACCTATCGCGGAGCCCATTCTGCAACTGTGTGGCCATAGCTTTGACTCACTGGTGAATAATCAACTTCTATTGCTATAAGTTAACTTACCAACACCCCAATCTTAAGTTTTCAATGTTAATTAACATTGCTTGTTTTTCTTCGTGTCCTTACGTTCTTAATTCAGTAAAGGCAATCAAGCATTATTTGATGACGCACAAACCTCGCAAACCCAATCTACGAAGATTTATCTAGACGATTAATGTTAAGCAATTACTTACATAGCCTTATTTATTAACACTTAACATTTTTATGTTTACCAGAAGTAATAAAAAACTACCTTCTCCATGTTAATAGTTATTTAAAACAATAGGTTAAGTTTTTAACTTTAGACTTGGTATGTTGTTTCGACAATAACTAAACAACTTTAACTTATTGTTTATAAAGTTAAAAAAAATTACCTGTTCATATTTCTTAACAGTTAAAGTTGTTACATTTGATTAACTTTTGCGCTTACGACACTTCAAATGTTGATTAGTTGTTTCAAATGTGATTTTATTGCACCTGTAGTTGAGAGGTTGTGATTGTTTTTTGTTGCATCCCCTCATTGAACTAACACCTAAAAAGGTTGTTAGCATTATAAGAAAGACATAAAAAAGTCCAGGGAGATAGACAATGCATAAGAACGTATTAGCTAAGTCGGTGCGTTTAGCACTGATCAGTGGTGCAGCAGCAGCTGCATTTGCTTCGCCAGCAGTTTTTGCTGCTGATGAAGATGGCGCAAAAGTAGAACGTATTGAGGTTACTGGTTCGCGCATTAAGCGTTCTGACCTTGAAGGCGCTTCGCCAATTACGACCATTACAACTGAAGATATGAAGATGGAAGGTAACTTTACAGTTGCTGATGCACTTCGTAACAGTAACTTGAACTCTTTCGGATCATTCTCTGAGCGTTCAGGTAGTTCTGCACAATCTCAAGCAACTATCAACTTACGTGGTGCAGGCTCGAGCCGTACTTTAGTACTTATTGATGGTAAGCGTTTCCCAGGTTCACCAACGCTAGGTGGTGCATCTGCTAACTTGAACGCTATTCCTATGGCTGCAGTAGAACGTATCGACATTCTTACTGACGGCGCATCTTCTACTTATGGTTCTGATGCAATTGCTGGTGTTGTTAACATCATCATGAAAAAGAATTACCAAGGTCTTGAATTCAACGTTGGCGGTGGCTCACGCGACCAAGACGGCGGCCTAACAAGTAAAGAATTCTCGGTTGTTGCTGGTTATCAAATGGATAAAGGTAACATTACTTTCTCATTCGACCATCAAGACCGTAAAGGTATTTCAGACGCAGATCGTCCATATACTGCGGCGAGCATGACAGACTTCAATGGCGATGGTGAAATCCAAGCTTACGAAGAAACTGCTGGTTGGAGTATCTATGGTGCTACTGTAGCGGCTCCTGACTTTTCTGGTGCACAAGCATCACTATTATGTGATGACTTAGAATCAGAATACGGTTCAAATGTATTCCAAACAGTTAAAGCTGACAACGATTGGAGCCCAGGGTCAACTTACTGTATGTATGCGTTTGCGAACGTTTCTTATAACAAAGCATCTACAGAACGTAACACAGTATATGTTGATGCTAACTATGAAATTGCAGAAGACATCGAATGGTTTAGCCGAGTAATGGTTACTCAAGGTAACTCTACTGGTCGTTATGCTCCTCCAGCAGCCGCTTGGAATGGTATGTCAGCAGATAACCCAAATAACCCATACGGTGAAGAAACAACAGGTTATTTCCGTTGGGTGGGTATTGGTACTCGTGACGGTAACGTAGACGATTACAACCAAGATTACCTAACAGGCTTACGCGGTACTATCAGTGCGTTTAATGATGCTGAGTGGGAAGTTTACTACCACCACAATATCGCCGATAACAAGTCTATCGGTGAGTACTACCTAAGCTATGCAGGTCTTGCTTATAACCAAGCTAATGATATTGATTTAGGCTCTGAAGCCGGCGTCAATAACATGAAAGCTACAACCTTAACACAAGGCCGTGCTACTTTTGATCAGTACAGTGCTGGTATTGGTTTTGATGCATTCGAATTACCAGGTGGTGCAGTTGCACATTACGTTGGTATGGAATATTTCGACCAACAGTTTAGCGAAGTGTATGACGCACAGTCTGAAGCAGGCTTAATTGGTGGTAGTGCAGGTAACTCTGCAGGTGGCGATCGTCAAGTATGGGCAATGTTCTATGAAGCGGTTCTACCGTTAACAGATGATATTGAATTAAACCTTGCAGCTCGTTACGATGACTACAGTGATTTTGGTGACAATGTTGCGCCTAAAGCATCAGTTCGTTGGCAAGCGCTAGAGAACGTTGTTGTGCGTGCGTCTTACTCAGAAGCGTTCCGTGCACCATCATTAGATCAGTTGTACGCAGCTACTACATTCAGTGCTGACGATGGTACCGATTACCCATTCTGTCAATCCGCTATACCAGCAATTTCAGACCTTGATTGTAGTGAAAAACAATATGATACTTATATCAGTGCCAACAAAGAGTTAGGCCCTGAAACATCTGAATATATTAACTTAGGTGTTGCATGGGATATCGTTGATGATATCGGTATTAAGGTTGATTACTATAACTTAAATATTGATGACGTAATTAGCCGTCGTAGTATCACAAATGTAATGCGTGGTATAGCTAAAGGTGACCTAGCAACAAGTGATACCTTCTATGTTGAACGTGCTCCAAATGGCGCAGATGGTTCATTAGGTCGTGCACTAGAAGTTGGTACTGGTTACGGTAACGGTGATAAGCTAGAAATTACTGGTATTGATGTTGCTTTAAACGCAAAGTTTGAAACTGCAATCGGTGATATCGGCTTTAACTGGAACAACAGTTTTGTGCTAGATTATATCGAAGAAGTTGAAGGTGGTTCTGATTCTGTAGATACTTCAGGTTGGAATGGTCAACCAGACTACAAGTCTGTATTTACAACTAATTACAGTATGGGCGACCATAGAGTATCTTGGAACATGAACTATACATCGTCTACTTATGAAGATGATGCTACTGGTCACTTGGATTCATGGTTAATTCACAATCTAAGTTATGTTTATGATGCTGGTAACTATGGCCAATTACTACTAGGTATCAACAACCTAACAGATGAAGATCCTGTGTTAAGTTCTGTAGGTACATTTGATAATGCTGACCTGTATAACAACTACGGTCGTGAATATCGTGCAAGTTATACACTTAAGTTCTAAATTCTGATTAGTTATTAATTAGATATAAGAAAGGCTCCCTCGGGAGCCTTTTTACTTGGTATATTATGTAGCAATATGTTGTGGTTAAGAGGGGAGTGTAAATGAATAGTCACTGGAGTGAATATTGGCAGCAAGGACACACAACTTCATTCGGTGAGGCGTTACCAGGTAATTATCAGGGTATATTGAAAAATATTTGGCAACCGGTATTTAGCGCTCTGACAGAAGGCTTTTTGGTAGTTGATGTTGGCACGGGTAATGGTTCGTTACCGCTGTTATTACGAGATGGGTTATCAAAAGGTGAGCTAACGGGTAAGGTTATTGGTGTTGATTTAGCAGAGGTTACTTTAGCCAACTCAGTAAGTAACAACAATCAAAATATAGACATAGCCTTAATGTCTAATACTCGCTGCGAACAACTTCCTTTTGAACCCAACTCCGTTGACCTTTATATATCTCAATTTGGTTTTGAGTATTCAAATGTCGAGCAGTCACTTGAAGAAGCGGCTAGAGTATTAAAGGACGATGGCCAATTTGTTATTGTTTGTCATCATAAACGTTCAATGATCCTTAACCGTAATAGAAGGATTTTGACGTTAATTGATAAAGCAGAAGTCAATTTATTAATTAATTGTTTAGCTAAAATGGCAAATGCCATGGGCAATATCAGCAATCAAGAAGATGTTGAGCGAATTAAGAAAGACCTTCAATGTGAGCAAATTAGAGCAGAAATTAATCGCTTGATTAAATTATTAGTCATGTTTGATGAGTCGGCCGCTCAGGATTGTGATTTAATGCGTTTCGTGGCTCAGTTTTTTAAAGCTGGATTATTTTTGCCTGTTGCAAAAAAGTTAGAATTTATTGAATTTATTACAATACAAATGGATACGTTAAGACTACGGTTAGCTGAGTTAGTGAACGCTTCATTTGATGAAACTAAATTGGCAACATTTATAGCTAAATTTCACCAAAATAATATGATATTAAATGAACTCAAAGTATTAAATAATGAACAAAATGAAGTCTTAGGCTGGTATTTACATGGTTCAAAATTTATTTAGTAATGAGGAAAAGGCTAAATACATTGTATTATTGAATTGACAGCGTTTTATAACTAATTGAATAAAAACAAGTAATATTTTTCTCTTAGCATTAAATTACGACACATTTATGTTGAAGACGTTTATTTATTAACCTTTCGACAACATTAACGCCTCTAACAGCTCTTTCCACAAGTTTTTAAACTTTGCAAATGTTGACATAGGTCAACATTTTGTGAAATGATGCCAACGGGTCTACGCTTTAATAGGTGTAGAAAAGGGAAGAAAAACTAACAATCACAAGAAAAAGACGTGCTTAGTTGAAGTAACATTGATTAACAATTTTAGATCATCGTTATTTTGCAAAGTTGAACTTTTTAATTCACTTCAAATTGGTTGGGAACTATGTCCAAGGTAAGCAATAGAACAAAAATCGCTACTGCACTTGTTGGCGCTCTGGCTTTAGCTGGTAGCAACTTCGTTGTTGCAGATCCTCTAGCTGACGTTCAAAAAGCAGATAGCAGCCTTAATGCTGCTTCAGCTGCGTCACAACAGAAAGTCGACAAATATTTTGACCAAGCACAAGACATGCTTTTTGAGTATGGCAGCGTAGCTGATGAGCGTGAGTCATTGAAAGCATATAATGATTACGTTGCAGGCTTGGTAGCTGATCAACAAAATTCACTTGATTTAATTCAAACTGATATCAACGGCGTGGATAAACTTCGTCAGGGTGTTGTGCCATTAATGTTTAAAATGGTTGACGCTTTAGAGCAGTTCGTAAATTTAGATTTACCATTTAACATTGAGACTCGTCAGAATCGTGTTAAGAATTTAAAAGATATCCTTGATACTGCTGAAGTTACATTGGCAGAAAAATACCGTCTAATCCTTGATGCTTATAGCATTGAGCGTGAGTATGGTAGCTTTGTAGCAGTTCATACCGGTAAGTTAAATCTAGACGGTAAAGAAGTGCTAGTTGATTTCTTCAATTTAGGCCGCGTTGCACTTTATGCACAGAGCTTGGATCAGAAAATAGCATGGATGTACGACGCAGATGCGAAGTCTTGGAATAAGTTAGACGATAGCTACCTACGTGATATTACTAAAGGTATCCGCATTGCTCGTAAGCAAGGCGCTCTAGACCTATTCGCATTACCAATCCCTGCTGCGGAGACTGCACAATAATGAAGAAGTTAATTACATCAGTGCTAGTAGCTGCAACTTTCTCTTTAACAGCTGGTATGGTTTCTGCTGCAGATGCACCAAAAACTATCGGTCAACTGTTACAGCAAGTTAAAGCCGACCGAGCTAACGAAGGTAAGACAAACGCTAAGCGTGAAAGAGAGTTTCAAGCGGAACGTGGCGATAAAGCTGAATTACTTAAGCGTGAAAAAAATGCCCTGTCTGCTGAAAAGCAACGTGGCAAAGATTTGAACCAAGCATTCTTGGACAACGAGCGTAAAATTGCTCAGTTAGAAGAAGACTTAAAAACTGCTCAAGGTGACTTGGGTGAAATGTTTGGTGTTGTTAAAGGTGAAGCCGGTGATTTCGCTGGTAAGTTAGCTGCGTCTAACATCAGTGCTCAGTTTCCTGGTCGTGACACCTTTATTGCTGAATTAGGTGCACGTAAATCACTGCCTAAAATTGAAGAGTTAGAACAATTTTGGGAAGCACAGTTATTTGAAATGGTTGAGTCAGGTAAAGTTGTTAAATTTGATGGTGATGTTACTGCTATCGATGGCAATGTAGTAAATACTGCAATTCACCGTGTAGGTCCTTTCAACTTAACTGCTGAAGGTAAATATGTTGTTTACAAACCTGAACTTGGTTTAATTCAACAATTATCACAGCAACCAGAAGGCTACCAGGTTAGTGCCGTTGATACGTGGGAAAATACTACTTCAGGTGTTGCTCCTTTCTATATCGATCCAGCTCGTGGCGTGTTACTAAACATCTTTACTAACAAAGCTAGTTTAGAAGATCGTTTAGAAGCCGGTGGAACGATTGGTTACATCATTCTTGCATTGTTAGCATTAGGTATGTTGATTGCGGTTGAGCGTTTAGTGACTCTGACTATCATTGGTACTAAAGTTAATAGCCAACGTAAAAACATCGAAAACCCTGGTAACAACGCTTTAGGTCGTATTCTAAAAGTATACCAGTCAAATAAAGATGTTGATGTTGAAACGCTTGAGCTAAAACTTGATGAAGCTATCTTAAAAGAAACACCAGCTTTAGAAGCTCGTATTTCAATCATCAAAGTTATTGCAGCTATCGCTCCTATGATGGGTCTACTGGGTACGGTTACCGGTATGATCGCAACCTTCCAATCTATTCAATTATTCGGTACTGGTGACCCTAAATTGATGGCTGGTGGTATTTCTATGGCGCTTATTACGACTGTTCAAGGTCTTATCGCTGCATTGCCTCTAATGTTATTACATGCAATCGTAGTTGCTCGTAGTAAGTCTATTGTTCAAGTTCTTGAAGAACAAAGTGCCGGTATCATTGCAGAACATGCTGAGAAGAGGGCTGACTAATGATGCTAATCCTGATGGACGTATGGGATTCCGTCAGGGGCTTCATGGCCTCCGGAGGCGATGTCCTCTGGCTGGTTGCAGCAGTGCTATTCCTAATGTGGGTGTTAATGCTTGAACGTTATTGGTATCTAAATTGGATATCTCCAAAACAACATCAAGCCGTTATCGCCTCATGGGAAGCAAGAGAAGAAACAACTTCTTGGCATGCTCACCGTATCCGTGAAGCTTGGGTATCCCAAGCGAAGCAAGATTTGAATGCACGTATGCTGTTAATCAAAACCCTAGTAGCCATTTGTCCAATGATTGGTCTATTAGGTACTGTAACCGGTATGATTTCAGTATTCGATGTGATGGCAGTTCAGGGGACGAGTAATGCTCGTTTAATGGCCGCTGGTATCTCTATGGCCACAATGCCGACAATGGCAGGAATGGTTGCAGCTCTATCGGGTGTTTTCTTTAGCACACGTTTAGACTCAAAAATGAGAATCAGTTTAGAAAAGCTAAAAGACAGCATGCCTCACCACTAGAGAGAGATTGAACATGGCACGTAAGAAGCATTCCACTATGGAAGAGGAAGCGCAAATTGATATGACCCCGATGCTAGACATCGTGTTTATCATGCTGATCTTCTTTATTGTAACAACATCGTTTGTTAAGCCATCAGGCTTAGACTATAACAAGCCTAAAGCGTCACAGGCTACGTCTAAACCTTCGGCGAACATCTTTATTGGTATCAGTAAAACTGGTGTCATTATGATGGAAAACCGTCAGGTTGATATCGAACGTGTAACTGCAAACGTAGAACGTATGTTGGCGGAAGCACCTGAAGCAGCCGTACTGATTCAAGCAGACAAAGACGCTTTACATGGTTTAGTCGTTAAAGTGCTTGATAACGTTAAAGCTGCAGGTATCGATAAAATTTCAGTATCAGCGGGGAATGAGTAATATGCTAAGAGCACTCGTATCAATAATCATTGGTGCTGCAGTGACTTTTGGGCTGTTTGCTTTCATGGCTTTCCTGGTCGGCGGCGGCGCACAACGCAACGGCGACTCAGTGGAATCCCCTGTTATTGAAATTACGATGGATAAACAGGATTCGAAGGCACAGAAAAAACCAAGGGTTACACCTAAGCCACCTCCACCACCGGAGCAGCCACCGAAGCCGGATACTACTCCGCCTGATTCATCATCTAATATTGACACTAATATGGCGTTCAATATGGGTGGAATCGAATCTGGTGGACCAAGTACTGGTTTCAAGCTTGGTAACATGATGACCCGTGATGGTGATGCTACCCCTATCGTTCGTATTGAGCCCCAGTATCCAATTGCTGCTGCTCGTGATGGTAAAGAGGGTTGGGTTCAACTTACCTTTACAATTAACGAACTAGGTGGTGTTGATGACGTTTCTGTTATCAAAGCTGAACCTAAGCGTTTATTCGATCGTGAAGCGATTCGCGCATTGAAAAAATGGAAATACAAACCAAAGATTGTCGATGGCAAGCCATTAAGACAAAGTGGTATGACAGTACAACTGGACTTCACACTAGAGAAGGGAGGTAGATAATGCGTAAAGTTACTAGTATCGCTACAGCGTTATTACTTTCAGTCTGCGGAAGTGCATTATTGTCTAGCTCTGTAGTTGCTGCGGAAAAGTGTGAGATTGACAAACGTCAATCTCGTGCTGTTGGCGAAAGCGCTGCAAAAAAAGTTCAAAAATCTTTTGAAGCATATACCGAAGGGAATTTAGACCAAGCGATTGCAATTTTGCTTGAGGCTAATGCTAAAAACGATTTCGACAAAGCGTATGTCGATCGTATGTTAGGTAACTTCTATGCCGAAAAAGGTCAGATGAAGACAGCAATCAAATATTTAAAGACTGCTGTTGATGCTGACATTCTTGGTGGTACAGATCATGCTGCAACAATGCGTTTGTATGCTGATTTGTTATTACAAGAGAAACAGTTTAAAGAAGCGATTCCATATTATTACAAGTGGATGGATTTTACCTGTAAGGCTGATGCGCAAATGTATCGTCGAATTGGTATTGCCTACACTGAGTTAAAAGATTGGAATAAAGTACTGCAAGTTGCTGACAAAGGTTTAACTTTAGCTGAATCGCCTGATAAAGGCTTGTATCAAATGAAGTTAACCGCTTTCTTCAACCAGAAAAAGTACAAAGAAGCCGTAAAAGTGTTAGAAACTATGGTGCCTTTGTTCCAAGACGACAAACGTCTCTGGGTTCAGTTAGCTCAGTTTTACTTGATGACTGAAGACTATGATAAATCACTAGCAACATATGATTTAGCATATAAAAATGGCTTTTTAGAGACGGACAGTAATATTACTCGTTTGGCTCAATTGTTAGCGCAAAAAGGTTCGCCTTATAAAGCTGCTACCATTTTTGAAAAGCACATGAAGTCTGGTTTAGTTGTTGAAAGCGAGAAGAGTTTAACTACACTCGCTGGTTTTTATCATAATGCTAAAGAGCTAAAAGAAGCTGCTTACTATTATGGCAAAGCTGCTGCAGTTAGTAATAAGGGTGAACTGTATTTAAAACAAGGTCGTATTCTTGCTTTAGAACAAAAATACAATGAAGCTATTCCGGTGCTTAAAAAAGCACTTGATGCTGGTATTGATAACCCGGGTGAAGCTCAATTTGAGCTAGCTTTAGCATACTTGAGCCTTAAAAAGTATAAGTCTGCTTATAACCGTGCAGTTCTTGCCGCTAATGATAAAAAGACTGAACGCAGTGCTAAGAGCTATATTTCTTATATCAAAGAAAAAGCTCGGATTCACAACGTAACGCTTTAATCTAAGCTTGATTTAAAAAGCCCCTTTTTAGGGGCTTTTTTATTTTCTCATGAAAATGCTCTCATCATTCTTATTGTATTTAGGCTATTAATTTTGCTGTATTAATGGCTCGAATCTTGTTCAATTAACGTATTGACTGATATTCGAAATCAATAAATTGTTAGATAGTGTGTATTTGATGAAGTTTAGTTTCATGTACCGCCATGCAAAGATACAATAAGTGAAATGATGATGTCTGCTTAGTCATGTATGGCACATAGTAACGATATTACATATTAGAAATACGTTATCCAGAACGAGTAAGCCTGATTGTAAGTGTATTTTATACACTTAAGTAGACAAGGTCGTGCATTGTTAGTGAGAGCTTATGTTGTGCTATCTAATAATATTCTCAGGTGTAGAGTAGTGGTGATTGGGCGTGAGATAAATTCACTTCTAATTAGGATACTCATACGTGGTAATGAAACCCCCATACCATGGTTTTTTTAAGCGTAATAACTAAATCATATTTTTATCGAGATTAAATAGTTAACCTCGACTCGGGTTAAGAGATTGGATAAGTAAGGCAAAATGACAACATTTGTCCTATGTCATATCAAACTGGTCATTTGTTTTGCTAACAAGGCGTATTGACGCGTCAATAGCTAGCCTATTGCAAGTCGATATAAAACAGTTAGCCAGACAAGGAGCGTTTGATAACTGTTTTTATCCTGAGCTCAGGTGAGTTACATCTAGATAAATCGACACGCTAATAAGGCGTGAGTTAAATTGTGTTAAGGAATAATAAAAATGAATAAAACATTGCTGGCATTGACTGTGTCCTTATTATTGGTCGCTCAAGGTTGTTCTGAAGCGACTACTGTCTCATCTACGCCTGAAACCCCCGCCGAACCTAGTGCTGCCGTTATGCCTCAATCTGCCTCAGAGCAGTATTTGACAATGGTTGATAATTTTTTTAATGATCAATTAAAGCTTGAGCCGATTTACGCCACCTTTGTGGGAGTTAATGACTATAACGACCAATTCGGTGGAGCATTAACTGAAGAGTATTTAAAGGCTCGTCATAATTTAAATAGCCGTTACTTTAGTCAAGCTAAAACGATTGATGTTGATAAGCTTCCTGCATCACTTAAGTTGAGTTACGACATGTTTATTTATGATCGTAATATGGAGCTTATTGGCGAAACTTATCCAGAGTACTTCTTACCTATTAATCAGTTTTATAGCACAGTATTTACTATGGTCCAGTTGGGCAGTGGTGAAAGTGCTCAACCATTTAAGACTGTTGAAGATTATCAAAATTGGTTAGGCCGCTTACGTGGGTTTATTAACTGGACTAAACTTGCACAGCAACGTATGGATGAAGGTATAGCAAGTAAAGTTGTACTACCTCGAGTGCTTGTCGAGCGGATTATTCCTCAGTTAGACGCTCAACTTGTTACAGATGCACAGAGTAGTTTGTTTTATTCCCCAATTAATTTACTGCCAGAAAGCTTTACTGCTGAGCAAAAAACACAATTAACCACTGAATACTCTCAACTTATTGATTCTGAGCTATTACCTGCATTGACTCAATTACGAGACTATGTAAAAGATGTCTATTTACCCAATTCTCGTGCTTCAGATGGTTGGTGGGGACTGCCAAATGGTAAAGATTGGTATCAACATTTAGCTAATAGCCATACAACAACAACTTTGTCAGTGGATGAAATTCATCAAATTGGTCTTTCTGAGGTTGCACGCATTCTATCTGAGATGGACAAGGTCAGAGAACAAGTTGGTTTTAAAGGTGATTTAACTGCATTTTTTGCTTCTTTATCTTCAGAGCCGCAGTACTTTTTTACTGACCGACAAGATTTAATTGATGGCTATATGACGATTAAAGAACATATAAATCAAGTATTGCCTCAGTATTTTAATGTGATGCCCAAAGCTGATTATATTGTTAAGCCTGTAGAGAGTTTTCGTGAGAAATCTGCCGCTGGCGCATCGTATGAATCACCAGCAGTTGACGGTTCACGCCCAGGTGTTTTTTATATCAATACTTACAACTTAAAAGCACAACCCAAATGGGGTATGACAACCTTGTCATTGCACGAAGCTGCTCCCGGTCATCATTTTCAGATTGCCATTAAGCAAGAGTTAACTGATGTTCCACAGTTTCAGCGCTTCCAGGGTTACACTGCATTTGAAGAAGGTTGGGCGTTGTATGCAGAGTACTTAGGGATTGAGATGGGCGTATTTAACGACCCATATCAGTATTTCGGCAAGTTATCTGATGAAATGTTAAGAGCAATGCGCTTAGTCGTAGATACAGGACTTCATGCGAAAGGCTGGAGTCGTGAACAAGCTATTCAATACATGAAAGACAATTCTCCAATGGCGGAGTCTGATATTGTTGCAGAAGTGGAGCGTTACATGGCCATACCAGGCCAAGCACTATCTTACAAAGTCGGTCAGTTAACTATTTTGCGCTTACGAGCGGATGCAGAAAAGGCCTTGGGTGAAAAATTTGATTTAAAAGGTTTTCATGATCAATTACTCACGTCAGGATCATTACCAATGGCGGTGATGGAAAACAAAATTGCTGATTGGATAAAAGCTGAACTAGCCAAATAAATGCCGTAAAAAGGACGGTGACTTATGTATGTCATCGTTCTGTCATTATGTTAGTGTTACATTTTTATTTTATATTATATTTTAGGAGCCAAATTATGGTACAAGCAACTGCTAGACACTTACTCGTAAGCACTCAGGAACAATGCGAATCACTCAAGCAACAGATCGAAGCTGGTGCTGATTTTGCTGACGTAGCCAAGGCAAATTCTTCTTGCCCATCTGGTGCGCAGGGTGGCGAGTTAGGTTCTTTTGGACCAGGCATGATGGTTAAAGAATTTGACGAAGTGGTATTTAGTGCACCATTAAATGTTGTTCAAGGCCCAGTAAAAACTCAATTTGGTTTTCATTTACTTGAAGTGACCAGTCGCGGCTAGTCATTATTGAGTCCGTGATAAATAATGGCAGCTTAGGCTGCCATTTTTATTGAAAAAAACTAGAGGGTATATGGACATAAATCTTTATAGTGATCGGCTGAAATTACGAAATTTGCACAGTAGAGATTGGGCATTTTTTTTACGTTTACATCTTGATAAAGGTGTTAATCAGCATATTAGAAACATTGAATCTGAATCAGATATTGTCGCTAAATTTGAGCAGCGTAAAGCGGTATGGCTTTTTGAGTCAGGAGATTGGTTAACGCTTGTTATTGAGCGAATTGATAATAGTCAGGCCGTGGGACTTATTGGTTTTAGATGTGATGATGCACAGCTAAGGCGGGCAGAAGTAGGCTATCTCATTGCGCCAGAACAGCAAGGATTAGGGTTCGCTAGTGAAAGCTTACGCGCGGTAACTGATTGGGGTGCTCTACAATTCAGTATGCATAAATACATTGGCCTTTGTGCTCAAGAAAACATTGCTTCACGTAATGTATTAGAGAAGGTGGGGTTTGTTTTGGAAGGGGTGCTAAAACAGAATAACTGTATAGATGGTAAATGGACCGATGATTGTTACATGGGGTTGTTGACCGCACAGAGAACGTGACCAATTTTTAGTCCGTTTAGCCTCAAAACAAAATAAAATCTTTGTCGCACTATATTCTAACGGGCATTTGTCACATAATACGTAATACAACTGAAAACTATTCTCGTTAACAAGTGAAACTTTGATCTAGATTTGAGTTTAACTTGTTTAGTTCCGATAAAATTTTTAACGTTATTAATGTTGTTGAAGGTAGTGTTACATGAAGCTGAGTGAACTTAAGCCTGGTGATCAGGCGATTATCTCTGAAATAGGTCAATTAACGTTACCGCAAACTGTTAAACGTAAATTGTTATCCATGGGCATTACACCCAATACTCGTTTTCATTTTATACGAAGAGCCCCTATGGGCTCGGGTGTTGAATTAGATTTACGTGGCAGTAAATTATGTATGCGTTGTGATTTAGCCGATATCATCGAGGTAGTGCTCAAAAATGACTAAACAATTTCATTGTGTCACCGTGGGTAATCCCAATGCTGGTAAATCGACTCTTTTTAATGCACTTACTGGTGCAAGCCAGCAGGTTGGCAATTGGTCGGGTGTTACCGTCGAAAAGAAAACGGGTAAGATAAATTATTCAGGGACGGATATTTTTCTTACCGATCTCCCTGGCATTTACGATTTACTTCCCGCAGGCAATAGCTGCGATTGTTCATTAGACGAACAAATTGCTCAAGCTTATCTTTCTAATCAACAAGTCGATGCAATCATCAACCTAGTTGATGCCACAAATGTTGAACGTCATCTGTATTTAACCACCCAATTACGTGAGTTAGGTATTCCGATTATTGTTGTTATTAATAAAATTGATGCAGCTAAAAAGCTGGGGATCAACATTAATGTTGACGACATGTCAGTACGTTTAGGTTGTCCTGTTGTTGCAATTTGCTCACGAAATCAAGCCGATGTAGAACAACTACAAACTGAATTAATGTCACTGTTGGAAAAAGGTGACTCTGTACAATCATTAATGTTGCAGTACCACACTGATATTGAAGCAAGTGTAACTGCACTGCAGATGCAAAATGATAGCCAAGGTCTTACTGAGCTGAGCCGTGGGCAGGCACTTGCTATTTTAGCCAATAGCCATGGAGATGGCTGTGGAACAAGTGAAGTACAATTACACGACACAGTAAAGCAGTGCACTTTACGAGTAGAGCAAGCCGGCGAAGACATCGATATTATGATCGCCACAACCCGATACGATTTTGTGCAACAGGTGTTTGAGGCATCAGTAAATCAAGGTAAACACATAAGCGCCACAGATAGGCTTGATAAAGTAGTGTTACACCCGGTGTTGGGTATTCCTATTTTCTTATTTGTTATGTACCTAATGTTTTTATTCAGTATTAACGTGGGTAATTCTTTTATCGATTTCTTCGATATTACCGCTGGAGCTATTTTTGTTGACCATTTTGGCGCCTTGTTGTCATCAATTGGAGCGCCTGATTGGCTGGTGACTATTTTAGCTGGCGGTGTTGGACAGGGCATCCAAACTGTCGCGACGTTTATTCCTGTTGTCGCTGCATTATTTCTGGCCCTTTCAGTACTAGAAGCATCTGGATACATGGCTCGTGCAGCATTTGTGGTTGATGGCTTGATGCGCCGTATTGGCTTACCTGGTAAAGCCTTTGTGCCAATGATTGTTGGTTTTGGTTGTTCGGTTCCTGCCATTATGGCAACCAGAACATTAGGCAGTGAGCGTGAACGTATCGTTACCGGTATGATGGCGCCTTTCATGTCTTGTAGTGCTCGATTGCCTGTTTATGCCTTATTTGCAGCGGCCTTTTTCCCTCAATCAGGCCAGAATTTGGTGTTTTTACTGTACATCATTGGTATTTTTGCCGCTATTGGCACCGGTTTGCTACTGCGCAAAACGGTATTGCCGGGCACAAGCAGTGCCGTTGTTATGGAATTGCCAAGCTACGAAATGCCTAAGTCTAAAGCTGTGTTGTCTCGTACGGCTAAACGAACTAAAAGCTTTATTATGGGCGCCGGTAAAACCATCATTATTGTGGTGACACTGCTTAACTTTGTTAATGCTATTGGCACAGATGGATCTTTCGGTCATGAAGACAGTAAAGAGTCTTTGCTCAGTGTTGCTAGCCAACAAATCACACCGCTGTTTTCTCCTATGGGAATAGAACAAGACAATTGGGCTGCAACGGTTGGTATTATTACCGGCATTTTTGCTAAAGAAGCCGTAGTCGGTACATTAAACAGTTTATACAGCACCTCAGCAGGTGATGATGAAGAGTTATTGTCTATTTGGGACAGTGTTAAAGTCGGCTTAGCGACAATTCCAACAAACTTATTAGGTATTGAACCTGGTGACCCATTATCAATTGCGATAGCAGGTATCACAGATTTAGATGAAGCAGCAATGGAGTTATCTGTTGATACATCTACCTTCAGTGCGCTTCAAACAGGCTTTAAAAGCCAGATCGCCGCATTCTCATACTTATTGTTCATCTTGCTTTATACGCCTTGTGTGGCAGCAATGGGAGCTTTGGTACATGAGTTTGGTGCTAAGTGGGCCCGTTTTGCTGCTATTTGGACATTTTCATTAGCCTATGGTTCTGCAACTGTGGTTTATCAGGGGGCTACATTTACTCAGCATCCGGTGCAGTCTGCTGGTTGGATCTGTTTCTTTGCCGCGGCCTTGGTTGTGTTTTATTTCTGGTTGAATAAGAAAGGTCGCAAAGCACAACAAATTATTCCTGGAATACGTATTGTCACGGAATAGTTAACCGTATTGATGATTGATTTAAACAATAAACCCGGCTTTGCTGGGTTTATTTGCTTTAACAAGCTAACTTTTTCAGTGCTAGCAGTTGTAACTACTTAAGATCTGTAGGATCATCTATTTTTATTCATATTGCCATTGTGCGCCAAGAGGAATTCCATGAGTCATGTGGACACCGAAGTACGTCCAAGTAACTTCATTCGTAATATCATAGACGAAGACCTAAAAAGCGGTAAGCACAGCCAAGTACATACACGTTTTCCACCAGAACCTAACGGGTATTTACATATTGGCCATGCTAAATCTATTTGCTTAAATTTTGGTATTGCAAAAGATTATCAAGGTCAATGTAACTTACGTTTTGATGATACAAACCCTGAAAAAGAAGACATCAATTATGTTAAGTCTATTCAGGAAGACGTGCGTTGGTTAGGCTTTGAATGGTCTGGCGATATCCGTTATTCATCAAACTATTTTGATCAACTACATCAATATGCAGTTGAGCTCATTACCAAAGGGTTGGCGTACGTTTGTTTCTTAAATGGCGAACAAACCAGAGAGTACCGAGGTTCATTAAAAGAGCCAGGTAAAAACAGCCCATACCGTGACACCAGTGTTGAGGAAAACCTCGCGTTATTTGAGAAAATGCGTAAAGGTGAGTTCAAAGAAGGTGAGTGTGCACTGCGTGCCAAAATTGATATGGCATCACCTTTCATGTGTATGCGCGATCCTATTATTTATCGTATTCGATTTGCTCATCATCATCAAACAGGCGACAAGTGGTGCATTTACCCAATGTACGATTTTACTCATTGTATCTCTGATGCTATTGAGAATATCACTCATTCGATTTGTACTTTAGAGTTTCAAGATAACCGTCGTTTATATGACTGGGTATTAGATCATTTAAATGATTTCCAAGCACCAAATCGCACTCGTCAATATGAGTTTTCACGCTTAAATCTTGAATACACCTTGATGTCTAAGCGTAAACTAAACGATTTAGTCACACGCAAACTGGTTGATGGCTGGGACGATCCCCGTATGCCAACTATCGCTGGGTTACGTCGTCGTGGTTACACATCAGCTTCTATTCGCGAGTTCTGCTTACGTATTGGTGTTACCAAGCAAGAAAACTTAATTGAAGTCGGCATGTTAGATGCGTGTATTCGTGAAGAATTAAACGAACATGCACCTCGTGCGATGGCCGTGTTAAGACCGATAAAAGTTATCATTGAGAACTATTCAGATACTGAAACCGAAACCATTATTGCTGCAGCTCATCCAAACAATGAAGCCATGGGCACTCGTGAGCTGACATTTGGACGTGAGTTATTCATTGATGTTGAAGATTTTAAAGAAGAAGCTAATAAGCACTTTAAACGACTTGTTTTAGGTAAAGAAGTCCGTTTACGTAATGCCTATATCATCAAAGCTGAACGTTGTGACAAAGATGCAGATGGTAATATTACCACCGTCTATTGTACTTACGATGCTGATACATTAGGTAAAAACCCTGCAGATGGACGTAAAGTTAAAGGGGTGATTCATTGGGTTGAAGCATCAACAGCGAAACCTGCTGAGTTTCGCTTGTATGATCGTTTATTTACCAGTGAAAATCCTGCAGCTTTTGAAACTGTTGATGAAGTGCTAAATCCCAATTCACTCACAGTAGTGAAGGGACTCGTTGAACCTGGCTTAGTCAATGCGCCGGCTGAGAAAGCGTTTCAATTTGAGCGAGAAGGTTATTTCTGTGCAGACAGTAAAGATTCAAGCGCTGAACATTTAGTGTTTAACTTAACGGTACCGTTAAGAGATACCTTTGCGTAATCAGCATTATGAATAACAAAAAGGCGCTGAATGCGCCTTTTTTGTTTTATTTTTTCAATAATCAATAATCAATAATCAATAAATTATTGCATCATTGGCCCAAAACCAATGCTCCATAAAATAACACTACTGGCCATCAGCGCAACTAATAACACAAGTCCCGCAGTAACCACTGAGCTAGCGTAAATGAAACCCTTTTCTTCCGGGATATTCATAATAATAGGGACACCGGCATACAGCAGGTAAACCGAATAAGACAAGCCAATCAAGCCGACGATCATAATGAACCATAACACGGGGTAGAGTGCTGCCAAACCAACCATAAATAACGGGGTTGCAGTATAAGACGCTAATTCGAGAGCTTGAGTATAAGTTGGATCCGCATCAAATGTTTTGCCCATCCAATATGCTAAATACGCGAGAGCCATAACACCAATAATTAAGCCGAAATACATCCCAACTGACATGAATAGTGCGCTTTTTGAGGTTAGGAATAGAAGTTCTCCAGCTCCGGGATGCCAACCAATGTGTGCGGTTGCAAAATAAGCACAAATTGCAGGGATCAGCGCGATAAGCAATACATGACTCAAGCTGCTCTTTAGCGCTTCGTGATTCTTTTCAATTGTGTGCCACTCTTTTTTTGGATGAGTGTAAAGTCCCATTAAGTGATTCAATACCATTATAGTTATCCTTGTTTAGCATTTTTGACCTAGCTCGCCAAACAACGACGAACTGACTACAGCTTTTTACCAATCGCCTTAATCAGTCCACATCTACTTATCAACAGGGGAATGGTGTTGGCATAACACTGAGAGGGTTCCATTGCCAACATCTATGTTGTTAAGTTATGACTCTATCCCAATTTAGAATCATCATTTAAGGTGATCGATGGCATCTGTTATTAAATCGTTAAATTAGATGCTCAGCTTATTTATTGAACATAAATAGACTTTCGTCAAGTTGTATTACGTTTTTGGTTTCAGAAAAGATCGCTCTAAAGGTAAAATGAACATAGATTTTTGAGAGGATTATCCATTTTATGCAGCAATTACTTGTCCCTATTTACGACTTTTTAGGTTGTGAAACACCAAACCGTTGGGTCGAACAAGCTAAACAACCTGAACAACTCACCGCGTTGCTGATTGACCATTGCAACTGTGAGCTTAAAGCTGCGCAAACTGCAATGTTAATGATCCGCAAATATGCGATTGACAAGAGTAGTTCACATCTATTGAAGACCTGGGCTAAGCCTTATGAAGATTTTGTTTATCAACAAGACCGTAATGCCCTCGAGTTTTTAGCCCGCGACAGTAAAAAGAACGACATCACTAGTGAATTAATAGCCAATAAAAACCTCACTAACAGCACTGATTTAATGAGTAAAATGGTTCGTTTGATTAAAGAAGAGTTTCATCATTTCGAACAAGTTTTACAGATTATGACTGCGCGTGGTATTGATTACAGTAATATTCGTGCCGGTCGTTACGCCAAACAGTTAATTATTCATATGCGGACTCATGAGCCACTTACGTTAATTGATAAGTTAATAATTGGCGCGTTTATTGAAGCGCGGTCATGTGAACGATTTGCCAAACTTGCGCCGCATTTAGATGATGAACTCGCTAAGTTTTATACTTCATTACTTCGATCAGAAGCGCGACATTTTCAAGATTATTTGGCTCTTGCTGAGGATATTGCCGGTGAAGATATCAGTGAACGCATTGATTATTTTCGCGAAAAAGAAATGGAATTAATTTTGACAGAAGATAGCGAGTTTCGTTTTCACAGTGGTTTACCGCCACAATAGCCAACAAGTGCGAGATATAAACCAAGACTCACTGATGATATCAACGTTGATACTGTTTAGTGAGCCTAGTTTGTTTCGGAAAAGGGTAATGTTACTAACTCGCAACCGTTCTCGTTGACGTTTAGCACGCTGCCTTGAGTATACCAATCACCGACCACAACACGTTGTTCTTGTGCAGTGAGTTGATGTATGGCAGGGCGATGAGTATGACCATGGATCATTCTTTGACAATCAGTACGAGCCAGTAGCGCGGTTACCGCACTTGACTCAACATCCATGATTTCATAATGTTTTTGCTGATTACCTTGGACACTTTTTTGACGAATTTTTGCGGCAATGTTTAAGCGTGTCTTTTTAGGTAGGTGAGAGTAAACCCAACGAACTAAATTAAGACTTCTAAAGCGCCTGAATCGCTGGTAAGCAATATCAAGGGTACAAAGGCTGTCACCGTGTAAAATCACAGTATTAACACCGTACAAGTTGATACAATAGACTTCAGGTAATATTTTCATGCCTGCTCGTAGGCAAAATTGTTTGCCAACCATAAAATCACGATTACCATGAATAAAATATACAGGTATTGAGTTCGATACTGTTTTGACTGCTTCAGCAATGGCAATGGTAAAGGGTTCTGCAATATCATCACCCATCCAAACTTCGAATAGATCACCGATGATATAAAGCGCTTCAGTATTGTCTAAACCATGGTTTAGAAAATAGATGAAGGCTTGTGTAATATCTGGGCGATCTGCACTTAAGTGCAAATCGCCTACGAAGATTGTTTTCTTCAAAATTACGCTTTAACGCTAACGCTTTTGATCACAATGGCTTCTAATGGTACATCTTGATGCATACCATTATTACCAGTGGCAACATTTTTGATTGTTTCAATAATGTCTAAACCTTCAACCACTTCACCAAATACACAGTAACCCCAGCCCTGTGAAGTTTCTGATTTAAAATCAAGGAAAGTATTGTCTTTCACGTTAACAAAAAACTGTGCTGTCGCTGAATGCGGATCAGAAGTACGTGCCATGGCAACAGTGCCTTTACGGTTAGATAAACCATTGTTGGCTTCATTTTTGATTGATGCTTTAACACTTTTTTGGCTCATATCTTCAGTGAAACCACCACCTTGGATCATAAAGCCGTCAATAACACGGTGAAAAATAGTACCTTCAAAAAAACCATCTTCAACATACTGCATAAAGTTAGCCGCGGTAATTGGCGCTTTTTCTTCATTTAGCTGTAAAGTAATATCGCCCATATTGGTATGTAAAGTAATCATGTTGTCTCACTTGAAAATAATAATTTGCGCGATTCTAACTTATCTTAACTGCCGCATAAAGTGCAGTGTTCAAAACAGGTGACATCATGCTAAACTCAGCATTAACATTTCCCGTTATAAATTAGTGTAAAAGAGAACAATCGATGTTAAAGATTTACAATAGTATTAGCCGTGATAAACAAGAATTTAAACCAATAAATCCAGGTAAAATCGGAATGTACGTCTGTGGCGTGACCATTTACGATTTATGTCATATTGGTCACGGGCGTACCTTTGTTTCGTTTGACATGATAGTGCGTTATTTACGTTATATCGGTTATGAGGTGAATTTTCAGCGTAACATTACCGATGTTGATGACAAAATTATCAAACGGGCCGCTGAAAACAACGAATCTTGTGAGTCGCTTACTGAGCGTTTGATCGCCGAAATGCACCAAGACTTTGATGCCTTGAACATGAAACGTCCAGATTTTGAGCCTCGAGCAACGTTACATATTGAAGAAATTATCGATATGGTTCAGCGTTTACTCGATCGCGACCATGCCTATGTAGCCAGCAATGGCGATGTATTATTCAGTGTTGCCTCATTCCCTGAGTATGGACAGTTGTCAGGTCAAAACCTAGACCAGCTTCAAGCCGGTGCTCGCGTTGAGATAGATAATGCTAAACGCAATCCTATGGACTTTGTGTTATGGAAAATGTCAAAACCGGGTGAACCAACCTGGGAATCACCTTGGGGTCCTGGTCGTCCAGGTTGGCACATTGAATGTTCTGCCATGAACAGTAAGCATTTAGGCTTACATTTTGATATTCATGGTGGCGGCTCTGATTTACAGTTTCCACATCATGAAAATGAAATTGCGCAGTCTTGCTGTGCTCACGATACTCCGTATGTGAATTACTGGATGCACACCGGAATGGTGATGGTTGACCGTGAAAAAATGTCTAAATCATTAGACAACTTTTTTACCATCCGAGATGTGCTTAAGCATTATGATGCTGAAACGGTACGTTACTTCTTATTATCCGGTCATTATCGTAGTCAGTTAAATTATTCTGAAGACAATTTAAAGCAAGCTCGTGCAGCACTAGAGCGTTTATATACAGCACTTAAAGGTTTAGACTTAACTGTTGATGCTGCGCCTGCTGAACCGTTTGTAGCCAAGTTTAAGTCGGCAATGGATGATGACTTTAATACTCCTGAAGCCTATTCCGTGTTATTTGAGATGGTACGTGAAATCAATCGTCTTAAAACAACCGATATGGCAGCGGCATCGGCATTAGGTGTCAGCTTGAAGCAATTAGCAGATGTGCTTGGCCTTATCAGCCAAACGCCAGAAGCTTTCTTTAAGGGGGAGGGCAGTGACGATGAAGTGGCAGAAATTGAAGCGCTTATCGTTGAGCGTACCCGCGCCCGTACTGAAAAAGATTGGCCTGCTGCGGATGTTGCTCGCGATCGCTTGAATGAGTTAGGCGTTGAGTTAGAAGATGGTGGCCCTAGCGGCACCACATGGCGTAAAAAGTAGTTTATTTAGCGCATAAAAACAAAAGCCTGCAATAGCAGGCTTTTTTGTTATTAATCAGCATAATTTACTTATCTGAGATTTGCTTATCTGAGATTTAGTTATCTGAGATTTAGTTATCTGAGATTTAGTTAACTATGATATTGCTCGCATGCGTATAGGGTGTTCTCTAATAAACTTGCAATCGTCATTGGGCCAACTCCACCAGGAACCGGCGTAATAAATGCAGCCTTTTCAGCGGCAACATTAAATTCAACATCACCCACTAAACTGCCGTTCTCCAAACGATTGATACCAACATCAATAACAATCGCGCCTGGCTTGATCCAGTCACCAGGAATAAACCCAGGTTTGCCAACGGCAACGACTAATAAATCTGCTTGACGCACTTTTTGTTCTAAGTTTTTGGTAAAACGATGACAGGTTGTCGTTGTGCAACCTGCTAATAATAATTCTAGTGTCATTGGTCGGCCAACAATGTTTGATGCACCAACCACAGTTGCATCCAGGCCATAGGTATCTATACCGGTTGATTTGATTAACGTCATAATGCCCATCGGCGTGCAAGAACGAAGCACTGGGATACGTTGAGCTAAACGGCCGACATTATAGGGATGAAATCCATCAACATCTTTATCTGGGCGAATACGTTCAATGACTTTGGAGTCATCAATATGGGCGGGCAAAGGCAGCTGCACTAGAATCCCATCAATGCTTGGATTGGCATTACATTCATCGATTAACGCTAAAAGCTCTGCTTCAGTTGTATTGGTGTCAAGGTCAAAAGATTGAGATTCAAAACCGACTTCCTCACAAGCTTTGCGTTTACTGCCAACATAGACTTGAGATGCGGCATCACTGCCCACTAAAATAACTGCAAGTCCTGGTGCGCGAAATCCAGCTTGTCTACGTTGTGTTACTTTTTGTTTTAGTGTGGTGCGAATAGATTGTGCAATGGCTTTACCGTCAATAATTTGAGCAGTCATGGCTATAGAGTTTCCTTTGAGTGACACAGGTGTTGAAGTCAATGGTCGATCGGCCGTTATTCTAGCAGGCGTATTGAAGAGTGTCATTTGCTAGACGTGGAAAATACAGTGAATAAACTATTCGCGCTATGATGCTAATCACGATATTTGCTGCTAAATTCGTCATATAGCAATAAGGGTTAAAAAAATCGTTGACGATAGCTAGGTGACTCGTTAATATGCGCTCCGTTCTCGAGACAACATCGTTATTGTTTATAGATAATTTCTGCCTCGAAAACAAAGCAATATTTTCGGTGATTAGCGCAGCCCGGTAGCGCATCTCGTTTGGGACGAGAGGGTCAGAGGTTCGAATCCTCTATCACCGACCAAATTAATGTTATTTGCTCTTGCAGTGAGTAACGGAACAAGTAAACTTGTTCAGCCAGACAGGATGCAGTATCTAACTGTAACCATGCGCCCGTAGCTCAGTTGGATAGAGCATGAATACCCCCCTAAATAGTTACCTTTTGGGTGGGTGAGTGAGTAAGCATAGTCTGCAGAGGAGGTAACGTTACCTCCTCAAAAAAAATAGTTACCTACGGCAAGTAACTATTATAAAACTAATTAAGACCCATTAGCTCAGCCGGATAGAGCAACGGCCTTTAAGCTTGACTAATATAGTCATGAAAAAGGAGCTTCATTTTCGAAAGATTATGAATGTAAGATGTCAAATTCGGGGAAACCTTTCAGGTAATGCTGATGGCAATCCCGAGCCAAGCCTTAAGTGATTAAGGAAGGTGTAGAGACTAGACGGCATCCACCTAATGCGAAAGCAATGGTGAAGGGATAGTCCAGACCACAAAGCTTTAATGCTACCGTGAAAACAGTATCTAAAGTGGCAGTGAAAACTGTAGTGGTAAGCTAAGCCGTAGGTCGAAGGTTCGAATCCTTCATGGGTCACCACTTTTTTGCCGATTTATTCATTAAAATAGTACATTCGTTATTATCATTAAAGCGGGTAGAGTTGTATTTACTTAGAGTGGATGGTAGTTAGGGTACGTTGTAACGATGCAATTCTTATTACTTCAATATTGTAAGATTCCTAATTCCCCATACTAAAATATCACCTAATAAAGCTAAAGTCCTGCTAATGTAGTTGGCTAGTGAATATCATTGTCTATCTCAAGTTAATACGTTTAAACGCTTCAAAAGCTGTGTCTAAACTTCTATAATCTATTGCTGAATGTCTGCGTTTGTAATTGTAGAACTGGATATATTGCTCAACCACACTGACTACAGAACTG